>NZ_JBXUGO010000175.1:0-201 GCF_057180565.1 Serratia sp. HNCC26DJ244 | reverse complement strand
GTCTGTTTGATTTGGTGGGCAACAGCACGCTGAGTGTGTCGCAGAATGCCAACCTGGGTGATGGCAGTGTCAGTATCGCTGATGGCAGTACCCTTAACTTTAACGCCTTTGAAGGCGGTGCCTTGACCTCGCTGGATAATGTTATCGATGGCGCAGGGGACTGGGTGCTGAACAGCAGCAATATCGACCTGACGGGGAATA
>NZ_JBXUGO010000174.1:0-207 GCF_057180565.1 Serratia sp. HNCC26DJ244 | reverse complement strand
TTGGTCTTATTGGTAGCTGTGGTCTGGTTATACAAGACAGCAAGACCGCGCCCAAGGTTACCTCCGTTCGACGTAAGTGTGTTGAAGTCGACATGGCCAGTAATATCAATGGTACCGTTATTATCGATATCCACCGCCCCAAGTTCGTGCATAAAGCTCAAGGCAGCAGGCAGCGCGCCACCTGGGTGACCATTTGGACCATCTGGG
>NZ_JBXUGO010000173.1:0-215 GCF_057180565.1 Serratia sp. HNCC26DJ244 | reverse complement strand
TGGTTTTCGCTGAGCCTAACAGGCCGGTTTGGTCATACACCATCACCACACTGTTGGCTTCCGCACGACCTGTCAGGACCGGGTAAGGATCATCTGTGGCACTGCCGCTGAGCATGCCTTGCGGTTGTGGCGCACCCACATTGTCTGCGGCCGAGTCGATAAACGGCGCGTTCGGCGCCACCGTGTCGACGGTAAACACCCAGGTACCGCTGGTG
>NZ_JBXUGO010000172.1:0-216 GCF_057180565.1 Serratia sp. HNCC26DJ244 | reverse complement strand
TGCCGTCCGGGAAGGTGACGGTGATGGTGCTGTTAGGCTCGGCGGTACCGGACACCGTCAGGGTGCCATCTGGGTTAGCAACCACACTTGGCGCAGCCGGCGCCACTGGGGCGGTGCTGTCTACATAGGCGGTAATGGCGGACGGACTGTCATTGCCGGCCACATCGGTGGCCAGCACGCTGACATCACCACTGGTTTGCGGCGCGGTGCTGCTGA
>NZ_JBXUGO010000171.1:0-221 GCF_057180565.1 Serratia sp. HNCC26DJ244 | reverse complement strand
GCCTATCAGCAGCACCGCACCACAAACCAGTGGTGATGTCAGCGTGCTGGCCACCGATGTGGCGGGCAATGACAGTCCGTCCGCGATCACCGCCTATGTGGACAGCACGGCGCCTGTCGCGCCAGCCGCGCCAAGCGTGGTCGCTAACCCAGACGGTACCCTGAGCGTCTCCGGTACCGCAGAGCCTAACAGCACCGTCACTGTCACCTTCCCGGACGGCA
>NZ_JBXUGO010000170.1:0-222 GCF_057180565.1 Serratia sp. HNCC26DJ244 | reverse complement strand
TCCTGAGTGCTGCCAACAGTGGCTTGACAACCGCAACCGACACCCTGATAGCAGCGTCGGCAATCGTCAATTTGACTGCGGCCAATGCCTTGGGTAGCAGTGATGTTGATGTAGTGGGTACTTTGAACCTGAACGCTGCCGATACGCTGGCCAACATACTCAGTGGTGACGGTACCATCAATACCAATGCGGCAGTGACCTTGGAGGGGACCAATGATTTTA
>NZ_JBXUGO010000169.1:0-224 GCF_057180565.1 Serratia sp. HNCC26DJ244 | reverse complement strand
ACTGAACGATGCCAATGGCAACGGCGTGAGTGGTCAGACGGTGGAGTTTGTCCCTAACCTGGCCAACAGCAAAGTGGGCACGGTGACCGATAACGGCGACGGGACTTACACCGCAACGCTGAGCGGCATTACCGCAGGCACCGCGGCGATTACCGTGACGGTGGGGGGCAAGGCTTTTGCGGTCAATAGCGCCAGCGTGACCTTGACGGCGGACAGCAGCAACA
>NZ_JBXUGO010000168.1:0-226 GCF_057180565.1 Serratia sp. HNCC26DJ244 | reverse complement strand
GAAGGTAAACTTCCTGCGACGGTTTATGTGGATCGTCAACTGCAATCGGTACTATTGCCTGGCGAGTATACGGTCTTTTGTGTTGTCCCTGGTGGGCACGCCATTGAGTCCTACTTCCAGGATCAACCGTTGTATCAAGGTAAACTGGCCCCCAAACATCAACTGAAAACCCTGGGTGCAACGACCTATTTCCTGGTGGTTAATCCAGGTGAGACCGGGACCACGA
>NZ_JBXUGO010000167.1:0-238 GCF_057180565.1 Serratia sp. HNCC26DJ244 | reverse complement strand
GAAGCGGGTAACATCATTACGGTATACCGTGGCAACGAAATTATTGGCTCGGCGGTTGTGAAGACGGATCTCTCCTGGTCGATGCAGCCGAACCTGCCGCTTGTGGATGGTGTGGCTGTGTTGACCGCAACAGAGCACGATCTGGTCGGCAACACCACCGATAAGTCACCGGCTTACAGTATTACCGTCAGTACAGCGCCACCGGCACCACCGGTGCTGGGTACGGTCATCGATAATC
>NZ_JBXUGO010000166.1:0-239 GCF_057180565.1 Serratia sp. HNCC26DJ244 | reverse complement strand
GCAAAGCCGATAATCTGATCCAGCCCTTCCTGGTAGGTCCCATTACCGTTGACATCACTCACCAGTGAAACGATCGATCCTGCTTCAACATTACCGTATTTAGTCTGGTTGAAGGTGTAGGTAGTGCTGCTGTTAACAATTTGCGGCACATCAGGCGCACCAAGGATCGCATTCGGTGCTTCCAGATCAATCACAACCTGATAATTGCTCTTGAAATTGACGTTAGTGCCCAGGTTACC
>NZ_JBXUGO010000165.1:0-242 GCF_057180565.1 Serratia sp. HNCC26DJ244 | reverse complement strand
GCCCAGCAGTTGGACCACTGGGCACGCAATGGGGCCCCGCTGGGGATAAGCCTTGGCTTGTACCAGGGGGGGCGCCTGCATCTGCCGGTCCTGGAGGCCATTCGCGCCTATATTCCGCCCCCGCCGCCGTCGACCCCGCAAACGGAAGCCGAGCCGAAAATCGTTCGCCTCGACAGCCTGTCGCTGTTTGATTCCGGCAAGGCGGTACTGAAGCCCGATTCCACCAAAATGCTGGTGAATTC
>NZ_JBXUGO010000164.1:0-252 GCF_057180565.1 Serratia sp. HNCC26DJ244 | reverse complement strand
CTGGAAGAATGACCACAAGCCATTTGTCCCAATGGTCACTGCTGCCGCATTCACGCCAAGGCCTTCCCCATCGGTCGTCCCCCCCCACTTCTGCACGATCAGCGTATTACCATCACCCTCAGTGACCCCGATACTGGTGGAGGCACTTAACGAAGAACGGTTACCAGCCTCATCCCACACCATAAAGGCCAGATTATGCGCGCCGGCTGGTAGTGTGCTGCTGATTGACCAGCTACCGTCAGCATTGGCTCT
>NZ_JBXUGO010000163.1:0-252 GCF_057180565.1 Serratia sp. HNCC26DJ244 | reverse complement strand
TTGGAAGAATGACCACAAGCCATTTGTCCCAATGGTCACTGCTGCCGCATTCACGCCAAGGCCTTCTCCATCGGTGGTCCCCCCCCACTTCTGCTCAATCAGCGTACTGCCGTTACCCTCAGTGACCCCGATGCTGGTGGAGGCACTTAACGAAGAACGGTTACCTGCCGCATCCCACACCATAAAGGCAAGATTATGCGCCCCGGCTGGCAGTGTGCTGCTGATTGACCAGCTACCGTCGTCATTGGCTCT
>NZ_JBXUGO010000162.1:0-256 GCF_057180565.1 Serratia sp. HNCC26DJ244 | reverse complement strand
ATTCTGGTCCTGGCCCCTGATTATCGATGACCGTACCCAGCACCGGAGGTGCCGGTGGGACTGTACTGACGGTAATACTGTAAGCCGGTGACTTATCGGTGGTGTTGCCGACCGGATCGCGCTCTGTTGCGGTCAACACCACCACACCATCCACAAGCGGCAGGTCCGGCTGCATCGACCAGGAGAGATCACTCTTCACAACCGCCGAGCCAATAATTTCGTTGCCACGGTATACCGTAATGATGTTACCCGCTTC
>NZ_JBXUGO010000161.1:0-258 GCF_057180565.1 Serratia sp. HNCC26DJ244 | reverse complement strand
CTGACTGGGGCAGGTGGCATCGTTTTTGATGCGACCCAGAGTCCGTTGACGGTAACCAATAGCAACAACCTCTACCAAGGCAGTACCACGGTGCAGGGCGGTACCGTACAACTGGGGAGCAACAATGGCTTCGGTGAAACCTTGTTGCTGACAGTTGCAAGTACCGGCACGTTTAATGGCAACTCGTTCAACCAAACGGTAAAAGCGCTGGATAACCAGGGTACGGTCAACGTCGGTACCGGTATCCTGACCAATAGT
>NZ_JBXUGO010000160.1:0-258 GCF_057180565.1 Serratia sp. HNCC26DJ244 | reverse complement strand
GCTATTGGTCAGGATACCGGTACCGACGTTGACCGTACCCTGGTTATCCAACGCTTTTACCGTTTGGTTAAACGAGTTGCCATTAAACGTGCCGGTACTTGCAACCGTCAGCAACAAGGTTTCACCGAAGCCATTGTTGCTGCCCAGTTGTACGGTACCGCCCTGCACCGTGGTACTACCTTGGTAGAGGTTGTTGCTATTGGTTACCGTCAACGGACTCTGGGTCGCATCAAAAACGATGCCACCAACCCCAGTCAA
>NZ_JBXUGO010000159.1:0-259 GCF_057180565.1 Serratia sp. HNCC26DJ244 | reverse complement strand
CCACGGGGTAACCCACCTCCACCGAAGCACTGGCGCCGCGCAGGCGGTAATCTTGCTGGCTCTCTGACTGCCCTTCGGTTGACCCGTTGAACCAGGCGTATTGCAACCAGCCATGCACATAAGGGCTATGGCGTTGATTGGCATGCTGATACCAGGTGCCGTACACCCCCAAGGAGTAACCGTTTAACCGGTTGTCAGAACGGTAATCGCTAATCCGTGAGTCTGAACTGCCATTACTCAGCCCATAACCCGCCATCAT
>NZ_JBXUGO010000158.1:0-259 GCF_057180565.1 Serratia sp. HNCC26DJ244 | reverse complement strand
GCACGGGGTAACCCACCTCCACCGAAGCACTGGCGCCGCGCAGGCGGTAATCCTGCTGGCTCTCCGACTGCCCTTCGGTTGACCCGTTGAACCAGGCGTATTGCAACCAGCCATGCACATAAGGACTATGGCGTTGATTGGCATATTGATACCAGGTGCCATACACCCCCAGGGAGTAACCGTTTAACCGGTTGTCAGAACGGTAATCGCTAATCCGTGAGTCTGAACTGCCATTACTCAGCCCATAACCCGCCATCAC
>NZ_JBXUGO010000157.1:0-260 GCF_057180565.1 Serratia sp. HNCC26DJ244 | reverse complement strand
ACCTTTGCGGATATTAACCGTGATGGTTTGACTGATGTGATGTCACAGGTCAGCTCTTATGGTAACGGTGGACGCACTGCCTACTGGATGCAGAATGCTGATGGCAGTTACACGGCGAAATCAGTAGACCAAGGCACCCTTAACCACTTAGGGGGGGTGATAGCCTATGACCGTCACGGTGATGGCTATCTGGACTTTGTGTTGGCTGACTCGGAAGCAGACTCTATTTCGTTCCTTAAGAACGAAAATGGTGTACTGAG
>NZ_JBXUGO010000156.1:0-261 GCF_057180565.1 Serratia sp. HNCC26DJ244 | reverse complement strand
GTCACCTTCCCGGATGGCAGCACCGCCACCGGGCCGGTGGCCGCCGATGGCAGCTACGGTCCTATCAGCAGCACCGCGCCTCAGACCAGTGGTGATGTCAGCGTGCTGGCCACCGATGTGGCGGGCAATGACAGTCCGTCTGCCGTCACCGCCTATGTGGACAGCACTGGCCCAGTGGCGCCAGCCGCGCCAAGTGTGGTCGCTAACCCAGACGGTACCCTGACGGTGTCCGGCACTGCCGAGCCTAACAGCACCGTCACC
>NZ_JBXUGO010000155.1:0-271 GCF_057180565.1 Serratia sp. HNCC26DJ244 | reverse complement strand
TACCAGCGGCAACTGGGTGTTTACCGTCGATACGGTGGCACCAGGCGCGCCGTTTATCGACTCGGCAGCAGACAATGTGGGAGATAAGGATCATCAGCCACAAAACATGACCAGTGGCAGTGCCACAGATGATCCCTACCCGATCCTGACCGGTCGTGCGGAAGCCAACAGTGTGGTGATGGTGTATGACCAAACCGGTCTGTTAGGCTCAGCGAAAACCAATGACAGCGGTGTCTGGACGTTCAAGCCAACCGATAGCCTGAATGAAGGC
>NZ_JBXUGO010000154.1:0-271 GCF_057180565.1 Serratia sp. HNCC26DJ244 | reverse complement strand
TGGGGTAAAGCTCCACTCACCTTCATCATTGATCTTGGCGGTACCGATTTCCTTACCGTTATCATAGATGGTGACTGTACCGCCGGGTTCGCCCGTACCGTTCAGGTTTGGTGAACGGTCATCGGTGGTATCTCCCGGATTCACTTCACCGGTCTTCTCACCCACATTGTCGGTGATAACGATATCGCCAGCCGGATTAGGCACGGTGGTGTCAACATTGATACCGAAGCTGCCGCTTGGTGCGCTGACGTTATCTGCCGCATCCGTTGCA
>NZ_JBXUGO010000153.1:0-271 GCF_057180565.1 Serratia sp. HNCC26DJ244 | reverse complement strand
CGCAACGGATGCGGCAGATAACGTCAGCGCACCAAGCGGCAGCTTCGGTATTAATGTTGACACCACCGTACCTAACCCGGCTGGTGATATCGTTATCACCGACAACGTGGGTGAGAAGACCGGTGAAGTGAAACCGGGTGATACCACCGATGACCGCTCACCAAACCTGAACGGTACCGGCGAACCAGGCGGTACAGTCACCATCTATGATAACGGTAAGGAAATCGGTACCGCCAAGATAGAAGATGACGGTAAATGGAGCTTTACCCCG
>NZ_JBXUGO010000152.1:0-271 GCF_057180565.1 Serratia sp. HNCC26DJ244 | reverse complement strand
CAGTAATGAGCAAAAGCGTCATAAAAGTACGGTGTCGTGTCCCCTTCGTCTAGAGGCCTAGGACACCGCCCTTTCACGGCGGTAACAGGGGTTCGAATCCCCTAGGGGACGCCAACTGCTTCCGACCATCCCGGTGAAAGCGGCGGTCTTCAGTATCTGATGATACTTTTTATCTTAAAGATGATTCTGTGGAGTCATGTTTAAGATATTGCTCTTTAACAATCTGGAACAAGCTGAAAATTGAAACTTCAGCGCATCAATGAGTTAACTG
>NZ_JBXUGO010000151.1:0-272 GCF_057180565.1 Serratia sp. HNCC26DJ244 | reverse complement strand
AGGAAAGTCTCCATTTTCCTACCGGCAAAAGTCAGTATGGTTCAATCTTACCGGCCTCAAAAGCTAAATTGGACCATGTCATAACATTCCTTAAGGAAGGGAATAACGTCTCTGACATTCAGTTAATTGGTTACACCGATGCTATTGGTAATGCGGCAGCAAACCAACGCTTGTCACAGGCCAGGGCAAATACGGTTCGCGATACACTGATCCGTGCCGGCGTTAATCAAAATTTGATCACTCATACCAGTGGTATGGGGATCGCCAAAGAT
>NZ_JBXUGO010000150.1:0-273 GCF_057180565.1 Serratia sp. HNCC26DJ244 | reverse complement strand
CCTAATGCGACAGGCGATGACTGACCATCAGTAAAGAGATAGCCGTGCTCATAGCCTTCCCCGGACAAGGGAACATAGGCATACAGCTGGCCATCTTCAGCCATTCCCAGTAACACCGGGTTGTTGGCTTCACCATTAAAGTAGTCTTCAATAATAATACTGGCTTGTGTGTCCCCTTCCTGGATCACGTGCAACGCCTTGCCGACACGAACTAAAGTCACGTTCTCCGGAGCAAAATCATTGCCTAGATTCTTTAAGACGTATTTATTACCG
>NZ_JBXUGO010000149.1:0-275 GCF_057180565.1 Serratia sp. HNCC26DJ244 | reverse complement strand
ACTGAAGGTAGATACCACCGCGCCAGATCAGCCGGTGATTGGTAGCGCCATTGATGACGTCGGTGATAACCGTGGTCCATTGACCAGCGGCGATGCCACTGACGATGCCAACCCAACCTTCAAGGGAACGACAGAGCCAAATAGCATCATCAATGTCTATGATGATGGAAAACTGTTGGGGTCGGCTGCTGCCGACGACAAGGGTGCCTGGTCATTTACCCCAACCACCCCATTGGTGGAAGGTGAACACAAGATCACCACCACTGCGACGGATA
>NZ_JBXUGO010000148.1:0-289 GCF_057180565.1 Serratia sp. HNCC26DJ244 | reverse complement strand
TGGGGCCTCATGGCGCATCATGCCCCCTTTGTGGCGGAAGCTGGAAAACGGCACATAGGTATGGCCCCCCGACGACATCACCGAATCCACGGAGTAAATCTCGGTATGCCCATCCTGCACCCGCATCGGCCGCAGCAGGTATTCGGTCTGCAGCGAATCGAGGGTCAGCGGGTCCGATTCCAGCGGGAACAGGTTAATCACCGGCACACAATTAAGCCGCAGATGCTTTTCGTTAAAGCTGAAATCATGCTCCCAACGCTCAGCCAGCACCACGTCCACTTCAAACCAC
>NZ_JBXUGO010000147.1:0-289 GCF_057180565.1 Serratia sp. HNCC26DJ244 | reverse complement strand
CGGGGCCTCATGGCGCATCATGCCCCCTTTGTGGCGGAAGCTGGAAAACGGCACATAGGTATGGCCCCCCGACGACATCACCGAATCCACGGAGTAAATCTCGGTATGCCCGTCCTGCACCCGCATCGGCCGCAGCAGGTATTCGGTCTGCAGCGAATCGAGGGTCAGCGGGTCCGATTCCAGCGGGAACAGGTTAATCACCGGCACACAATTAAGCCGCAGGTGCTTTTCGTTAAAGCTGAAATCATGCTCCCAGCGCTCCGCCAGCACCACGTCCACTTCAAACCAT
>NZ_JBXUGO010000146.1:0-294 GCF_057180565.1 Serratia sp. HNCC26DJ244 | reverse complement strand
ACGCTGACATCACCGGACGTTTGTGGCGCGGTGCTGCTGATCGGACCATAGCTGCCATCGGCGGCCACCGGTCCGGTGGCGGTGCTGCCATCCGGGAAGGTGACCGTGATGGTGCTGTTAGGCTCGGCGGTACCGGAGACACTCAAGGTACCGTCTGGGTTAGCGACCACGCTTGGCGCGGCTGGCGCGACAGGGGCGGTGCTGTCCACATAGGCGGTGATCGCGGACGGACTGTCATTGCCGGCCACATCGGTGGCCAGCACGCTGACATCACCACTGGTTTGTGGCGCGGTG
>NZ_JBXUGO010000145.1:0-306 GCF_057180565.1 Serratia sp. HNCC26DJ244 | reverse complement strand
AGTCACCACCGAGGTCGCCGTCCCGTTCGCTACGATACTCACCGGGTTAGCGGCCAGAGTTGACTTGGTCGGATCAAGCTTGCTGCTATCACCGTTCAACGTCACCGTCGCAGTATTACTCAGCGGATTGCTATTCACCTTAACGGTGATATTCGCCGTACCCGCCAGCATGCCCGCGGTCAGGGTGGCCGTATAAATACCGGAACCTGCCACCGTTTCTGTCGCGGTGTTTATAGCCCCCAATGAGGTTGCGAAAGTCACGGTTTGACCACTCACCGTATTGTTGTTGACGTCTCTCAGGGTCAA
>NZ_JBXUGO010000144.1:0-308 GCF_057180565.1 Serratia sp. HNCC26DJ244 | reverse complement strand
GTCACCTTCCCGGACGGCAGCACCGCCACCGGACCGGTGGCCGCCGATGGCAGCTATGGTCCTATCAGCAGCACCGCACCACAAACCAGTGGTGATGTCAGCGTGCTGGCCACCGATGTGGCGGGCAATGACAGTCCGTCCGCGATCACCGCGTATGTGGACAGCACTGGCCCTGTCGCGCCAGCCGCGCCAAGCGTGGTCGCTAACCCAGACGGTACCCTGACTGTGTCCGGTACCGCCGAGCCGGGCAGCACCATCACTGTGACCTTCCCGGATGGCAGCACCGCCACCGGACCGGTGGCCGCCGA
>NZ_JBXUGO010000143.1:0-320 GCF_057180565.1 Serratia sp. HNCC26DJ244 | reverse complement strand
CCTGTTAGAGCCAGGGTTGACATCAGTGGCAATAATCAGCGCATCGGCATAGTCCGTCAGCAGTTCAATGGCACTCAAACCATAGCTCAGGTACAGGCCATCGGCACTGCCGTTCGTGTTGGACAAGGCGTAATTGTAGGTACCATTCGCCACATGGACACTGTTCTGGTTAATGGCAGAAGAAATACCCACCCCAGGTGTCACCACCTGGTTATTAATTCTCAATGTGAGCCCATCAACCGCGCTTGCCGTGTCCGCAGTGATCAACGTCTCGGTCATTCCCCGGTTCTGTTCGAGAAGAGAGACGCCCGGAGAGTCGT
>NZ_JBXUGO010000142.1:0-320 GCF_057180565.1 Serratia sp. HNCC26DJ244 | reverse complement strand
CTTTAACTTTGGCAGTACAGTGGGCAGTGCGTTTGCCGGTACGGTGAATGTGCAAAATACCTTGTTTGCCCTCGCCGGTGATAACACCAGCGCGTTAACCTTGGCGACGCTGGATCTGGGCACCAACAGTCATGCGACAGTTGGCAGTAACGGGGTGACCACCACCGAATCTGTCGGCAATGTAGACCTGAATGGCGGCACCCTGACGTTTTATGGTGACCTCCCGGGGGTACGTGCAGATGGCTTGCTCAGCACCGATAACTTTATTGCCACCGGCGGTACGGTAAATATTTTAGGCAATGCAGCGATAGACAACACTA
>NZ_JBXUGO010000141.1:0-324 GCF_057180565.1 Serratia sp. HNCC26DJ244 | reverse complement strand
GATGGTACCAGCCTGCAGATCCGTATTGTTGACGGCCAAGGCATCAATACCTTCTACAGCAATACCGTCAAGCTGTATAACTCGAAGGGTGAGTTGGTGGCCACGCAGTTGATTAACCCGCAGTCCTCAGGCTCGAGCAACAGTATGGGTCTGGTGAGCTTCTTCGGGTTGGATCCGAATGAAGTTTACTCGGTGCAGTTGTTGCGTATTACCAATGGCCAGACCAACCATGTAGGGGCAACCGCAGACCAAGGCGGTTACACCAATAGCACGGTTAATGAGAACTGGGGTGGCTTAACCACCGGTAAATCCCATGATGCGTAT
>NZ_JBXUGO010000140.1:0-335 GCF_057180565.1 Serratia sp. HNCC26DJ244 | reverse complement strand
TACCACTATCGTCAAGAAAGATGGTAGCTGGAGCTTTACGCCAGAGACCGATCTGATCGAGGGTAACCACAGCCTGACCGTGACGGCAGAAGATGCCGCTGGTAACAGCGTGACCTCGCCAGCCTTTGAGCTGAAGGTAGATACCACCGCGCCAGATCAACCGGTGATGGGTAATGCCATTGATGATGTGGGTGATGTGCGTGGTCCATTGACCAACGGCAGTGTTACTGACGATGCCAACCCGACCTTCAAGGGAACGGCAGAGCCAAATAGCATCATCAATGTCTATGATGATGGAAAACTGTTGGGGTCGGTTGCTGTCGGCGACGATGGTG
>NZ_JBXUGO010000139.1:0-337 GCF_057180565.1 Serratia sp. HNCC26DJ244 | reverse complement strand
CACCTGGAAGTGCGGAATGGCGTACAGTCTCACGCGGAAGAAGCCCGGGTTATCCTCAATGTCTTCCACAATCACCTTCGCATCACGCAGCGGGTGAGAGGCTTGCAGTTCGTCACCCGGGTCGGTCATCTCGGTCACCAGGCTACGTACCCAGGTGTTGAGCTCCAGCTCCAGCAAACGGCGGTCCTTGGTGGTACCGATGTTTTCACGCTGAATCAACTTCAGGTAGTGAGCAATGCGCGACAGCAGGAAGATGTACGGCAAACGTGCGTTGATGCGGCTGTTGGCCGTGGCATCGGCCGTGTCATACAACGCGGGCTTCTGGGTGGAGTTGGCG
>NZ_JBXUGO010000138.1:0-337 GCF_057180565.1 Serratia sp. HNCC26DJ244 | reverse complement strand
TACCTGGAAGTGCGGAATGGCGTACAGTCTCACACGGAAGAAGCCCGGGTTGTCCTCGATGTCTTCCACAATCACCTTCGCATCACGCAGCGGGTGAGAGGCTTGCAGTTCATCGCCCGGGTCGGTCATCTCGGTCACCAGGCTACGTACCCAGGTGTTGAGCTCCAGCTCCAGCAGACGGCGGTCCTTGGTGGTACCGATGTTTTCACGCTGGATCAGCTTCAGGTAGTGAGCAATGCGCGACAGCAAGAAGATGTACGGCAAACGCGCGTTGATGCGGCTGTTGGCAGTGGCATCGGCGGTGTCATACAGCGCGGGCTTCTGGGTGGAGTTGGCA
>NZ_JBXUGO010000137.1:0-341 GCF_057180565.1 Serratia sp. HNCC26DJ244 | reverse complement strand
ATACCGCGAGCAGTACCTTGAATATCACCAACGCCGGTGCCTTTACGCTGAACAATACCCTGACCGGTGCCGGGCAGGTGAATGTCGATACCGGGGCTAATAATGCGTTCAATTTCGGTACTGGCGTTGGGGCTGGCTTTACCGGCAATATGACGCTGAATAACGCTACCTTCTCACTGGCGGGAACCAATGCCGACACTCTGCAGAATGCTGGGCTGACATTAGCCACTGGCAGTGTGACGACGGTTGGTATCCCGGGAACGTCAAGTACCGCCACCTTGCAGGATCTGGTGCTGGATGGTGGTACGCTCAATTTCACTGGTGGCGTGCCGTTATCAAGT
>NZ_JBXUGO010000136.1:0-356 GCF_057180565.1 Serratia sp. HNCC26DJ244 | reverse complement strand
TGGCGCCGCGCCGGGTCATCCAACTGCCGATAACCGCCGAGAAAACCCAGCATCATCACCCGGTGGAAACAGGTCAGCACCGCGCTGTCCGGGGCCGGCTCATGCAGCACATCGCGCATGCGGTTGCACAACGCATCCCCCGCTTCCAACGTCCCGAGAAAATGACCTTGCAACGGCACGTCGTACCACTGTACGCACGCATCATCCTGCACCCCGCGCCCCTTGACCACTTCGTCAATCAGCGCGCACTGGGCATACAGGATATGCTGGCGATTGGCCTCGCTATAACCGGCCTGTTTCAACGCCTGCTGGACCTGTTCAACGTCCGCCACACAGCGTTCCCACAGTACACGCCC
>NZ_JBXUGO010000135.1:0-359 GCF_057180565.1 Serratia sp. HNCC26DJ244 | reverse complement strand
TCAGGAACTCTGGCCCAATTGGCGATGCGGTGTAATCGGTGGTCAACTTAAAGACGTCGGATGGGGCACTGATGTTACCCGCCTTATCTGTCGCCGTGGTGGTGATCTTGTGTTCACCTTCCACCAATGGGGTGGTTGGGGTAAACGACCAGACACCATCGTCGTCGGCAGCAACCGACCCCAACAGTTTTCCATCATCATAGACATTGATGATGCTATTTGGCTCTGTCGTTCCCTTGAAGGTCGGGGTGGCATCGTCGGTCACACTGCCGCTGGTCAATGGACCACGGATATCACCTACGTCATCAATAGCATTACCAATCACCGGCTGATCTGGCGCGGTGGTATCTACCTTCAGC
>NZ_JBXUGO010000134.1:0-366 GCF_057180565.1 Serratia sp. HNCC26DJ244 | reverse complement strand
AGGCGGCGGTCCATCTCGCCGGGCAAACGCAGCCATAGCCGCGCCACATTGAGGGTAAAGGCCTGGTGCATGGCACACGCCAGCGGTGCATCCGCATTGAAGTAGAACGGAATGCGACTGAGGTCGATACGGCTCCAGTCCGCCAGATTGCTGCAGTTAAAGCGCAAGTTGACCACCGAGCGACCATCCGGGTCGGTGGTCAACCTGGCATGCTCCAGCGCTAACGGCTGCAAGCTGATTTCTTGGGTGGTGGTATACCGGCAGCGGGTCTTTTTCTCCCCGATGGGGCGGGAGAGCACCTCAAAGCCTTTGGTGATGCGCATCATCTCTTTCATTTCCTGCCAGTCGGGCGTGAACTCCACCACC
>NZ_JBXUGO010000133.1:0-366 GCF_057180565.1 Serratia sp. HNCC26DJ244 | reverse complement strand
GGGCGGCGGTCCATCTCGCCGGGCAAACGCAGCCATAGCCGTGCCACATTGAGGGTAAAGGCCTGATGCATGGCACACGCCAGCGGTGCATCCGCATTGAAGTAGAACGGAATGCGACTCAGGTCGATACGGCTCCAGTCCGCCAGATTGCTGCAGTTAAAGCGCAGGTTGACCACCGAGCGACCATCCGGGTCGGTGGTCAGCCTGGCGTGCTCCAGCGCTAACGGCTGCAGGCTGATTTCTTGGGTGGTGGTATAACGGCAGCGGGTCTTTTTCTCCCCAATCGGGCGGGAGAGCACCTCAAAGCCTTTGGTGATGCGCATCATCTCTTTCATTTCCTGCCAGTCGGGTGTGAACTCCACCACT
>NZ_JBXUGO010000132.1:0-371 GCF_057180565.1 Serratia sp. HNCC26DJ244 | reverse complement strand
AGTCGGCAGCAAGGCCTTTGCGGTCAACCCTGCCAGCGTGACGCTGACGGCGGACAGCAGCAACCTGAGCAGCAGTAAGTCTGTGCTGGCAGTCAGCCCGCCGAGTATTGTGGCTAACGGTACCCAGACCTCGACGTTGACCCTGACCCTGAACGATGCCAATGGCAATGGGGTAAGTGGTCAGACGGTGGAGTTTGTCCCTAACCTGGCCAACAGCAGCGTGGGTAACGTGACCGATAACAGCGACGGGACTTACACCGCAACGCTGAGCGGCATTACCGCAGGCACCGCGGCGGTTACCGTGACAGTCGGCGGCAAGGCTTTTGCGGTCAATAGCGCCAGCGTGACCTTGACGGCGGATAGCAGCAACC
>NZ_JBXUGO010000131.1:0-383 GCF_057180565.1 Serratia sp. HNCC26DJ244 | reverse complement strand
GCAACTTCAGGAGCAGTTCCCGCGCCAGTGCAAGGTGGGCAGTCCCGATTATGTCGCCAGCCTGGTGAATGCCTCGCAACAGGGCGTGCCACTCAAACCGCTGCGTCACGTCCCTGCGGCCATCCCGTTGCGCCTGGAAAACCAGTATTTCTCCCTGGATTTATCACACCCGGCGGCGCGCGAGATGCTGGAGAGTGGTAACTGTATGTTCTATGTCCCAGGCATGCTTGGCGAGCCTGAGCTTGAGTTGTTTGCGGTGCTGAGAACATGAGCCAGAGAACGATATGAGTCAGATAAAAAAGTGTGATATTGACGCGCTGTTGCAAAACACCTGGCTGCAGGTGATTAGCCTGCGCCATGGCCCCGAGTTTCAGGAAGGGGAA
>NZ_JBXUGO010000130.1:0-385 GCF_057180565.1 Serratia sp. HNCC26DJ244 | reverse complement strand
ACCCACCGCGAGAGCATCTTCACCAGTGATTTGCCCGTTAAACACCTCGCCCCCCAGTTGTACCACATAGTTATTGCTGCTGTTGGAAAGCTGGCCGGAGGCATCATTAAACTTGGTACGGGAGCCTTGCTGGCGCAGCCATAAGCTGTGTTCCCCATCATCAACCGAGGGTTTGATGTCATCCAGTCGCGTATTGAACAAGGTATTGGCCGTGCCAATGCTGGCCATATAGCTGCCGGCTTCAGGGCGATAGACATCGTTGACAAAATCACCATAGTTCGAGCGCAAATACCAGTTGCCATTGGCTGGGTCCGTGGGTGTCCCTTGATAGAGGAAGTAATCAAGTGCCCCGGCCACAGCTCGGCCATTTAAGGTAAAGTTGCCC
>NZ_JBXUGO010000129.1:0-388 GCF_057180565.1 Serratia sp. HNCC26DJ244 | reverse complement strand
CTGACATTCCCTGCCGGATCTTTGGCGCTGGCCCTAAAGGTATGCTCACCCTGGCCCATATCCTCATTTGGCGTAAAGCGCCATTCACCGTTGCTTTCGGCAGTGGTACTGCCCAGAATGCCGCTTTCATCGCTGACGGTGACCACACTGCCCGCCTTCGCGGTACCAATGAGGGTCGGACGCGAATCATTCGTCACCCCGTTCTGGGCTATCAGCTCCACCTTATCGACCGGGTTATTGCCCTGGTTATCTTCCAGACCGGTCAGTAGTACCTTCGTTAGATCCACATCCACCTTGAAGATCAGGTGTTGCCCTTCATCGCTGGTGTTACCGGCCTTGTCGGTCACGGTCGTGGTCAGGTCATGTTGACCATTACCCAATGGGTCGC
>NZ_JBXUGO010000128.1:0-396 GCF_057180565.1 Serratia sp. HNCC26DJ244 | reverse complement strand
AGAGCCAATGACGACGGTAGCTGGTCAATCAGCAGCACCATGCCTGCCGGGGCGCATAATCTGGCCTTTATGGTGTGGGATGCGGCAGGTAACCGTTCTTCGTTAAGTGCCTCCACCAGTATCGGGGTCACTGAGGGTAACGGCAGCACGCTGATTGAGCAGAAGTGGGGGGGGACCACCGATGGGGAAGGCCTTGGCGTGAATGCGGCAGCAGTGACCATTGGGACAAATGGCTTGTGGTCATTCTTCCAAAGTGCGCGTGCTGCAACGGGCACAGGTACCGCCAACTCTGGGCGAGTCTACAATATGCAAAACCTGGAGGATTACAACTCCGAGTACCTGGCACAACCAAGCGATGTAACCGAGGGAAGTTATGGCCGCTTTATTAACTCGGCC
>NZ_JBXUGO010000127.1:0-408 GCF_057180565.1 Serratia sp. HNCC26DJ244 | reverse complement strand
CGGTGAGCACCAAGGTACCGGTCCCCAGGTTAATGCTGCCATTGTTGGTTAACGCCCCACTGGTCAGCACACCGCTGCCTAACAGCACCGTGCCCTCATTGGTGGTGCTTCCCACCTGTTGGTTGTAGCTATTGAGGTTAAAGGTACTGCCACTGTTCACGGCCAGTAAATGGGTACTCCCCAGCGCCCCACTGGCCCCCAGCAAGACCGTACCCCCACGGATGGTGGTGCTGCCGCTGTAACTGTTGGTGCTGTTGGAAAGGGTTAACGGCGCCAAGGTGCCGTCCAGTACAAGACCGCCGGTGCCAAACACGTTAACCAGTAAATCGTTGTTGGAGCCCGCCAGCCCATCAGTGGCTATCACCAACGCATCGGTGCCATCTTCCAGCAACTCCAGGGCGGTAAGGG
>NZ_JBXUGO010000126.1:0-409 GCF_057180565.1 Serratia sp. HNCC26DJ244 | reverse complement strand
GCACCAGCGTCGCGCCGCTGTCAATATCGGTATCAGCGGTCAGCCCACTGTTGGCGGCACTGACAGTGAAAGTGCCGGCTTGTACCTGTAACAACCCAGCGCCGGTTAAGCCACCGGTCGCACTGGAGGTCCCCCCCGCAGTGAGCGCTAGCGTGCCAGTCCCCAGGTTAATGATGCCATTGTTGGTTAACGCCCCACTGGTCAGCACGCCGCTGCCTAACAGCACCGTACCCTCATTGGTGGTGCTTTCAACGAGTTGGCTGTAGTTATTGAGGTTAAAGGTACTGCCGGTGGTGACTGCCAGTAAATGGGTATACCCCAGCGCCCCACTGGCCCCCAGCAACACAGTGCCCCCAGCAATAGTGGTACTGCCGCTGTAACTGTTGGTGCTGTTGGAGATAGTCAACGG
>NZ_JBXUGO010000125.1:0-413 GCF_057180565.1 Serratia sp. HNCC26DJ244 | reverse complement strand
CATTATCGATGACCGTACCCAGCACCGGTGGTGCCGGTGGGACTGTACTGACGGTAATACTGTAAGCCGGTGACTTATCGGTGGTATTACCCACCGCATCGCGCTCTGTTGCGGTCAACACCACCACACCATCCGCAAGCGGCAGGTTCGGCTGCATCGACCAGGAGAGATCACTCTTCACAACCGCCGAGCCAATAATTTCGTTGCCACGGTATACCGTAATGATATTCCCCGCTTCCGCACCGGTCCCACTGATGGTTGGACGTCTGTCGTCAGTGGTGTCACCTGAGTCCACATTACCGGTCAAGCCACCCACCTGGTCGTCCACCCCGGTGATCGCCACTTTGCTGGCATCCGGCGCGCTGAAGTCCAGCGTCAGGGTAAAGGTTGTCGATTGTTGGCTGACGTTACCG
>NZ_JBXUGO010000124.1:0-427 GCF_057180565.1 Serratia sp. HNCC26DJ244 | reverse complement strand
TCGGCTTAAAGCTCCAGTTCCCTTGGTCATCCACCGGCGCGCTACCGATTTCCTTATCGTTATCATAGATATGGACCACACTGCCCGGTTCAGCCTTACCACTGATGACTGGCGCGCTGTCGTCGGTAGTTTTGTTAGCAAGGATATCGCCTTGCTCGTCACCCATCTTATCTTCCACCTTCAAATTGGTGGCCGGTGCTGGTGCCTGCGTATCGACAACAATATTGAAGACACCGGTTGGGTCACTGGTGACACCGACACTGTTGGTCACCGTCGCTGTCAGGTCATGTTTACCCTCACCCAGTGCAGGCTGTGGCGTAAAGCTCCACTTACCGTCGTCGTCTACCTTGGCCGTACCGAGTTCATTCTTACCGTCGTAAACCGTCACCGTGCCGCCTGGCAACGCAGTCCCGTTCAGGGTCGGGGT
>NZ_JBXUGO010000123.1:0-430 GCF_057180565.1 Serratia sp. HNCC26DJ244 | reverse complement strand
CTCAGGAGCCAGGTTACAGGGCACAAGTATCAGTCTGTTCTCTTCAGACTTCTTACCAGGCCATTAAGCATTTTCGCCAACTGTTCGTATTCACTACGCCAGTCTTGCCATTGATGCTCATTAATATATCCAAGGTCATAACAGTACCTTAACCAGACCCGCATCTCGTCAGCACTGCCTATCGCCATACCTATAAAGCGACAAAACTCTGCTTTGGATTTTTGTTTAGCAAACCCCTCAGCTAAATTCGCACAGATACTCTTGCTCGAACGCCTTAATTGGTCTGCCAGTCCGTATTGCTCTATTTGAGGAAAGGATAAGCTGGTCTGATGAATTTCAAGTGAAATTCGGTATGACCGCTTAAAGACATCCAACTCTTCAAATCGCTGTACCATTACTGACTCCTGAACCCTGTAACCTGACCCCTGAA
>NZ_JBXUGO010000122.1:0-430 GCF_057180565.1 Serratia sp. HNCC26DJ244 | reverse complement strand
ATCTTCACGCAGCACCTTGACCGCCTCGGCTTTCGGGGCGTAATTGTCCATCGAGATACCGTCATAGTGCGCAATATCAAAACTCAACCGCTGTACAAGGTGGCGGTTGTTCCAGCCACTGCTGCACAAGGCAGCGATGGCCGCCAGCGTGAACAGGGCAATCCCGCCACGCCAGGTGCGCTGGCGCGGGGTCAGGCCCCGCCCTTCCGGCAGCAGCTGCAGCACAAAATCCGGTAACAGCGAGTTGTCGGTGATAACCGCCTGGCCCGGCAACCAGCCTGCCGAACGGTTGAGGGCGGTCTGACGAGTCAGCCAGTGGGTCCACAATGACTGTGGCAGCGCGTCCGCCAGGGCCGGGCCCATGCCCCAGACTACCGCACAAGGGACAATGGCCGGGATATCCGGGTTAGGGGCACTGAATACGGACTGG
>NZ_JBXUGO010000121.1:0-430 GCF_057180565.1 Serratia sp. HNCC26DJ244 | reverse complement strand
GTCTTCACGCAGCACCTTGACCGCCTCGGCTTTCGGGGCGTAATTGTCCATCGAGATACCGTCATAGTGCGCAATATCAAAACTCAACCGCTGCACAAGATGGCGGTTGTTCCAGCCACTGCTGCACAAGGCAGCGATGGCCGCCAGCGTGAACAGGGCAATCCCGCCACGCCAGGTGCGCTGGCGCGGGGTCAGGCCCCGCCCTTCCGGCAGCAGCGGCAGCACAAAATCCGGTAACAGCGAGTTGTCGGTGATAACCGCCTGGCCCGGCAACCAGCCTGCCGAGCGGTTGAGAGCAGTCTGACGAGTCAGCCAGTGGGTCCACAATGACTGTGGCAGCGCGTCCGCCAGCGCCGGGCCCATGCCCCAGACTACCGCACAAGGGACAATGGCCGGGATATCCGGGTTAGGGGCACTGAATACCGCCTGA
>NZ_JBXUGO010000120.1:0-438 GCF_057180565.1 Serratia sp. HNCC26DJ244 | reverse complement strand
GTCAGTTTCCATCCCTGCCAAGACCTTATACATCAACGTATCGTTACCACCGTTAATCAGGTAGAACGCATCGTTGCCGCCGCGGCCTTCAAACAGGTTGTTAGCCGAGCTATCGGTAAAGGTATCGCCCTGGCTAGAGCCAATCAAGCCTTCGATACTGATCAACTTATCAGAGCCTTGGCCTGTTGCCGAGCCATTCTTACCCGTACCCTCCCAGAGTACAGCGGTGATAGCGCTTGCTGAACCGCTGTAATCAACGATATCCATCCCTGCCGTGGCACTCCAGACTGCCTTACCACTGACAATCTGGTTCCAGCCACCACTCCCGTTGTAGGTATCGTCACCCGCTGAAGCAAAGAAGGTGTCGTTATAGCCGGTACCGACAATGCCCGTTGCGGTGGTATTGGTGGCAGCTGTGTCACTTTCCGCCGTCAGTAT
>NZ_JBXUGO010000119.1:0-442 GCF_057180565.1 Serratia sp. HNCC26DJ244 | reverse complement strand
AAGTAACGAGCAGAAATACCTTTATAGGCTTGTAGCTCAGGTGGTTAGAGCGCACCCCTGATAAGGGTGAGGTCGGTGGTTCAAGTCCACTCAGGCCTACCAAATTTCTTTTGATGCTGCGTTATGCGCGCGGTCGTTTACCCAAGTAAACGTCCCTTCCGCATGCCTTGCCTGAAAAGAAATTACATTGTCTTAAAAAGATAATGTGACTCTCCGAGTGGTAGTAAAGGTCTCTGCAAGTGACTGTATGGGGCTATAGCTCAGCTGGGAGAGCGCCTGCCTTGCACGCAGGAGGTCAGCGGTTCGATCCCGCTTAGCTCCACCATAAGTCATTGAATATACTTCAGAGTGTACTGGAAACAGTATGCTGCGAAGTATTTTGCTCTTTAACAATCTGGAACAAGCTGAAAATTGAAACTTCAGCGCATCAATGAGTTAACTG
>NZ_JBXUGO010000118.1:0-447 GCF_057180565.1 Serratia sp. HNCC26DJ244 | reverse complement strand
CCCTGAGCGCCGCCAACAGTGGCCTGACAACCGCAACCGACACCCTGATAGCAGCGCTGGCAACGGTCAATTTGACTGCGGCCAATGCCTTGGGTAGCAGTGATGTTGATGTAGTGGGTACTTTGAACCTGAATGCTGCCGATACGCTGGCCAACATACTCAGTGGTGACGGTACCATCAACACCAATGCGGCAGTGACCTTGGAGGGGACCAATGATTTTACTGGTCAGCACAATATCAATGCCGGTGGTGTATTAACCATTACCGATGTCAATAACCTGGGCACGTCGGATGCCAGTGTTGACCTGACAGCTGCTGGTGCTGAACTGATACTCGATGGGGTCAGCGGTACGCTGGCTAACACCTTGAGCGGTGATGCGGCCTCAACGGTACAACTGACGAATACTGCAGATACCACGCTGACCGGTAGCAACACGCTGTTTGCTG
>NZ_JBXUGO010000117.1:0-456 GCF_057180565.1 Serratia sp. HNCC26DJ244 | reverse complement strand
GTCGTCAATGAAGATGGTCGTTGGTCTTTCCAGCCAGAGACACCGATGACTGATGGAAAGCACAACATCACGGTTTCTGAAACCGACCCTGTGGGTAATGAGAGTAAGCAGAGTGGTGGTTGGGAATTTAACGTCGATACACAAGCCCCTACCAAACCTGCTCTTGGGAGCGTTATCGATGACGTCGGTACCGTTACCGGCCCATTGAACAGTGGCAGCACCACAGATGATACCCAACCTGAACTGAAAGGTGTGGGGCAACCTGGCGATGTCATTATTATCAGTGACAATGGTAAGCCGATTGGCTCGACGGTCGTTAATGGTAAAGGTGAATGGAGCTATCAGGTTGAAGAGCCCCTGGCCGAGGGCAACCATAGCCTGACGGTCAGTGAAGTTGACCCGGCGGGTAATGCCAGCACACCTTCTGATCCTATTGTGATCGTGGTTGATACCACG
>NZ_JBXUGO010000116.1:0-494 GCF_057180565.1 Serratia sp. HNCC26DJ244 | reverse complement strand
ACTTGATAACGGCACGCCACCAGTGAAATTGAGCGTACCACCATCCAGCACCAGATCCTGCAAGATGGCGGTACTTGGCGTTCCCGGGATGCCAACCGTCGTCACACTGCCGGTGGCTAACGTCAGCCCAGCATTCTGTAGAGTGTCGGCATTGGTCCCCGCCAGTGAGAAGGTAGCGTTATTCAGCGTCACATTGCCGGTAAAGCCACTCCCAACGCCAGTATCGAAATTGAACGCATTATTAGCCCCGGTATCGACATTCACCTGCCCGGCACCGGTCAGGGTATTGTTCAGCGTAAAGGCACCGGCGTTGGTGATATTCAAGGTGCTGGTGGCACCATCAACATTCAATATTGTTGAACCGTCCAATGCAGTAAGACTGTCAATGGTCAGTGTGGCGCCGGTATTAATATCTAACAAGCCCGTAAAGCCAGAGGCATTGCCATTATTTCTCAGATCGATATTGCTGCTGTTCAGCACCCAGTTTCCTGCGC
>NZ_JBXUGO010000115.1:0-497 GCF_057180565.1 Serratia sp. HNCC26DJ244 | reverse complement strand
TGAACAATGCCGGGACCCTGGGCAGCAGTGATGTGAACGTGGACGGTAACCTGAATTTCGCCCGTGATGGCAGTTTTGCCAACCAACTCAGTGGTGCGGGGACCCTCAATACCCTGGCAGATGTACAACTTACCGGTGATAACAGCGCGTTTACCGGTGCTCAGGTGATTGGCGCAGACAGTCGTTTAACCGTGACTGATGCCAATAATCTGGGAGCCGCCAGCGCCACCGTGGATTTGACCACCGACAGTTCGGTGCTGAATTTCAGTGGCGTGACGGAGGATGTGGCTCATGCACTCACTGGGGTGGTTGATTCCACCGTCAGTATCAGCAATGGGGCTGAGATGTCCCTGTCTGCGGATAACAGCAATTTTTACGGTTTGTTTGATCTGGTGGATAACAGCACCCTGACGGTGACCCAGGAGCAACAACTGGGTAATGGCTTGGTGGCGATTGCCAGTGGCAGCAACTTGCTGTTTAGCGCTTATGCCAACGGC
>NZ_JBXUGO010000114.1:0-512 GCF_057180565.1 Serratia sp. HNCC26DJ244 | reverse complement strand
CGTGATCAGTATTGATCGCGATGGTTCAGGCAATGCGAACGTCTTTACCAGTGCCATTACGTTGGCTAATGTCCATACTGATCTGGAAACGTTGTTGCAAAATAACCAAATTATTGTCTAACCAATAACCAAATTATTGTCTAACCAATAAATAGGGAGCCCACAGTGGAAACACTGTGGGCTTTTTTGTATAGCTGATCAACAGATTACGGATGCCTAATTCAGGGTGATGACAACGCCAGCAATTTATTGATATTGATGGATGAGATATCGCCCTACATGGAGATTTTAATGAAAGCTCTTGGTAATAAATTTAAGTACGCCACTATCGTGTCATTAATGTTAGCCAGCGGATGGTGTTCTTTGCCAGCTTCTGCGCAGAAGGGACTCTCTGGTGGGCATAACAATACGGTGTCTACGGTGTTAGATGCCAATGGGCAGACCGCTGGTTCAGGGACCATTGCAAACGGTTATCGTCCTGTCGGGGAGGTTGTGCCGGAGTTGGCGCAAAT
>NZ_JBXUGO010000113.1:0-547 GCF_057180565.1 Serratia sp. HNCC26DJ244 | reverse complement strand
GGCGGCAATGTTGGTGTTTTTCACCAGCAAGGTTGGTGCGGCATTATCACTCGACACCACTGCGCCATCTGCACCTGAACGATACAGCACCAGGTCCATTGATCCATCCCAGTCATAATCCAGGGCGACTGCACCCGTCAGATTACTGTAGGTTGATGAGGTCAACTTCACTGGCGCAGTATTCCACCAGGTATTAGTCCCCTGGTTCAGATAAAGTTGTGGACTAGCAGTAACACCTGAGCGTGGAACTTCAACGATATCCATCTTACCATCGTGGTTCCAGTCAACGGCCATTGAGATCCCGCCATCAAGGCTATCGCCAAACCATAATGCATCAACATCCTCCGTCAACAGATTCCCTTTACCATCGTTCAGGTAGATACGGCTTTCATCACTGTTATTACCACCTTTAGAACCGCGGCTCAGGAACAGATCCAACCAACCATCACCGTTGTAATCGCCATAGGTCATGGAAATGGCCCTATCACCGGCATCTTCATGGCCGTCATTGCGGAACACATTGGAATAAATATTTACCTTACCAAAG
>NZ_JBXUGO010000112.1:0-547 GCF_057180565.1 Serratia sp. HNCC26DJ244 | reverse complement strand
TTTTGGTAAGGTAGATATTTATTCCAATGTATTCCGCAATGACGGCCATGAAGATGCCGGTGATAGAGCCATTTCCATGACCTATGGCGATTACAACGGTGATGGTTGGTTGGATCTGTTCCTGAGCCGTGGTTCTAAAGGCGGGAATAACAGTGATGAAAGCCGTATCTACCTGAACGATGGTAAAGGGAATCTGTTAACGCAGGATGTTGATGCATTATGGTTTGGCGATAGCCTTGATGGCGGGATCTCAATGGCCGTTGACTGGAACCACGATGGTAAGATGGATATCGTTGAAGTTCCACGCTCAGGTGTTACTGCTAGTCCGCAACTTTATCTGAACCAGGGGACTAATACCTGGTGGAATACTGCGCCAGTGAAGTTGACCGCAACCACCTACAGTAATCTGACGGGTGCAGTCGCCCTGGATTATGACTGGGATGGATCAATGGACCTGGTGCTGTATCGTTCAGGTGCAGATGGCGCAGTGGTGTCGAGTGATAATGCCGCACCGACCTTGCTGGTGAAAAACACCAACATTGCCGCT
>NZ_JBXUGO010000111.1:0-551 GCF_057180565.1 Serratia sp. HNCC26DJ244 | reverse complement strand
CATAATCCATATACAGGCCCGCGCCATTGCTGCCGCTGTTGCTCAAGCCATAATCATAAATCCCGTTGGCAACATGCACGCCATTTTGTTCAATTTGGTCTGAGGTATTTTGCCCAACGTTAGTACCATTAATCTGCAAGGTCAGCAGGTCAGCCCCCGTCGCCGTGGTGGCACTCACCAATTGTATGGCATTATTGCCGGTCATTTGGTTCAACAGTGAGCCACTGCCGGTGGTGTTATCTATTGCTGCATTGCCTAAAATATTTACCGTACCGCCGGTGGCGATGAAATTATCGGTACTGAGCAAGCCATCTGCACGTACCCCCGGCAGGTCGCCATAAAACGTCAGGGTGCCGCCATTCAGGTCTACATTGCCGACAGATTCAGTAGTGGTGACCCCGTTGCTACCGACCGTCGCATTACTGCCCGTGCCCAGATCCAGCGTCGCCAAGGTTAACGCGCTGGTGTTATCACCGGCGAGGGCAAACAAGGTATTTTGCACATTCACCGTACCGGCAAACGCACTGCCCACCGTACTGCCAAAGTTAAAC
>NZ_JBXUGO010000110.1:0-552 GCF_057180565.1 Serratia sp. HNCC26DJ244 | reverse complement strand
ATAGGGGAGCCGTAGGGAAACCGAGTCTTAACTGGGCGAATAGTTGCAAGGTATAGACCCGAAACCCGGTGATCTAGCCATGGGCAGGTTGAAGGTTGGGTAACACTAACTGGAGGACCGAACCGACTAATGTTGAAAAATTAGCGGATGACTTGTGGCTGGGGGTGAAAGGCCAATCAAACCGGGAGATAGCTGGTTCTCCCCGAAAGCTATTTAGGTAGCGCCTCGTGAATTCATCTTCGGGGGTAGAGCACTGTTTCGGCTAGGGGGCCATCCCGGCTTACCAACCCGATGCAAACTGCGAATACCGAAGAATGTTATCACGGGAGACACACGGCGGGTGCTAACGTCCGTCGTGAAGAGGGAAACAACCCAGACCGCCAGCTAAGGTCCCAAAGTCATGGTTAAGTGGGAAACGATGTGGGAAGGCACAGACAGCCAGGATGTTGGCTTAGAAGCAGCCATCATTTAAAGAAAGCGTAATAGCTCACTGGTCGAGTCGGCCTGCGCGGAAGATGTAACGGGGCTAAACCATGCACCGAAGCTGCGGCA
>NZ_JBXUGO010000109.1:0-561 GCF_057180565.1 Serratia sp. HNCC26DJ244 | reverse complement strand
TTCGGGTTGTGAGGTTAAGCGACTAAGCGTACACGGTGGATGCCTAGGCAGTCAGAGGCGATGAAGGGCGTGCTAATCTGCGAAAAGTGTCGGTAAGGTGATATGAACCGTTACAACCGACAATACCCGAATGGGGAAACCCAGTGCAATTCGTTGCACTATCCTGTCATGAATACATAGTGGCAGGAGGCGAACCGGGGGAACTGAAACATCTCAGTACCCCGAGGAAAAGAAATCAACCGAGATTCCCCTAGTAGCGGCGAGCGAACGGGGAAGAGCCCAGAACCTGAATCAGTTTGTGTGTCAGTGGAAGCGTCTGGAAAGTCGCACAGTAAAGGGTGATAGTCCCGTACACGAAGATGCATGGATTGTGAGTTCGATGAGTAGGGCGGGACACGTGTTATCCTGTCTGAATATGGGGGGACCATCCTCCAAGGCTAAATACTCCTGACTGACCGATAGTGAACCAGTACCGTGAGGGAAAGGCGAAAAGAACCCCGGCGAGGGGAGTGAAATAGAACCTGAAACCGTGTACGTACAAGCAGTGGGAGCCTACTTGTT
>NZ_JBXUGO010000108.1:0-562 GCF_057180565.1 Serratia sp. HNCC26DJ244 | reverse complement strand
GTGATGGTCAGATTATGTTTACCATCTTTCAGTTCAGCGCCTGCTGCTGGAGTAAAGGTCCACTCACCCTTGCCATTGGCCGTGGTTGAACCGATCAGTTCACCGTTATCGTAGATCTTGACCAGGCTGTCAGCTTCCGCACTCCCACTCAGGGTTGGGGTGCTGTCGTTGGTGAAATCGTCCTTCTGCAATGGACCCACGTGTGGCTCTGCGTTGTCCACCACGCTGGTGATTGCTGGCTCGGCAGGAATAGTGATGTCAACATTGATGTCATAAGACGGCGTGCTTGGCGTGGTTTTGTTACCCGCCGCATCGACCGCCACGATGGTCAACTGGTTGTTGCCTTCCACCAATGGGGTGGTTGGCGTCAGTGACCAGGTGCCATCATCGAGTACCTTGGTGCTACCAATCGGGTGATTACCTGCCGCATCAGTGGTGTACACAATGATGATATCGCCCTTGGTACCAATACCGCTGATCAGCGGCTGGCTGTCATCGGTGCTTTGGCCTGGATCGACCTTGCCGGTCTTCTCGCCCACGCGGTCTTCCACACCGGTGATCT
>NZ_JBXUGO010000107.1:0-563 GCF_057180565.1 Serratia sp. HNCC26DJ244 | reverse complement strand
CTGCCTTCTAACAATGGCAGTTCTGGTGACATGCTCCAGGTATTATTGTCTTGCACGACTGCGCTACCAATCAGATGCTGACCAGCAGCATCGGTGGTGTAGACAAATACCGTATCACCCGCAGTACCAATACCGCTGATCAACGGTTGGCTGTCATCAGTCACCGCACCCTTGGCCACCGCACCCTGGCTACCGCCCACGCGGTCTTCGACGGAAGTAATCGCCAAATGGGCAGGGTCATCTAACGGAGACGTGGTATCCACAGTAAAGTTCAACGGCTCAGAGGGCTTACTTTCGTTACCCGCCGGATCGGTTGCCGTGATGGTAATACTGTGATTGGTTTCGTCGAGTGGTGTCTCAGGCGTAAAGCTCCACTTGTTGTTATCCCCAACCACCGTTGAACCAATCTTTTCGCCGTTATCATAGATATTGATAATATCGCCAGGCTGGCCACCACCACTGAATTTAGGCTGAGTATCATCGGTTGTACCGCCATTCTTGATTGGGCCGGTGATAGCACCCACGTCATCCTGGGCATTCGATACATCAGGTTGAGCTGGAGG
>NZ_JBXUGO010000106.1:0-574 GCF_057180565.1 Serratia sp. HNCC26DJ244 | reverse complement strand
CTACACTTTTGCCTGACCGTGCTTCCTACCAGGGAATGGGCTTACCGTTTTCATAAAGTGGCGTACCTTTTTCAGTAATTGCCACATCGAACGGCAGCTATGATTCCGGGTTATCGTGTCATGTAATGCTTGCCGCAGCCTTTCAACGTGGTTCACCCATGGCGAGTAGACGGGTTGATAAATAACAATAAATTTGGGGTTCTTCTTCAGCCACCGAAGTGTTTCACGACTTTTATGGATAATGTAGTTATCAACGATCAGGGTGATGCTTTTTGCCCGCCGATACGTGCTCTTAAGATGTTCCAACAAGCTGATAAATAGTCCCGATTTTTTGCTGCTGCCACCAACATAGCTGACTTTTCCCGTGCCACTGTGTAATGCACCGGCCAGATAATATTTTTCGTTTTGTCCCGGCGTAACAACCTGTTTTTGTTGACCACGAAGTTGCCAGTCAGCCCCTATTTTGGGGTTGAGATGGATATCCACTTCATCCTCGTAAAATACAGGATGCTCAGCGCTGCACTGGGCAAGAGCCTTGGCGATAACGGCCATTTTCTCTTCTTTATGTGGGTCT
>NZ_JBXUGO010000105.1:0-575 GCF_057180565.1 Serratia sp. HNCC26DJ244 | reverse complement strand
TGATAATGCGTTCGGTCAGACTTCATTGCTGACGGTAAATAGTAATGCCAGTTTTAATACCAACGATTTCAGTCAAACGGTGGGAGCCCTGAACAACGCTGGGACCGTCACTATTGACCCGGCGGTATTAACAACCGGATTATTGACTAACACCGGGGTGATTGATATCGCTGGTGGTACGTTGAACCTGGAAGATGGTGGTACTTCAACAGCTGTTGGTGGCTTGACCGGTGCGGGCACGCTGAACGTCAACGGCGGTACCTTGATCCTGAGTGCCGCCAACAGTGGCCTGTCAGCAGATACCTTGATAGCGCTGCCAGCGACGGTCACCTTGACCGCCGCCGATGCCTTGGGTAGCAGTGATGTTGATGTAGTGGGTACTTTAAACCTGAACGCTGCCGATACGCTGGCCAACATACTCAGTGGTGACGGTACCATCAACACCAATGCGGCAGTGACCTTGGAGGGGACCAATGATTTTACTGGTCAGCACAATATCAATGCCGGTGGGGTATTAACCATTACCGAGGTCAATAACCTGGGCACGTCGGATGCCAGTGTTGACCTGACAGCCG
>NZ_JBXUGO010000104.1:0-607 GCF_057180565.1 Serratia sp. HNCC26DJ244 | reverse complement strand
CCTGAACGATGCCAATGGCAACGGGGTGAGTGGTCAGACGGTGGAGTTTGTCCCTGACCTGGCCAACAGCAAAGTGGACACGGTGACCGATAACGGCAACGGCACCTACACCGCAACGCTGAGCGGGATCACCGCAGGCACCGCGGCGATTACCGTGACGGTGGGGGGCAAGGCCTTTGCGGTCAACCCTGCTAGCGTAACGTTGACGGCGGACAGCAACAACCTGAGCACCAGTAAGTCTGTGCTGGCAGTCAGCCCGCCGAGTATTGTGGCTAATGGCACCCAGACCTCGACGCTGACCCTGACCCTGAACGATGCCAATGGCAACGGGGTAAATGGTCAGACGGTGGAGTTTGTTCCTAACCTGGCCAACAGCAAAGTGGACACGGTAACGGATAACGGCAACGGCACCTACACCGCAATGCTGAGCGGCATTACCGCAGGCACCGCAGCGATTACCGTGACGGTGGGCGGCAAGGCTTTTGCAGTCAACCGTGCCAGCGTGACGCTGACGGCGGACAGCAGCAAGCTTGACCCTACTAAATCTACCCTGACTGCTAACCCGGTGAGTATCGTAGCGAATGGGGCGGCGACCTCGCTGGTGACC
>NZ_JBXUGO010000103.1:0-631 GCF_057180565.1 Serratia sp. HNCC26DJ244 | reverse complement strand
GTTAGCCAGCGTACCGCTGACGCCATCGAGTATCAGTTCAGCACCAGCGGCTGTCAGGTCAACACTGGCATCCGACGTGCCCAGGTTATTGACATCGGTAATGGTTAATACCCCACCGGCATTGATATTGTGCTGACCAGTGAAATCATTGGTCCCCTCCAAGGTCACTGCCGCATTGGTATTGATGGTGCCGTCACCACTGAGTATGTTAGCCAGTGTATCGGCAGCGTTCAGGTTCAGGGAGCCCAACACATTCACCGCACTGCTACCCAAGGCATCGGCCGCAGTCAAATTGACGATTGCCAGCGCCGCTATCAGGGTGTCGGTTGCGGTTGTCAAGCCACTGTTGGCGGCACTCAGGGTCAAGGTACCGCCGTTGACGTTCAACGCCCCCGCACCGGTCAGGCCACCCACCGCCGTGGAGGTGCCTCCCCCATTCAGGTTCAGCGTACCGCCGGTGATATCAATCACCCCGGTGTTAGTCAACAACCCGCTATTGGTCAGGATACCGGTACCGACGTTGACCGTACCCTGGTTATCCAGCGCTTTTACCGTTTGGTTAAACGAGTTGCCATTAAACGTGCCGCTACTTGCAACTGTCAGCAACGAGGTTTCACCGAAGCCATTGTTG
>NZ_JBXUGO010000102.1:0-632 GCF_057180565.1 Serratia sp. HNCC26DJ244 | reverse complement strand
GTACTGACGGCGGAAAGTGATACTGCTGCCACCAATACCACCGCAACGGGCATTGTCGGTACCGGCTATAACGATACCTTCTTTGCTTCAGCGGGTGACGATACCTACAACGGGAGTGGTGGCTGGAACCAGATTGTCAGTGGTAAGGCAGTCTGGAGTGCCACAGCGGGGATGGATATCGTTGATTACAGCGGTTCGTCTGCGGCCATTACGGCTAATTTGTGGGAAGGTACGGCCACAGGCCAAGGCTCTGATAAGTTGATCAGTATCGAAGGCTTGATTGGCTCTAGCCAGGCGGACACCTTTACTGATAACTCGGCTAACAACCTGTTTGAAGGCCGCGGCGGCAACGATACGTTCTACCTGATTAACGGTGGTAACGATACGTTGATGTATAAGGTCTTGGCAGGGATGGAAACTGACGGCATCGGCGGTAATGGCAGCGATATCGTCCATGGCTTCCATGTGGGTGACGTGGTGACTGACGGTGATGCAGACCTGATTGACCTGAGTGATCTGCTGGACTACAACGGCTCAATCTCCTTCTTCCAGGATGATGGCAATATGGAATTGGACTACTCTTCCCAAGGTATTCTTAAGTACCTGAAGGTGGAGAACGTCGGCAATGACAC
>NZ_JBXUGO010000101.1:0-633 GCF_057180565.1 Serratia sp. HNCC26DJ244 | reverse complement strand
CTTCCGTGCTGCAAGACAAAAAGGCGAAATAACCGGTATAAGCACCGATAAGAAATGAGCTGCAATAACCCCATAACGTCTCTGAAGGTTAAATGTGCTCGAGGGGTGAGTGCCATTGAAGGCGCTGCGCGAAGGTATGACGCATAGGCGAACCCGCCATGGAGGGCGGGTTCAGGCGAGATGAACAGGGACGTGAATCGCAGCCGGCCGTGATGCGCCATGGCGTAGCGCGGGGAGTCGCGCCAGCGACCGCCTGATCTGGCACAGGGCCGGGGTGCAGGGGGCTGGCTCTTGAGCCCCCTGCTCGGGCGCATTCTTCGGTGGAGAATGGAACACCGCTCATCCTGCGCTCGAAAGCCATGCCGAGCTACAGAGGGAATATTAATGGCAATTAATTTCAGCGTAATACTGACCAATCAATCAGGTGAGCACGGTGGTTGACGCCATTGAAGGCGTTGAACGCAGACACGGTGTGCCCATAAGGTAAAAAGCGCCAGGCGACCAAAACCTATCACGATAAAAGCAGAATAATGAATTTTTCTTAGCCGTTGATACCCATCAAACAAAAACATCCCTTTATTTACCCTGAAATTGAAATATTTCAGGTGTAAAAGCAAAAAGAACAAGAGAGAG
>NZ_JBXUGO010000100.1:0-646 GCF_057180565.1 Serratia sp. HNCC26DJ244 | reverse complement strand
CGGCCCATCTCAAGGCAGTGGGGAAGGCATTTTTGTCGCTTCTGATGATAATCATGATGCGCTGTTCGGTCTTTTGGGTTGGCTGGCAGCAGCGACAGCGATCGGCGCTGGGGCCGCGGTTGCCTATCATAACCGTAGTAAAGATGATAATAATCCTGAACCGACCCCTCCGGCAAAACCGGCGATTGGCGGTGCACTTGACCATACGGGTTCTATTCAGGGCCAAATTAAAAACGGCGGCCAGACAGATGAATCTCATCCGACCTTAAGTGGTACAGGTGTCGCTGGTAACATCATCACCGTGTATGACAACGGTAGTGCCATTGGCAGCGTGGTCATTGATGGCAATGGCAACTGGACATTTACGCCAGACCAGGGGATGGGTGACGGCACTCACCAAATGGTGATCACCGAGACTGATCCGTCTGGTAATGTCAGCTCGCCTTCTGATCCTCTGAACTTCACGGTTGATACCACACCGCCGGATGTCCCTGGTATGCAGCATGTCATGGACAAAACGGGGAACGTTGTCGGTGAAATAAAACCGGGTGATTCCACGGATGATTCACGTCCTGTCCTGACCGGTAGTGGTCAGCCAGGTGACAAAGTGACTATCTATGACAACGGTAATGTGATTGGCGAGACC
>NZ_JBXUGO010000099.1:0-647 GCF_057180565.1 Serratia sp. HNCC26DJ244 | reverse complement strand
CCATAGCTGCCATCGGCGGCCACCGGTCCGGTGGCGGTGCTGCCATCCGGGAAGGTGACCGTGATGGTGCTGTTAGGCTCAGCGGTACCGGAGACCGTCAAGGTGCCATCTGGGTTAGCGACCACGCTTGGCGCAGCCGGCGCCACTGGGCCAGTGCTGTCCACATACGCGGTGATCGCGGACGGACTGTCATTGCCGGCCACATCGGTGGCCAGCACGCTGACATCACCACTGGTTTGCGGCGCGGTGCTGCTGATAGGACCATAGCTGCCGTCGGCGGCTACCGGCCCGGTGGCGGTGCTGCCGTCCGGGAAGGTGACCGTGATGGTGCTGCCCGGCTCCGCGGTACCAGACACCGTCAGGGTGCCATCTGGGTTAGCCACCACACTTGGCGCAGCCGGCGCCACGGGGCCAGTGCTGTCCACATACGCGGTGACCGCGGACGGACTGTCATTGCCGGCCACATCGGTGGCCAGCACGCTGACATCACCACTGGTCTGAGGCGCGGTGCTGCTGATAGGCCCATAGCTGCCATCGGCGGCTACCGGCCCGGTGGCGGTGCTGCCATCCGGGAAGGTGACAGTGATGGTGCTGTTAGGCTCGGCGGTACCGGAGACACTCAAGGTGCCATCTGGGTTAGCGACCAC
>NZ_JBXUGO010000098.1:0-657 GCF_057180565.1 Serratia sp. HNCC26DJ244 | reverse complement strand
ACAACTTCAGGAGCAGTTCCCGCGCCAGTGCAAGGTGGGCAGTCCCGATTATGTCGCCAGCCTGGTGAATGCCTCGCAACAGGGCGTGCCCCTCAAACCGCTGCGTCATGTCCCTGCGGCCATCCCGTTGCGTCTGGAAAACCAGTATTTCTCCCTGGATTTATCACACCCGGCGGCGCGCGAGATGCTGGAGAGTGGCAACTGTATGTTCTATGTCCCAGGCATGCTTGGCGAGCCTGAGCTTGAGTTGTTTGCGGTGCTGAGAACATGAGCCGTACCCGTCGCCAATCAAACTGCAGCGGTGTTGGCTGCGTTACGAGGTCCGTCCATGGACCTCGCCCCTATCGGGGCCGCCGGCAGCGGCGTTCAAATCTGCTCCTGCAGATTTGTCGCTCACCCGAATCACTTACTCCAGTAAGCTCATCGGGATTAGTGAACCTCCTCCATGAGGTTCACCCTGCGGGCCAACGCAAGCGTTGTTCAAATCGGTTCCTGACCGATTTGTCGTTCAGTTGCCGCCTACCAGCAACTTGATTGAACTTGGGTATAGATAACGATATGAGTCAGATAAAAAAGTGTGATATTGACGCGCTGTTGCAAAACACCTGGCTGCAGGTGATTAGCCTGCGCCATGGCCCCGAGTTTCAGGAAGGGGAG
>NZ_JBXUGO010000097.1:0-669 GCF_057180565.1 Serratia sp. HNCC26DJ244 | reverse complement strand
TCCCGTGCTGCAAGACAAAAAGGCGAAATAACCGGTATAAGCACCGATAAGAAATGAGCTGCAATAACCCCATAACGTCTCTGAAGGTAAAATGTGCTCGAGGGGTGAGTGCCATTTAAGGCGCTGAACGAAGGCATGACGCATAGGCGAACCCGCCATGGAGGGCGGGTTCAGGCGAGATGAACAGGGACGTGAATCGCAGCCGGCCGTGATGCGCCATGGCGTAGTGACAAATCGGTCGGGAACCGATTTGAACGCTGCTTGCAGCGGCCCCGAAGGGGCGAGGCCCAGGGATGGGCCGAGTAACTGCAGCGCAGCGACCGCCTGATCTGGCACAGGGCCGGGGTGCAGGGGGCTGGCTCTTGAGCCCCCTGCTCGGGCGCATTCTTCGGTGGTGAATGGAACACCGCTCATCCAGCGCTCGAAAGCCATGCCGAGCTACAGAGGGAATATTACTGGCAATTAATTTCAGCGTAATACTGACCAATCAATCAGGTGAACACGGTGGTTGACGCCATTGAAGGCGTTGAACGCAGACACGGTGTGCCCATAAGGTAAAAAGCGCCAGGCGACCGAAAGTGCTGACGCCCATCAAACAAAAACACCCATTTTATTTACCCTGAAATTGAAATATTTCAGATGTAAACGCAAAAAGAACAAGAGAGAAAC
>NZ_JBXUGO010000096.1:0-683 GCF_057180565.1 Serratia sp. HNCC26DJ244 | reverse complement strand
GTTGATTTCACGGTATCCTTGATACCGACGATTTCAACTTCTTCACCCACCTTGATGATGCCGCGCTCTACACGACCGGTAACTACAGTACCACGGCCAGAAATAGAGAATACGTCTTCGATTGGCAGCAGGAATGGCTTGTCAATCGCACGCTCTGGTTCTGGAATGTAAGAATCCAGGAAGCCAGCCAGTTCGATGATCTTCGCTTCCCACACTGCGTCGCCTTCCAGTGCTTTCAGCGCTGAACCACGAATCACTGGCAGGTCATCACCAGGGAAATCATAAGCAGACAGAAGCTCACGAACTTCCATTTCTACCAGTTCCAGCAGCTCTTCATCATCAACCATGTCACACTTGTTCATGAATACGATGATGTAAGGAACGCCAACCTGACGACCCAGCAGGATGTGCTCACGAGTCTGAGGCATTGGGCCATCAGTCGCTGCCACAACCAGAATAGCGCCGTCCATCTGAGCAGCACCGGTGATCATGTTTTTCACATAGTCGGCGTGCCCTGGGCAGTCAACGTGTGCGTAGTGACGAGTCGGGGTATCATATTCAACGTGTGAAGTGTTGATGGTGATACCACGTGCTTTTTCTTCTGGTGCGTTATCGATCTGATCGAAAGCACGTGCATTACCGCCGTAGGTTTTAGCCAGAACGGTGGTGATTGCAGCTGTCAG
>NZ_JBXUGO010000095.1:0-706 GCF_057180565.1 Serratia sp. HNCC26DJ244 | reverse complement strand
AGCACCGGCGGTAATGGCAGCGATACTATCCATGGCTTCCATGTGGGTAACGTGGTGACTGACGGTGATGCGGACCTGATTGACCTGAGTGATCTGCTGGACTACAACGGCCCAATCTCTTTCTTCCAGGATGATGGCAAGATGGAATTGGACTACTCTTCCCAAGGTATTCTTAAGTACCTGAAGGTGGAGAACATCGGCGATAACACGGTGATCAGTATTGATCGCGATGGTTCAGGCAATGCGAACGCCTTTACCAATGCCATTACGTTGGCTAATGTCCAGACTGATCTGGAAACGTTGCTGCAAAATAACCAAATTATTGTCTAACCAATAAGATGGGGGCCCACAGGGGAAACACTGTGGGCTCTTTTGCATAGCTGATCAACAGATTACGGATGACCTAATTCAGGGTGATGACAACGCCAGCAATTTATTGATATTGATGGATGAGATATCGCCCTATATGGAGATTTTAATGAAAGCTTTTGGTAATAAATTCAAGTACGCCACTATCGTGTCATTAATGTTAGCCAGCGGATGGTGTTCTTTGCCAGCTTCGGCGCAGGAGGGACTCTCTGGTGGGCATAACAATACGGTGTTAGATGCCAATGGGCAGACCGCTGGTTCAGGGACCATTGCAAACGGTTATCGTCCTGTCGGAGAGGTTGTGCCGGAGTTGGCGCAAATTGTCTTCTACTATCCG
>NZ_JBXUGO010000094.1:0-709 GCF_057180565.1 Serratia sp. HNCC26DJ244 | reverse complement strand
TTGAGCGGGACCTCTTCTGTTGCTGAAGGCGATACGATTACCATTTATAACGGTAACAGTGTAGTGGGTACGACTACCGCAGGCCCAGGTGGTAGTTGGAGCTTTACACCCAACCCAGCATTGGCAGACGGTACTTACAACTTCAAAGTGACGGGGACCAACGATGCAGATCAGGAGAGTGCGCCGAGTGCGACTCAAACCATCACCATTGATGCGACGATTTCTGATGCGGTAATTACCATCACCTCAATCAGTGATGACTTGGGTATCAGCAATACCGACTTCAACACCAGCGATAGCACGTTGTTGATTAACGGTACCCTGAACAAGGCCCTGCTGGCAGACGAGTGGGTCGAAGTGAGTGTTGATGGCGGCAAAACCTGGACTAAAGCGAGCAGCACGACCGCCAGCAGTTGGACGGTAGATCTGCAAAGCAAGCCGTTGACGTCAGCTGACTATACCATCCAGGCGCGTGTGGTTGATCAGGCGGGTAATATTGGTGACACCGATGCACATGCGCTGACAGTGAGCACCGTGGCACCGAACCTGAATGGTTTGACCACCACAGCGGGTATTACCACCGATACCTCGAACGGTTTGACCACCGGCGATCTGTTCAGCCACAGTGCGACAGCGGTAAACAGCGATATGAACACCCGCGACCGTACGGTGACCATCAAGGGGGCGTTGAGCGCTGCGCTGCAGAACG
>NZ_JBXUGO010000093.1:0-715 GCF_057180565.1 Serratia sp. HNCC26DJ244 | reverse complement strand
GGCACCGGCGGTAATGGCAGCGATACTATCCATGGCTTCCATGTGGGTAACGTGGTGACTGACGGTGATGCGGACCTGATTGACCTGAGTGATCTGCTGGACTATAACGGCTCAATCTCTTTCTTCCAGGATGATGGCAAGATGGAATTGGACTACTCTTCCCAAGGTATTCTTAAGTACCTGAAGGTGGAGAACGTCGGCTATGACACGGTGATCAGTATTGATCGCGATGGTTCAGGCAATGCGAACGCCTTTACCTATGCTATTACGTTGGCTAATGTCCAGACTGATCTGGCAACGTTGTTGCAAAATAACCAAATTATTGTCTAATCAATAAGATGGGGGCCCACAGAGGAAACACTGTGGGCTCTTTTGCATAGCTGATCAACAGATTACAGATGACCTAATTAAGGGTGATGACAACGCCAGCAATTTATTGATATTGATGGATGAGATATCGCCCTGCATGGAGATTTTAATGAAAGCTCTTGGTAATAAATTCAAGTACGCCACTATCGTGTCATTAATGTTAGCCAGCGGATGGTGTTCTTTGCCAGCTTCTGCGCAGGAGGGACTCCCTGGTGGGCATAACAATACGGTGTCTACGGTGTTAGATGCCAATGGGCAGACCGGTGGTTCAGGGACCATTGCAAACGGTTATCGTCCTGTCGGGGAGGTTGTGCCGGAGTTGTCGCAAATTGTCTTCTACTATCCT
>NZ_JBXUGO010000092.1:0-739 GCF_057180565.1 Serratia sp. HNCC26DJ244 | reverse complement strand
ACCCAGCTGTACCAGCACCGGGGTATCGTCTACCACAATCTTGATATCCGGACTTGGCTCACTTACGTTGCCCGCCGGGTCAGTCACCGTGGTATTGAGGGTGTGGTCGCCATTATCCAGCGGTTCAGGCGGGGTAAAGCTCCACTTGCCTTCATCATTGATCTTGGCAGTACCGATTTCCTTACCGTTGTCATAAATAGTGACCGTGCCGCCGGGTTCGCCGGTACCGTTCAGGTTTGGTGAACGATCATCGGTGGTATCCCCCGGTTTCACTTCACCGGTCTTCTCACCCACGTTGTCGGTGATAACGATATCGCCAGCCGGATTAGGCACGGTGGTGTCAACAATAATACCGAAGCTGCCGCTTGGTGCGCTGACATTACCTGCGATATCCGTTGCGGTGATGGTCAGATTATGGTTGCCATCTTTCAGTTCAGCGCCTGCTGCTGGAGTAAAGCTCCACTCACCCTTGCCATTGGCCGTGGTTGAACCGATCAGTTCACCGTTATCGTAGATCTTGACCAGGCTGTTGGCTGTTGCATTCCCACTCAGGGTTGGGGTGGTGTCGTTGGTGACTTCGCCCTTCTGCAATGGACCCACGTGTGGCTCTGCGTTGTCCACCACACTGCCGATAGACGGTTCAGTAGATACCGCGATGTACAGCGTAATGTCATAGCTCGGAGAGGAGAAATTACTGCGGTTGCCTGCAGGATCCTCAGCAATAATCACCAGTTGGTTG
>NZ_JBXUGO010000091.1:0-746 GCF_057180565.1 Serratia sp. HNCC26DJ244 | reverse complement strand
CGGGCGGTACTTCCAGCGCTACCGATGGCTTACTGGGTGATGGTCTGTTGCAGCTACAAGCCGGCACTTTCACCGTCAGTGCCGCCAACAGTGGGTTAACCGCCGATACCCAAATTGACAGCGGGGCGACGTTGGTACTGAACAATGCCGGGACCCTGGGCGGCAGTGATGTGAGTGTCGAGGGGAGCCTCAATTTTGCTCGCGATGGCAGTTTTGCCAACCAGTTCAGTGGTGCAGGGACCCTCAATACCCTGGCGGATGTGCAACTGACCGGTGATAACAGTTTGTTTACCGGTGCTCAGGTGATTGGTGCCGACAGCCGGTTAACCGTCACTGACGCCAATAATCTGGGGGCCGCCAGCGCTACCGTGGATTTGACCACTGACAGCGCGGTGCTGAATTTCAGTGGCGTGACGGAGGATGTGGCTCATGCCCTGACTGGGGTGGCAGACTCTACGGTCACCCTCAGCAACGGGGCAGAGATGTCCCTGTCTGCGGATAACAACAATTTTTACGGTTTGTTTGATCTGGTGGGTGGCAGCACCCTGACGGTGACGCAAGCCCCACAATTGGGCAATGGTGTAGTCGCCATCGCCAGTGGCAGTAATTTGCTGTTTAGTGTTTATGCCAACGGCGTGCTGAGCGCCTTGAACAACGCCCTCAGTGGGGCGGGCACCTGGACGCTGGATGCCAGCCATATCAATCTGAGCAATAGCGGTCATGCACAGGGCTTGAGTGGTGTGGTG
>NZ_JBXUGO010000090.1:0-746 GCF_057180565.1 Serratia sp. HNCC26DJ244 | reverse complement strand
AGGGCGGTACTTCCAGCGCTACCGATGGCTTACTGGGTGATGGCCTGTTACAGCTACAAGCCGGCACTTTCACCGTCAGTGCCGCCAACAGTGGGCTAACCGCTGATACCGACATTGACAGCGGCGCGACCCTGGTGCTGAACAATGCCGGGACCCTGGGCAGCAGTGATGTGAACGTGGACGGTAACCTGAATTTTGCTCGCGATGGCAGTTTTGCCAACCAGTTCAGTGGTGCAGGGACCCTCAATACCCTGGCGGATGTGCAACTCACCGGTGATAACAGTTTGTTTACCGGTGCTCAGGTGATTGGTGCCGACAGCCGATTAACCGTCACTGACGCCAATAATCTGGGGGCCGCCAGCGCCACGGTGGATTTGACCACTGACAGCGCGGTGCTGAATTTCAGTGGTGTGACGGAGGATGTGGCTAATGCGCTAACTGGGGTGGTTGATTCCACGGTCAGCCTCAGCAACGGGGCCGAGATGTCCCTGTCCGCCGATAACAGTAATTTCTATGGCGTGTTTGATCTGGTGGGCGGCAGCACCTTGACGGTGACGCAGGCCCCACAATTGGGCAATGGCTCGGTCGCCATCGCCAGTGGCAGTAACTTGCTGTTTAGCGCTTATGCTAACGGTGCATTAAGTACCTTGGATAACGCGCTGAGCGGGGCGGGCACCTGGACACTGGATGCCAGCCATATCAATTTGAGCAATAGCAGTGATGCACAGGGCTTGAGTGGTGTCGTA
>NZ_JBXUGO010000089.1:0-751 GCF_057180565.1 Serratia sp. HNCC26DJ244 | reverse complement strand
CGGCGCAATATTGGTGTTTTTCACCAGCAAGGTCGGTGCAGCATTATCACTCGACACCACTGCGCCATCTGCACCTGAACGATACAGCACCAGGTCCATTGACCCATCCCAATCATAATCCAGGGCGACTGCACCCGTCAGATTACTGTAGGTGGTTGCTGTCAGCTCAATGCCGGCAGCCGACCAGTTGTTAGTGCCAGTGTTGAGATAGAGTGCAGGGCTAGCGGTAACACCCGAGCGTGGCACTTCAATGATGTCCATTTTACCATCATGGTTCCAGTCAACCGCCAATGAAACACCACCATCCAAATTGTCACCAAACCATAATGCCTGAGCGTCTGTAGCATTCAGATTACCCGTGCCATCGTTCAGATAGATACGGCTTTCATTACTGTTATTCCCGCCTTTAGAACCACGGCTCAGGAACAGATCCAACCAACCATCACCGTTGTAATCGGCATAGGTCATGGAAATGGCCCTATCACCGGCATCTTCATGGCCGTCATTGCGGAACACGTTACTGAAAATATCTACTTTGCCAAAGTTGGTCTGGTTGGTACCTGTGGTCTGGTTATACAAGACAGCAAGACCGCGCCCGAGGTTACCTCCGTTCGACGTAAGTGTGTTGAAGTCGACATGGCCAGTAATATCAATGGTACCGTTATTATCGATATCCACCGCCCCAAGTTCGTGCATAAAGCTCAAGCCAGCAGGCAGCGCACCACCTGGATTACCATTTGCGCCGTCAGCA
>NZ_JBXUGO010000088.1:0-771 GCF_057180565.1 Serratia sp. HNCC26DJ244 | reverse complement strand
CCAACACGAACGGCAGTGCCGATGGCCTGTATCTGAATTATGGCTTGAGTGCCATTGAACTGCTGACCGACACCGGCAACGGCGGTGCGTTGATTATAGCTGCTGGCACCAACAGAGAATTAACCGCCCTGCTGACTGGGGCAGGTGGCATCGTTTTCGATGCGACCCAGAGTCCGTTGACGGTAACCAATAGCAACAACCTCTACCAAGGCAGTACCACGGTGCAGGGCGGTACCGTACAACTGGGCAGCAACAATGGCTTCGGTGAAACCTTGTTGCTGACGGTTGCAAGTAGCGGCACGTTTAATGGCAACTCGTTCAACCAAACGGTAAAAGCGCTAGATAACCAGGGTACGGTCAACGTCGGTACCGGTATCCTGACCAATAGCGGGTTGTTGACTAACACCGGGGTGATTGATATCACCGGCGGTACGCTGAACCTGAACGGGGGAGGCACCTCCACCGCGGTGGGTGGCCTGACCGGTGCGGGGGCGTTGAACGTCAACAGCGGCACATTAACCCTGAGCGCCGCCAACAGTGGCTTGACAACAGCGACCGACACCCTGATAGCAGCGCTGGCAACGGTCAATTTGACTGCGGCCGATGCCTTGGGTAGCAGTGATGTTGATGTAGTGGGTACTTTGAACCTGAACGCTGCCGATACGCTGGCCAACATATTCAGTGGTGACGGTACCATCAACACCAATGCGGCAGTGACCTTGGAGGGGACCAATGATTTTACCGGTCAGCACAATATCAATGCCGGTGGTG
>NZ_JBXUGO010000087.1:0-789 GCF_057180565.1 Serratia sp. HNCC26DJ244 | reverse complement strand
ACTGGTCAAGGCGCTGAGTGAGCAGGTCGCCCCCTTTAGCCATCCGCAGAACGCCCCGTTGCTGGCGTCGGCCCGCGGTGGGCGCAGTCGTCTGGGCCGTTGGCTTGCCTCCTGGCCTGCCTGGATGGGGTTCAGTGTGCTGGTGCTGGCGGCGCTGTGGTGGGGGCTGGACCACTGGCTGAGCCAGATATTGGCCACCCTGTTGCCGGGGGCGGTGAAATGAGTGCGTTACAACACCGTTTGCTGGCGCTGTGGGCGGCGTTGCTGGTCAGCGTGGTCTGCCTGGTTTTTCTGCCCCTGTCACGTATGGCTTCTCTGGGGCTGATGGTGTTGTGCTGGCTGTTGATTGCCCTGTGCTGGCGCCTGGCCAGCCACCGCCATGGGCGTGGCGTGGCGGTGAGCCTGGATGCGCTGCCCGAGGCCAGTTATCGCCAGCCGGTAGTGCTGGTATGCGGTGATTTGGCTCAGCCCTGGCCTGCCGCCTCGCCGGTTCTGGTGGTGTCGCAAGGCTGTTGGGTGCGGGTGGAGGCCGGTCAGGATGTGGCTCAGGTCGCCCGTCAGTTGCTGCAGTTACGGCCCGACTGGGGGCGCCAACTGGCAGTGATGGTCACGGTGTGTCCGCAACAACACCCGGAGAGCGAGACGCTGACCAGCGACTTGCTGATGTTGCGTTGGCAAATCAGCCAACTTCAACGGGACACCGGGCATCGCGTGCCGCTGGTACTCAATGGTCAGGCGGGGAGTGCCCTGCTGGGTGACGGGGTGTGGCAATCGGCCATGACGGGTGAG
>NZ_JBXUGO010000086.1:0-789 GCF_057180565.1 Serratia sp. HNCC26DJ244 | reverse complement strand
GCTGGTCAAGGCGCTGAGTGAGCAGGTCGCCCCCTTCAACCATCCGCAGAACGCCCCGCTGCTGGCGTCGGCCCGAGGTGGGCGCAGTCGTCTGGGCCGTTGGCTCGCCTCCTGGCCTGCCTGGATGGGGCTCAGTGTGCTGGTGCTGGCGGCGCTGTGGTGGGGGCTTGACCACTGGCTGAGCCAGATATTGGCCACCCTACTGCCGGGGGCGGTGAAATGAGTGCGTTACAACACCGTTTGCTGGCGCTGTGGGCTGCGTTGCTGGTCAGCGTGGTCTGCCTGGTTTTTCTGCCCTTGTCACGTCTGGCTTCTCTGGGGCTGATGGTGTTGTGCTGGCTGTTGATTGCCCTGTGCTGGCGCCTGGCCAGTCGCCGCCATGGGCATGGCGTGGCGGTGAGCCTGGATGCGCTGCCCGAGGCCAGTTATCGCCAGCCGGTCGTGCTGGTATGCGGTGATTTAGCCCAGCCCTGGCCTGCCGCTTCACAGGTTCTGGTGGTGTCGCAAGGCTGTTGGGTGCGGGTGGAGGCCGGTCAGGATGTGGCTCAGGTCGCCCGTCAGTTGCTGCAGTTAAGGCCCGACTGGGGGCGCCAACTGGCAGTGATGGTCACGGTGTGTCCGCAACAACACCCGGAGAGCGAGACGCTGACCAGCGACTTGCTGATGTTGCGTTGGCAAATCAGCCAATTGCAACGGGACACCGGGCATCGCGTGCCGCTGGTACTCAATGGTCAGGCGGGGAGTGCCCTGCTGGGTGACCGGGTGTGGCAATCGGCCATGACGGGTGAC
>NZ_JBXUGO010000085.1:0-795 GCF_057180565.1 Serratia sp. HNCC26DJ244 | reverse complement strand
CTGCTGATCGGACCATAGCTGCCATCGGCGGCTACCGGCCCGGTGGCGGTGCTGCCATCCGGGAAGGTGACCGTGATGGTGCTGTTAGGCTCGGCGGTACCGGAGACACTCAAGGTGCCATCTGGGTTAGCGACCACACTTGGCGCAGCCGGCGCCACTGGGGCGGTGCTGTCCACATAGGCGGTGACCGCGGACGGGCTGTCATTGCCGGCCACATCGGTGGCCAGCACGCTGACATCACCACTGGTTTGCGGCGCGGTGCTGCTGATCGGCCCATAGCTGCCATCGGCAGCCACCGGCCCGGTGGCGGTGCTGCCGTCCGGGAAGGTGACCGTGATGGTGCTGCCCGGCTCCGCGGTACCGGAGACCGTCAAGGTGCCATCTGGGTTAGCCACCACACTTGGCGCGGCCGGGGCCACCGGCGCGGTGCTGTCCACATACGCGGTGACCGCGGACGGACTGTCATTGCCGGCCACATCGGTAGCCAGCACGCTGACATCACCACTGGTTTGAGGCGCGGTGCTGCTGATAGGACCGTAGCTGCCATCGGCGGCCACCGGCCCGGTGGCGGTGCTGCCGTCCGGGAAGGTGACCGTGATGGTGCTGCCCGGCTCGGCGGTACCGGACACAGTCAGGGTACCGTCTGGGTTAGCGACCACGCTTGGCGCGGCTGGCGCGACAGGGCCAGTGCTGTCCACATACGCGGTGACCGCGGACGGACTGTCATTGCCGGCCACATCGGTGGCCAGCACGCTGACATCACCACTGGTTTGTGGTGCGGTGCTGCTGATAGGA
>NZ_JBXUGO010000084.1:0-812 GCF_057180565.1 Serratia sp. HNCC26DJ244 | reverse complement strand
GCATCTTGATAACTGGAGAAACAGTGGACTCTCCCAATCCGCTTACTGCCGTGAAAATAGCGTGAAGTTAGCCACTTTTCATTATTGGAAAATGCAGGCTGATAAAGCGGTTAAAAGCCCGGTGACTCCTTTTATTCCCACGACCGTGAAAGCGTCATCGGGCATCATCTCGGTTAATACACCTGGCGGGTTATCTATTTCCTGCCAACTGCACCAGTTGCCCCAAGTTCTTCAGGCACTCCAGACATGTTGATCCCTGAACACGTCTGGATTGCCCGCCAACCTGTCGACATGCGTTGTGGTGTTGATAAGTTAACACAATATGTTGCTGAACATCTTGGTCAGGTCTGGCAAAGTGAGGCCGCGTTTATTTTCTGTAATAAAGCCCGGACTCGCATCAAGTTGTTGCGCTGGGATAAACATGGGGTCTGGTTGGCGGTACGTCGATTACACCGGGGTCATTTTGTCTGGCCTCGAGAAGGTGATACCTCCTGGACGCTCACCACCGAACAATTTTCCTGGTTGATAAAAGGCATTGACTGGCAACAGGTGGAAGGCCATAACCTGACAAAATGGCAATAAAATGATGTCATAATAGATTGATTTAAATGACAATATTTAATCAATATGGTATATTACTGCCATGATGACATTACCGCCTGATCTGACAAATGACCAATTGCGTGCGCTGGTATTAAAACTTCAGCGTGAGAATACGCATTTGGCCGAATTGCTGGCTCAGGCGCGTCAAGCCCGGTTTGGACGCAAGGCAGAAAACTTCTCACCCGCTCAGCTCAGCCTGTTGGATGAGG
>NZ_JBXUGO010000083.1:0-864 GCF_057180565.1 Serratia sp. HNCC26DJ244 | reverse complement strand
CCTGGTGGGCATCAAGGCCAGACCGGGCTGGCTGATAGTGGTCAGCGGGCATACCGACAACACCGGCAATGCCAAACAGAACCAGACGCTCTCCTTGCAACGGGCCGAAGCGGTGCGTAACTGGATGCGTGATACCGGTGATGTGCCGGAAAGCTGTTTTGCGGTGCAGGGGTATGGCGACAGCCGACCTTTGGCACCGAATGACACGGACGCCGGGCGGGCACAAAACCGGCGTGTCGAAATCAGTCTGGTACCACAGGCAGACGCCTGCCAGGTACCCGGCAACCACCCGCCGTCATCACTGGATGGTGACGGTACACAACACTAAATGGAGACAATCCCATGGCAATACCTGTTTATCTGTGGCTGAAGGACGACGGCGGTGCCGACATCAAGGGTTCTGTTGATGTCAAAGACCGTGAAGGCAGCATCGAAATCGTTGCTCAGCAGCATAACCTGTATATCCCGACTGACAACAACACCGGCAAACTGACGGGGACCCGTATTCACACCCCGTTCCTGTTTACCAAGGAAATAGATGCCTCCAGCCCGTACCTGTACAAGGCAGTGACCACCGGTCAGACCCTGAAGTCAGCGGAGTTCAAGTGGTACAAAATCAATGACGCGGGCCAGGAAGTGGAGTACTTCAACACCAAACTGGAAAACGTCAAGGTAGTGAAAGTCAACCCGGTGATGCACGACATCAAAGACCCGGCGTATGAGAAGCACAACCACCTGGAGCAGTTAGAGCTGCGCTACGAAAAAATCACCTGGACTTACAAAGACGGCAACATCATTCATTCCGATTCCTGGAACGAACGTACTACTGCGTAATACCAGAGCGGACAGGCTTGCCTGTCCGCG
>NZ_JBXUGO010000082.1:0-864 GCF_057180565.1 Serratia sp. HNCC26DJ244 | reverse complement strand
TCTGGTGGGCATCAAGGCCAGACCGGGCTGGCTGATAGTGGTCAGCGGGCATACCGACAACACCGGCAATGCCAAACAGAACCAGACGCTCTCCTTGCAACGTGCCGAAGCGGTGCGTAACTGGATGCGTGATACCGGTGATGTGCCGGAAAGCTGTTTTGCGGTGCAGGGGTATGGCGACAGCCGACCTTTGGCACCGAATGACACGGACGCCGGACGGGCGCAAAACCGGCGTGTCGAAATCAGTCTGGTACCACAGGCAGACGCCTGCCAGGTACCCGACAACAACCCGCCGTCATCACTGGATGGTGACGGTACACAACACTAAATGGAGACAATCCCATGGCAATACCTGTTTATCTGTGGCTGAAGGATGACGGCGGTGCCGACATCAAGGGTTCTGTTGATGTCAAAGACCGTGAAGGCAGCATCGAAATCGTCGCTCAGCAGCATAACCTGTATATCCCGACTGACAACAACACCGGCAAACTGACGGGGACCCGTATCCACACCCCGTTCCTGTTTACCAAGGAAATCGATGCCTCCAGCCCGTACCTGTACAAGGCAGTGACCACCGGTCAGACCCTGAAGTCAGCCGAGTTCAAGTGGTACAAAATCAATGACGCGGGCCAGGAAGTGGAGTACTTCAACACCAAACTGGAAAACGTCAAGGTGGTGAAAGTCAACCCGGTGATGCACGACATCAAAGACCCGGCGTATGAGAAACACAACCACTTGGAGCAGTTAGAGCTGCGCTACGAAAAAATCACCTGGACTTACAAAGACGGCAACATCATTCATTCCGATTCCTGGAACGAACGTACTACCGCGTAATACCAGAGCGGACAGGTTCGCCTGTCCGCA
>NZ_JBXUGO010000081.1:0-881 GCF_057180565.1 Serratia sp. HNCC26DJ244 | reverse complement strand
ACTCTACAGGTAACAAATAAGGCAAAAAACTGTGTGATGCCGTCGAGTTCTAAGGATGAACAGGGTGCTCTGGGGGCTGTTGGGGTTTCCCCCTGCATCCATCACCGCCTTACTGGAGATAGTGCACGATAACATTTATACTCTTGTAAGAAATAATCTTACAAGGGGTATTTATGGCCAGAACGATTACGGTTGATGTGGGGGATGAACTCCGGGAGTTTATCGATACTTCAGTAAAGTCAGGAGATTATCGAACTCAGAGCGAAGTGCTGCGTGATGCCTTACGTCTACTTCGTGAAAAGCAGGCTGAATCTCGTCTGCAGATACTTCGCGATCTTTTGGCTGAAGGCGTCAGCAGTGGTGCCCCTGTCACATGGGATAAAGAGGCCTTTTTGCAGCATATGAAAGCGAAGACTAACTCCCATGAAAGTGATTAAGCTGACGCCAAAGGCCAGCGAGGATTTAGAAACCATATGGCTATATAGCCGTGAACAATTTGGTTCTGCTAAAGCAGACGACTATATTTATCGGTTTTCTGACATTTTCGATGTCTTGGCGACGCACGATATTGGTGTGGCAAGACCGGAACTTGGTAAAGGGATTTACTCATTGCCTGTTGAACGGAATATGATCTTTTTTATTCCTACCGCGTCTGTTATTAGCGTGATCAGAATTCTTAACCAGTCCCAAGACGCTACGCGTCATCTTTCCTGGCACTAAAGATCATGGGGAATGTTTGGTAGACCGCCTAATAGTGGTAGTCAGACAGAAAAAATCAAACCGGCGTTGACTGTTTGGGGTAATCCTCCCATTTTTAGCCGAAGTTAAAAGTAGAAGTGATGCAGCCATTAATGGTGGTTTTCTACCATTGGCTTTATCGT
>NZ_JBXUGO010000080.1:0-903 GCF_057180565.1 Serratia sp. HNCC26DJ244 | reverse complement strand
GTAATAAAAAAACTTGATGATGAGGTAGAAAAATTTATAAACTTTAATGCAGATAAGCCAGTACTTATCTCGCTTGATGTCGCTCAAAACTTTTTGAGTCAGATTGAGACTACGTTAATTTTCGAGGAAGAGGAAGATGCATTTCCTTTTAATTGGGAAGCCGCACGAGCAGCTCTCGCTCACCTAAGCGCTCAACATCCTCAAAAGGAAGAACGTGGAAAGATTTGGCTTTGGGCTGCTAACGGACGTAACTCATCGCGTTTAGCTGGTAGCACTTCACACGCAAAGTTCATTGAAACTCCCGATTCAGAAAAAACTGAGGGTAGGCTTGCAAAAACCTATGCCATCAATCATCCCATTCTGTTTCTTCTTCGTCAGGAGGGGATAGCAAAAAATGAATGGAGGGACACTCCTTTCTATTGGCCTGTGATACGTGCTCAGGCCAATACCCCCACTGCTATATTTGTTACCGACACGGTAGACTAGATCATGTGTAGAAACACAAGTGTTATCGCTTTCCTAGCCGCATAAAAACAGACCCTAAATAAAAACCTCGGTTTATCAGGCTGTCAGCCCGGCTATGCCGTACTGACAGCCACTTTCAAGCGTGTTTCCTGCTATGCAGCGACAAGGGTGCGCCACGCCGGTCTGACGCACGCCCTTGACACCACGCTTTAACAGTTCGTCTGTAATTTGCGGGTTTTGGGGTTCGCTTACCTGTCCCCGCCACTGGTCAAGTCTGTCGGCCCATTCCTACATCATGGTTCTGCGTTGTTCTACGTATTCAGTAAACATCCGGGCAACTCACCTTGCTGCAGCTAATAACCCCTTTCATTATTCTCGGCATTAAATAACAAGCCTGAGAATAGACCATGCAATACAGTAAAGAAGAAAAACAGCAGC
>NZ_JBXUGO010000079.1:0-930 GCF_057180565.1 Serratia sp. HNCC26DJ244 | reverse complement strand
GGCGGCACCTTGACCTCGCTGGGTAATGTTATCGATGGCGCAGGGAACTGGGTGCTGAACAGCAGCAATATCGATCTGAGAAATAATGGCAATGCCTCTGGCTTTACGGGCTTGTTGGATATTAATACCGGCGCCACACTGACCATTGACAGTCTTACTGCATTGGACGGTTCAACAATATTGAATGTTGATGGTGCCACCAGCACATTGAATATCACCAACGCCGGTGCCTTTACGCTGAACAATACCCTGACCGGTGCCGGGAAGGTGAATGTCGATACCGGGGCTAATAATGCGTTCAATTTCGATACTGGCGTTGGGAGTGGCTTTACCGGCAATGTGACGCTGAATAACGCTACCTTCTCACTGGCGGGGACCAATGCCGATACTCTGCAGAATGCTGGGCTGACGTTAGCCACCGGCAGTGTGACGACGGTTGGTATCCCGGGAACGCCAAGTACCGCCACCTTGCAGGATCTGGTGCTGGATGGTGGTACGCTCAATTTCACTGGTGGCGTGCCGTTATCAAGTGCCGAGAGTACCATTTCTACCGTTAACCTCACCGCCAACAGCGGTACTATCAATGTGGATAATGGCGGTTCGTGGAACAACGACTCTCCGGGCGTCTCTCTTCTCGAACAGAACCGGGGAATGACCGAGACGTTGATCACTGCGGACACGGCAAGCGCGGTTGATGGACTCAGCTTGAGAATTAATAACCAGGTGGTGACACCTGGGGTAGGTATTTCTTCTGCCATTAACCAGAACAGTGTCCATGTGGCGAATGGTACCTACAATTACGCCTTGTCCAACACGAACGGTAGTGCCGATGGCCTGTACCTGAGCTATGGTTTGAGTGCCATTGAACTGCTGACGGACTATGCCGATGCACTGATTATTGCCACTGATGTCAACCCTGGTTCTAACAGA
>NZ_JBXUGO010000078.1:0-935 GCF_057180565.1 Serratia sp. HNCC26DJ244 | reverse complement strand
TTGCCGTCAATATTCAGGCTGGAGCCATTAGTCAGGTCCACCACACCACTCAAGCCCTGTGCATTACCGCTATTGCTCAGATTGATATGGCTGGCATCCAGCGTCCAAGTACCCGCTCCGCTCAGCGCGTTATCCAGGGTGCTTAATGCGCCGTTGGCATAAGCGCTAAACAGCAAGTTGCTGCCACTGGCGATGGCGACTACACCATTGCCCAATTGTGGGGCTTGCGTCACCATCAGGGTGCTGTTATCAACCAGATCAAACAAACCGTAAAAATTGCTGTTATCCGCAGACAGGGACATCTCAGCCCCATTGCTGATACTGACGGTGGAATCAACCACCCCAGTCAGGGCATGAGCCACATCCTCCGTCACGCCACTGAAATTCAGCACCGCGCTGTCGGTGGTCAAATCCACGGTGGCGCTGGCGGCCCCCAGATTATTGGCATCAGTAACGGTTAAACGACTGTCTGCCCCAATCACCTGAGCCCCGGTAAACGCACTGTTATCACCGGTGAGTTGTACATCTGCCAGGGTATTGATAGTGCCGGCACCACTGAGTGGGTTGGCAAAGCTGCCATCGCGGGCAAAATTCAGGTTACCGTCGACATTCACCTCACTGCTGCCCAGGGTCCCGGCATTGTTCAGTATCAGCGTCGCGCCGCTGTCAATGTCGGTATCGGCGGTTAAGCCACTGTTGGCGGCGCTGACGGTGAAGGTGCCCCCTTGTAGCGTCAACAGACCATCACCGGTTAAGCCCCCGGTGGCGCTTGAGCTCCCCCCCAGGGCGAGCAGTAACGAACCGCCCGCCAGATCCAGCACCCCACTATTGACCAGAGTTTGCACTGTTTGCGTGTGGCCATTTAAATCCACCGTCGCCCCACTGCTCAGGTCAAGGGTGGTGGTCTGCCCCAAGGCCGAATCCGCCGCCAGTTG
>NZ_JBXUGO010000077.1:0-963 GCF_057180565.1 Serratia sp. HNCC26DJ244 | reverse complement strand
TCTCAACAACGGCACCTTGACGGTAAAAGAGGGGGGGCAAGTCAATGGCGTGATGACCGGTGCGGGTAACCTGATATTGGCTGCCGGCACCTTGGTGCTCACCCGTCATAGCCCGGACTATAGCGCAATAACGCACATCCTCTCAGCAGCCAACGCACAGCTGAGCGAAACCGGCGCGTTGGGGCAGAGTGACATTATTATCGATGGTCAACTGACGCTGGATAGCGCCGTGGGCGACCTGGTCAATGCGTTACAAGGGGCCGGTGACGTTGAGCTGACTAACGCAGCAGCGGTGACGCTAACCGGCAATAACAGCCAGTATGGCGGTACCTTTTTCACACAAAGCGGGACCACCTTACAAGCCAGCGCGACGGAGAGCCTGGGGAGTGCTGCGGTGGCTAACGACGGGACGTTGGTGTTAGAGACCGATGGGCTCTGGCAGTTTGTCACGCCAGTCAGTGGTCAGGGTACGGTGGTTAAACAGGGGAGTGGTACGCTACACATTGCCAACGACCAGGTGAGTGCGCAGACCACCGTCATTCAAGAAGGTCGTTTATTGCTCAGCACGACGCCCGCCGTCATCGCGGGGGGACAAGCCAGTGCGATGGCGTTCAGTGGCGCCTCGTCGGCGATTTTAAACAGCAATGTCCGGGTTGAAACTAACGGTACCTTGGCGGGGGATGGCCAGGTGAACGGTAATGTGACCAACGCCGGGACAATCGCGGTTGGGCGCAGTGCCACCAGGGCGGATTACGCCGCGCTGACCATTAATGGCAACTATATTGGCAATAATGGCAATATCATTTTTGATAGCGTGTTGGGTGATGATGCCTCCCAAAAGGACGAACTGGTGATTAACGGTAACACCGCAGGTCAGAGTACGGTCACCGTCAACAATATTGGCGGCGAAGGGGCTGAAAACATCAATGGTATTGAAATTATTCGCGTGGGGGGCGTTTCTGT
>NZ_JBXUGO010000076.1:0-963 GCF_057180565.1 Serratia sp. HNCC26DJ244 | reverse complement strand
GCTCAACAACGGCAGCTTGACGGTAAAAGAGGGGGGGCAAGTCAATGGCGTGATGACCGGTGCGGGTAACCTGATATTGGCTGCCGGCACCTTGGCGCTCACCCGTCATAGCCCGGACTATAGCGCAACAACGCACATCCTCTCTGCAGCCAACGCACAGCTGAGCGAAACCGGCGCGCTGGGGCAGGGTGACATTATTATCGATGGTCAACTGACGCTGGATAACGCCGTGGGCAACCTGGTCAATGTGCTACAAGGGGCCGGTAACGTTGAGCTGACTAACGCAGCAGCGGTGACATTAACCGGTAATAACAGCCAGTATGGCGGTACCTTCTTCACGCAAAGCGGCACCACCTTACAAGCCAGTGCGTCGGAGAGCCTGGGAGCCGCTGCGGTGGCTAACGACGGGACGTTGGTGTTAGAGACCGATGGGCTCTGGCAGTTTGTCACGCCAGTCAGTGGTCAGGGTACGGTGATTAAACAGGGGAGTGGTACGCTACACATTGCCAACGACCAGGTGAGTGCGCAGACCACCATTATTCAAGCGGGGCGCTTACTGCTCAGCACTACGCCGGCCGTGATAGCAGGGGGACAAGCCAGTGCGATGGCGTTCAGCGGCGCCTCGTCGGCGATTTTAAACAGCAATGTCCGGGTTGAAACTAACGGTACCTTGGCGGGTGATGGCCAGGTGAACGGTAATGTGACCAACGCCGGGACAATCGCGGTTGGGCGCAGTGCCACCGGGGCGGATTACGCCGCGCTGACCATTAATGGCAACTACATTGGCAATAATGGCAATATCATTTTTGATAGCGTGTTGGGGGATGATGCCTCTAAAACCGACAGGCTGGTGATTAACGGTAACACCGCAGGTCAGAGTACGGTCACCGTCAACAATATTGGCGGCGAAGGGGCTGAAAACATCAATGGTATTGAAATTATTCGCGTGGGGGGCGTTTCTGC
>NZ_JBXUGO010000075.1:0-991 GCF_057180565.1 Serratia sp. HNCC26DJ244 | reverse complement strand
CCTGAGACTTAAATGATGTTTTAACCTTTGCTCCGTGATGGTTCTCTGACCTCCCTTGGTGGGAACAGATATCGTACGCTACGTGGAGAACTGGTTAAAATGTAGATACAAGACTGATTAAACTTCCACCATTGTTGCTGAAAAAAGCAACGTTTTGAATAAGAATGTTCCGAATAACTTAGGGGAAGATGATCTTTCATGGTGGATTATTAGGTAGCATGATGGACAGCTGCAATTACTTTCGACAAAAACTAACCAAAACAGCATAATCTGCTAATAACGATATCAACAGATGAATACTGGTCAACGCTAATCCACTTGATGCTGAGAACAGGTCGCGTCTATAGCAAGCCAGAACCCAGAAATACGGTGGAAGGTATTTTGTATCGAATGCAGGTTGGCTGCCCTTGGCGTGATGTCCCAGGCACTTTTGGACATTGGCGTGCCATCTATCGGCGGTTTAACTTGTGGTCAAAGAAAGGCGTTCTTAATGCAGCTCTTTGTCGAGCTTAGGCAATTGGCTGATTTAGAATGGCATTTATAGACGGTCGCATCGTTAAAGCCCATCAGCATGGGCAGGCGCTTACTCTGAGGGGAAAGCGTCTATAGAAAAAGGGCAGGGTGGCAACACGACGAAAATCTATCTGGCTGTTGACGATTGTGGTTTAGCGATAGATTTCATTGTCACGGGTGGTGAGGTTTATGACAGTAAAGTTGCACGAGAATTGCTTGATAGGTGCCAGATGCAGAGCATGGCATTGCAGATAGGGGTTGTGACAGTGAGAAAATCCGTGAGCAGGTTCGGCATAAAAGAGGTATACCGACCCTACCACGGAAACGGAACTCAAAGATTGGGAAGCGTTATTCACTGCTATTTAACAACGCATTGCTATTTAACAATGCACTGCTATTTAACAACAATATCTACCCGACGGCCCTGGGTGTTACAGCTACTATCTTGATGCTTGGCATTGGCTACACACTGCTCAGT
>NZ_JBXUGO010000074.1:0-1002 GCF_057180565.1 Serratia sp. HNCC26DJ244 | reverse complement strand
TAATTAACCTGAGATCTGGTTAAGCCGTCATCAGCACCATCATTTCGGGATGGCTCAACTTGATTGATGGCTTATCTTCTTTGAAACAGTACGCGACCAGTCCGCATACCATATTCAGCATAAAACCATGCAAACTCCTGTGTCGTGTATGCTCTATTTGTGAGATGTTTTTTAGTTGGTCATTGATAGTCTCAATGATAAAGCGCTTTGATAACATTGCCTTATCCCACGCGGATTGCGCTTTCGCTTTCATATTGTTACGTACACCCGTGATAAAATTTACACCTTCAGAAGCTAATTCTGCCGCCAAAGCCTGGCTAATATAGCCCTTGTCTCCATACAATTGGCCCGTTAAGCCTTCCGCCAATTCCTTCACAGGGACCCGGTCGTCAACATTGGCTGTGGTCAGCTTGGCGGCCACTATTTCACCTAAGTAGTTGACAATAATGTGTAATTTGAAACCGTAAAACCAACCCATCGTCCCTTTTCCCCGTTTGGCTACTCCATCGAAGACCTTATTGCGTGGGATACGAATGTTGTGACAAACCTTGATGCTGGTCGAGTCGATAAATTCAATCCCCGTCGGTTGTCCTTTAATCGATGTAAAATAGCTACATAAGGGCACCATGACCGATGACATGACGCCTAAAAAGCGGGTGTAACTGAGGAGTTCCGGAAAATCCTGACGGTGGTACATTCCAATGATCCCCAGATAAAAACTCTTGAAATTCCTGTGGTTTGACATATGAAAAGCAATAAGGATGGTCATTATCTCGCTGGGACTCATGCGGGAAGAACGCCGCCGTTTGCGACTACCGTTCTCCAGGCACTGCTGTTCCCATAATGGGATGAAGACCCTGCAAAAATCATCGACATCACAGAAGAGTTCTACTAGTTTATTCATGCCTGTTCCTTTTTTTGATCTGCGTGTTTTTTCGTCGAAATAACAGATCTTGGAACAGGCATTTAGTTCAATTTTTTATCCAAAGCTCAGGTTAATTA
>NZ_JBXUGO010000073.1:0-1012 GCF_057180565.1 Serratia sp. HNCC26DJ244 | reverse complement strand
ACTGGATGCCAGCCATATCAATCTGAGCAATAACAGTGATGCACAGGGCTTGAGTGGGGTGCTGGATATCACCAACGGCGCTAGCCTGACCATTGATGGCAGCACGCTGCTCAATACTCTCGCCAGGGTGAATGTGGCGGATACCGGCAGTGATTTGAATATCACCACCACCGGGGCGTTGACCTTCAACAATGCGCTGACCGGTGTGGGGGATGTCAATGTTGATACTAACCAGACGGCGTTTAACTTTGGCAGTACGGTGGGCAGTGCGTTTGCGGGCAATGTCAATTTGCAAAACACGCGGTTTGATCTGTCCGGTACTAATACCACCAGCTTAACGCTCGCCACCCTGAACCTGGGTGCGGGCAGTAACACCAATGTGGGCGATGGGGTGCAAACCCTCGGTCATCTGGTGTTCAATGGCGGTGAGTTAACTTACGCTCATATTACTGAAAATAACGGTGTGATCACCGCTGATGGCATCATTACGGCACAAACCATTGATACCACTGCCGGCGGTACCGTCAGTGTTAACCTGCCAAGCAACTTATCCCCCAGTTTGGCAGGGTTAAATACGCTGGATTTAGATACCGGGGTGGCTATCGCCACCTTGGCCACCGGTGTGGCCACCGGCACCGGCAGTGAATTGATCCTCACTGATGGGAGCTATACCCCGATTACCGGCATCTATCTTCAAGGGATTACCAATCCTGGTGATAGCCAAGTCGCGGCAATGGGAAGCTTCGAGTATGGCCTGAGTACTGGGGCGGATAGTAATGGTTTATATGTCAGTTATCTGCTGAAACAGCTGGAACTGTTAACCACCGGCAGCCAGGCACTGATGTTACAGGGCACCCTGGCCAATAACGGCTCTCAACGCAATAATCTCGGGGCCAAAGTGATCGGCAGCGGGGATTTGGCTATCGACTCCCCCAACGATGGCACCATCATCACCGTGTCCAATGCGACCAATGACTACACCGGCGATACGTTGGTGCGCTCAGGGATCTTG
>NZ_JBXUGO010000072.1:0-1079 GCF_057180565.1 Serratia sp. HNCC26DJ244 | reverse complement strand
TGGCGGATTCAAGTCCGAAGTGCAACGCTAAGCCGCCTTTCTTAGCTCTGCAAACACCACCGAGGGTTGTCTGAACCCAAGACACTTACGTGGCCTGCTGTTCAGCGCCCCCTGATAGCGCTGTAAATCTTCTTCTGACACGGTCCTCAGGTCAGTTCCCTTCGGGATAAACTGACGCAAAAGCCCATTTGTATTCTCGTTCAGCCCTCGCTCATACGAGGCGTAGGGATGAGCGAAGTACATTTCAGCATCCAACGCTTTGGCTATGGCCTTATGCTGGCTAAATTCACCACCATTATCGAATGTGATTGTATGGCAGACATCTTTGTACTCGCTCAGCAGCGAGATAATTGCCTCGCTAACCTCATGCGCTTCTTTAGAAAAAACCTTTTTCGTCAGATAAATACGGCTCTTACGCTCAGCGAGTGTCACAATGGCTCCGGTCCCTTGCTGGCCTAATACTAGGTCAGCCTCCCAGTCTCCAAGACGACCTCGTTCATCCACGATCGCCGGACGTAACTCAATGGAAACAGCGTCAGGGATCGGGCTTCTCTTCTTCCCTCCGCCCCTACGGTAACATCGTTTTCCTTGCCGAAGATGCTTGTAGAGCTCACCACCACGGGCTTTATCTGCGTAGACATACTGATAAACCCACTCATGGCTCACGGGAAGGTCAATGAGCTGCGCAACACCGCTGATCTGTTCTGGACTCCACTTCCAGCTCAGTGCAAACTCAACAAAATCAACTGTCTGTGGACATACACACCTTTTTGTTGAGGTGTGCCGCCTGACCTCGCTGAGGCGCTGAGCCTGATTGGGCTGATAACCCTCTGGTGTTCTGTTGCGCCTGACCTCACGGGATATCGTAGACTTGTTAACACCAAGGCGTCTGCCTATCTCCGTCAGAGTAAAATTATCGTCATACAGCAGAGCAATCTGGTATCGTTGCCCTTCAGTTAGCTGCTGGTAGTTCATGGTTACTCGCTCATCTTTGGTCGGAGGAGCAGGATAGCTTATCAGCAGCTAACCCTCACCTCACCATCATGACCGAGCGTTGCACTTATTATATGAATTCGCGA
>NZ_JBXUGO010000071.1:0-1104 GCF_057180565.1 Serratia sp. HNCC26DJ244 | reverse complement strand
TGAACAATGCCGGGACCCTGGGCAGCAGTGATGTGAACGTGGACGGTAACCTGAATTTCGCCCGCGATGGCAGTTTTGCCAATCAGCTCAGTGGTGCCGGCACCCTCAATACCCTGGCAGATGTACAACTCACCGGTGATAACAGCGCGTTTAACGGTGCTCAGGTGATTGGGGCAGACAGTCGGTTAACCGTGACTGATGCCAATAATCTGGGGGCCGCCAGCGCCACCGTGGATTTGACCACCGACAGTTCGGTGCTGAATTTCAGTGGTGTGACGGAGGATGTGGCTCATGCCCTGACTGGGGTGGTTGATTCCACCGTCAGTATCAGCAATGGGGCCGATATGTCCCTGTCTGCGGATAACAGCAATTTTTACGGTTTGTTTGATCTGGTCGATAACAGCACCTTGACGGTGACCCAGGCCCCACAATTGGGCAATGGTGTAGTCGCCATCGCCAGTGGCAGCAACTTGCTGTTTAGCGACTATGCCAACGAGGCCTTAAGTACCTTGGATAACGTCCTCAGCGGGGCGGGTACCTGGACACTGGATGCCAGCCATATCAATCTGAGCAATAGCAGTAATGCACAGGGCTTGAGTGGTGTCGTGGACCTGACTAATGGATCCAGCCTGAATCTTGACGGCAATACCGTGCTGAACAGTGCCGCCAGAGTAAATGTGGCGGATATCGGCAGTGATTTGAATATCACCACCACCGGGGCGTTTACCTTTAATAATGCGCTGACCGGGTTGGGGGATGTCAATGTCAACACCAACAACAGTGCGTTTAACTTTGGCAGTACGGTGGGCAGTGCGTTTGCTGGTACGGTGAATTTACAAAATACCCTGCTTGCACTTTCCGGCGACAATACTAGCGCGTTAACCTTGGCGACGCTGGATCTGGGCACCAACAGTCATGCGACAGTTGGCAGTAACGGGGTCACCACCACCGAATCTGTCGGCAATGTAAACCTGAATGGCGGCACCCTGACGTTTTATGGCGACCTGCCGGGGTTGCGTTCAGATGGCTTGATCAGTACCGATAATTTTATCGCCACCGGCGGTACGGTAAATATTTTAGGCAATGCAGCGATAGATAACACCC
>NZ_JBXUGO010000070.1:0-1139 GCF_057180565.1 Serratia sp. HNCC26DJ244 | reverse complement strand
GAAGGGATGGATATCAACCTGTCACTGGTTTCGCAGATGCCAAAAGCCAAAGCCTAAGGCAGGTGAAGTGTGAAAACGGAACAACCGTTATGGGGGCGGGGGATCATGGTCTCGCCCCAGCATTTCCAGCAGCAGGCCGCGTATGCGGCCTGGTCAACGGAATGTCTGGCACAGATGGGTTTGACGCATCCCTGGGGCGTGCTCCAGGCGGCGTTTGACCTTGACGCGTTAAAACTGGGGCGCCTTCAGGGGCGCCATTTGCAGGTGCGCTTTCAGGATGGCACGTTGGTCGATACCGACAATGCCGATAGCCTGCCGCCGGTACTGGCACTCGATACGGCACAGCAGGAGGTGGTGGTGGTGCTGGCGTTGCCGATGTTGCGTGCCAACGGCGGCAACTGCCTTACCCCAGAGGAAGTGGCGGAGCGCCCGACCCGTTATCGTCAGCGTTGGCGTGATGTGCGCAATCAATTTGGCGATGACACCCGCCAGATAGCCATTTTGCAGCCCGAACTGACATTACGTTTTGCTCACCAGAATAACAGTGACTACCTGGTTTGCCCGGTGGCGCGCTTGCAGCAGGATATGCAGGGTGCCTGGTCACTGGATGACACCTTTCTGCCGCCGTTGCTGAAGGTGGAAAGCAGCCGTTGGTTGTTGAACCAGCTTGAACAACTGATGACCCAGTTGCGCGCGCGGTTGACCCGCCTGATGGCGATGCGCCGTGAGAGCAATGAACGCATGGCGGATTTTGCCGTCGCCGATGTGTCGCTGTTCTGGTTGCTCAATGCGCTCAACAGTGCCGAACCGGTGTTGGGGCAGTTCCTGCGTTTTCCCCAAAGTCCACCGGAGCGGCTCTATCCTGAACTGGCGCGTCTGGCGGGCAGTCTGCTGACGTTCTCGCTGGAGCATCAGGTCAGTGCGATACCGGCCTGGCAGCATGAGCAACTCAATGAGGTGTTTCCGCCGCTGTTTGATTTGCTCGGTGACTTGCTGGAAGCCAGCCTGCCATCACGGGTGGTGTCCATTGAGCTCGAGCACGACAAGCGTCTGCATCAGTGGTTGGCGCGTCTGCAAGACCCGCGTCTGCGCGAAGGGGCGGATTATTACCTCTCGGTGCGTTCACCGCTGCCGGTGGC
>NZ_JBXUGO010000069.1:0-1184 GCF_057180565.1 Serratia sp. HNCC26DJ244 | reverse complement strand
TATTCAAGTCTACAGGTGTTGGTGCATCTGAGTTAGTTGAGTTAACTAAGGTCTTCAGATATTCACCAGAAATAGCATCTTTCCTAACAGATTTAGATGGTGCTTTTCCTGCGTTAGATCTCTCTTCAGAGTGGAATAAGTTAAAATTATCATCGGAAAATGTCAGCGGAGAATTACCAACAATACATGTATATGAAAGCGATATAGATCTAATTGACAATGTTTTCCAAGAAGCATCCCGATTAGCGAGAAAAGACAAATCTAAATCAGTGGCCATACTTTGCCTTAATTTCACTATATTTTCTCGGTATTTGAGTGTTGGCAGGATAAAAAAACTTTACGAACCATTAACATCTAGAGACGAACTATTAAAGCCGATAAAATACAAGGGAAAGTGCTTATTTAGCATGCCTGAATATGTGGCAGGAATGCAATTCGACACAGTGTATTTGATACATATTGATAGGAATGAACTTCCAGATGAAATTACTCATAGTGGAATCCACAGAAGATTTGTCTCTCAAATTTATTTAGGCGCAAGTAGGGCTAAGGAATGCTTGATTCTTGCAAGCTCTGATGAAAGACGTGGCATATCACCTATTCTGAATAGCGCAATTAATAATGGAACCCTTGTCTTACACTCTCAAGCAAAGAATTAGTTATTAACTGACTAATTCAATTGATTATATTGCTGTTTTTTAGTTAGTCTTAGGGCGTTACCACTCTTTTTTACGGGTGTAACGTCCGTTGTTCGCTCATAGCTGCCCGAACACCTTGCTATGGCAGCTTCGAGCGAAAAGCGGAAGTTAAATGGTTAGACGTTAGCATCGACTTACAGAGGTCTAACCCAATGCGGCAGCTTTATATTTGTAAGATGCTCTTCCTCAACGACAAACGCCAGACTGTAACGAGCTCGGGTAATGGCCACGTACAGCTTGTTTCTAGATTCCTCCGTTTTATCTTTATCGAACACGCCAAGGTCGCCACCCAGATACTTGAGATGTTTCTCCGGTGAAATAATCAGTACGCGGTCAAAACCGAGACCTTTACAGGAGCCGAAGGTGTGACAGGTGAGATCTGGTGGCAAATAGCCTTTTCCCATGGGCGATGACCATCGCAAAACTTGAGGTTTGAATATATCGAGATAATCGTTCACCTGAGATGGTTTTATGAGAAAACAGCGT
>NZ_JBXUGO010000068.1:0-1199 GCF_057180565.1 Serratia sp. HNCC26DJ244 | reverse complement strand
GCACCAGCGTCGCACCGCTGTCAATGTCGGTATCAGCGGTCAGCCCACTGTTGGCGGCACTGACAGTGAAGGTACCGGCTTGTAGCTGTAACAGACCTGCGCCGGTTAACCCATCGGTAGTACTGGAGGTCCCGCCCGCAGTCAGCGTTAGCGTGCCAGTCCCCAGGTTAATGATGCCATTGTTGGTGAATAGCCCACTGGTCAGCACCCCGCTGCCTAACAGTACCGTGCCCTCATTGGTGGTGCTCCCCACCTGTTGGTTGTAGTTATTGAGGTTAAAGGTACTGCCGCTGTTCACGGCCAGTAAATAGGTACTCCCCAGCGCCCCACTGGCCCCCAGCAACACGCTGCCCCCACGGATGGTGGTGCTGCCGCTGTAGCTGTTGGTGCCGTTGGAGAGGGTTAACGGTGCCAAGGTGCCGTCCAGTACAAGACCGCCGGTGCCAAACACGTTAACCAGCAAGTCGTTGTTGGAGCCAGGCAAACCGTCGGTGGCTATCACCAGCGCATCGTTGCCATCTTCCAGCAACTCCAGGGCGGTAAGGGTATAATCCATATACAGGCCCGCGCCATTGCTGCCACTGTTGCTCAAGCCATAATCATAAATCCCGTTGGCAACATGCACGCCATTCTGTTCAATTTGGTCTGAGGTATTTTGCCCAACGTTAGTACCATTGATCTGCAAGGTCAGCAGGTCAGCCCCCGTCGCCGTGGTGGCACTCACCAATTGCATGGCATTATTGCCGGTCATTTGATTGAGCAGTGAGCCACTGCCGGTGGTGTTATCTATTGCTGCATTGCCTAAAATATTTACCGTACCGCCGGTGGCAATAAAATTATCGGTGCTGAGCAAGCCATCTGCACGTACCCCCGGGAGGTCACCATAAAACGTCAGGGTGCCGCCATTCAGGTCTACATTGCCGACAGATTCGGTGGTGGTCACCCCGTTGCTGCCGACCGTCGCATTACTGCCCGTGCCCAGATCCAGCGTCGCCAAGGTTAACGCGCGGGTATTATCACCGGCGAGGGCAAACAGGGTATTTTGCACATTCACCGTACCGGCAAACGCACTGCCCACTGTACTGCCAAAGTTAAACGCACTGTTGTTGGTGTTGACATTGACATCCCCCAACCCGGTCAGCGCATTATTGAAGGTCAACGCCCCGGTGGTGGTGATATTCAAATCACTGCTGGTATCC
>NZ_JBXUGO010000067.1:0-1228 GCF_057180565.1 Serratia sp. HNCC26DJ244 | reverse complement strand
AAGCATGATTTTTACGTCAAGGCAACCGATGGGGCGGGTAACGTCAGTTTGCCATCGACAACCTTTACGTTGACGCTGGACTTCACCGCGCCTGATGTCAGCAAGGTGGCGATCACTGAGGTGGTTGATCAGTATGGCTTGATAACCGGCCCGGTCAGTAAGGGTAACGTGTTGGATGATCGCAATCCGTTGGTTAACGGTACCGGTGCAGAAGAGGGTAATACCATCACGGTATACACCACCGATGGCGATGGTAATACCAAAGTACTGGGCACCACCACTGTAGGCAGCAATGGCCAGTGGAGTTTGACCGCTACGGGCTCACTGTATGACGGTAAAAACACGTTGACCGTGGAAGAGACTGACAAGGTAGGTAATAGCGCCAAGCCGAGCACCAGCTATGACGTTATTATGTCATTGACCCCAGGCGCTCCGGTTATCGACAGTATTATTGATGATACCGGCACTACCCGTATGGCGTTGACCAACAACAGCCTGACCAAGGACAATACGCCAACCTTGAGCGGGACCTCTTCTGTTGCTGAAGGCGATACGATTACCATCTATAACGGTAATACTAAGGTCGGTACCACTACTGCGGGCCCAGGTGGTAGTTGGAGCTTTACACCAAACCCAGCATTGGCAGACGGTACTTACAACTTCAAGGTAACCGGGACCAACAATGTAGGTCAGGAGAGTGCGCCGAGTGGAACTCAAACCATCACCATTGATGCGACGATTTCTGATGCGGCTATCAGCATCACGTCAATCAGTGATGACTTGGGTATCAGCAATACCGACTTCAACACCAGCGATACCACGTTGTTGATTAACGGTACACTGAACAAGGCCCTGCTGGCAGACGAGTGGGTCGAAGTGAGTGTGGATGGCGGCAAAACCTGGACTAAAGCGAGCAGCACGACCGCCAGCAGTTGGACGGTGGATCTGCAAAGCAAGCCGTTGACGTCAGCTGACTATACCATCCAGGCGCGTGTGGTTGATCAGGCAGGTAATATTGGTGACACCGACTCACATGCGCTGACAGTGAGCACCGTGGCACCGAACCTGAATGGTATGACCACCAGCGCAATTATTACTACCGATACCTCTAGCGGTTTGAAAACAGGCGATCTGTTCAGCCACAGTGCGACAGAGATTAACACCGATATGATCACCCGTGACCGTACGGTGACCATCAAGGGGGCCTTGAGTGCTGCGCTGCAGAGCA
>NZ_JBXUGO010000066.1:0-1247 GCF_057180565.1 Serratia sp. HNCC26DJ244 | reverse complement strand
TGTAGTGGCACACTGAATTTGGCCACCTGACCAGAGGTGATATCCTTACCTCGATAACGTTACAGGTGACACAATGGGTAAACATTTCACAGCGGAATTTAAACTCGAAGCAGCCAAACTGGTTGTTGACCAGCAATACACCTTTGCAGAGGCAGCAAAGGCTATGAACGTCAGCCTTTCTGCTCTGACTCGCTGGGTGAATAAGCTCCGTCTTGAACGTCAGGGTAAAGCCCCAGCAGGGCTGCCGTTAACACCCGAGCAGATCGAACTGCGGGAAATGAAAAAAAGAATACAACGTCTTGAAATGGAGAACGATATTCTAAAAAAGGCTACCGCTCTCTTGATGTCGGACTCGTTGAACAATTCACGATAGTTGACAAATTGAGAGCGCTTTATCCCGTTGAGGCGTTATGCCAAACATTTGATATCCATCGTAGCAGTTACCGATATTGGCACTGTCGTACAAAGAGGCTGGATGCAGAACGAGTCATAAAACGCAGTTTGGTCAATGAAGTCTGGCAGGCCAGCGGCGGCTCTGCAGGTGCCAGAAATATTGCCACGATGGTGACAAGCAAAGGGGTAAAACTGGGGCGTTGGCTTGCCGGTAAGCTCATGGAGGAGCTTGAGATCACGAGTTGTCAGCTTCCTACTCACCACTATAAGCGAGGGGGTAGTGAGCGAATTGATATCCCTAATCTTCTTGATCGTCAGTTCGCTGTCACCCAACCAGATCAGGTTTGGTGTGGTGATGTGACGTACATCTGGACGGGTAAGCGCTGGGCGTATCTTGCCGTTGTGTTGGATCTATTTGCCCGCAAGCCAGTTGGCTGGGCAATGTCCTATTCACCCGATACGGAACTGACGGTGAAGGCGTTACAGATGGCGTGGGAGTTACGCGGTCGTCCTACAGGTGTCATGTTCCATAGTGATCAAGGAAGCCACTATACCAGCCGTAAATACCGCCAAGTGCTGTGGCGTTATCAGATTAAGCAGAGTATGAGTCGGCGCGGTAACTGTTGGGATAACAGCCCGATGGAACGGTTCTTCAGAAGCTTGAAGACCGAATGGGTACCGATCACGGGTTATCAAAATTTTATTGAAGCCAAAAATGCGATTACCCGCTATATCACAGGGTATTACAGTGAACTCAGACCCCATTGGCATAACGGAGGTTTAACACCAAATGAATCAGAGCGGCTGTTCCATGAACAGTCTAATGCGGTGGCCAATATTGGTTGACCACTACA
>NZ_JBXUGO010000065.1:0-1286 GCF_057180565.1 Serratia sp. HNCC26DJ244 | reverse complement strand
CGGGGTGGTGATGGCGATGGGCCGCAGGCAATAAGGGTGAACACGCACCCGGGTGGCCGGGGCCAGCAGTTGCACCAGCGCCTGCATCCCCTCTTCGGTCTTGCCCGGTTGGCGCAGCACACCGAGCAACGCCAGAAAGCGCGACACCGGGGTGGCAATATGGTTGGCGGTCCCCGGAATACCCAGCCCCACCAACCCCAACAGCGATTGTGAAATGTTGTCGGTGCCCCCCGGCGCAAAGGTGGCCGGGTAGGAGTATTTACGCCAGATACGGTAGAACTGGGTCAAAATACGGTGGCTGAAGATATCGAGAAAACCTTGCAACGCCTCGTGCCCTTCCCGGTGCTGGGCAATATCATCCAGGTAGGTGGTGGGCAGGGGCGAGTCCACCCCATACAGCCCCATAAAGGTGGTGCGTATCACCGGCGGCGCGGCGTCATCCTCTTCATGGTATTCCACCGACTTGAACTCACTGGCGGGAAAGCCCATCCCCGGCCAGGGCGTCAAGCGCACCGGGTCATCCGTCGGGTGGCTACTGTTGCCTAACGGTGGCCGCGCCGGGTGCTGCTTTTCCAGCAACTGGCAGAAGCGGTAAAAGTTCATCCGCGTCAGCTCGGCTTCCAGCCGGGGGGCTAACCGGGAATACGGCGGTTGTGTTTCTCTTCCCATTCCAGTCGTTCTCCGGTCGGTTGCAGAATGATAATCAGGCGGTTAAACAGGTAGATATCAGTATACAGGGCAAAGAAGCGGCTCAACATCTCGCCAAACAGGCTGATATCCCCCCGCCCGGCAAACCCCTGGCTGTCCAGCGTCACCTCTATCTGCACGCCACGCAGCAGGTAACCCTGCTCAAAGCGTTCGGTTTCACTGTGCCGCACCTCGACAATCGCTTCCAGGCGACGGCGGTTCATCTCACTATGGGTCCACTCATACAGGGCCAGCGTACCGCGCAGCACTTCGGCATTGTCCATCATCGACAAAAAGTTGCTGCCCAGGTGGCTTAATACCCGCCAGTGAAAACGGTCACGGTCAGGGGGATAACACGGCAGTGTCGGCGCACACAGGTTACGCACCCGGATACTGGCGGAGGTGGTCTTCATCACCGTATCTAGCACCGTGCTTTGCAACGCCCGGCGCGGCAACTGGCCGTTGGTGCCGGTCAGGGTCAGTGACAGGCTCTCATCTGCCGGCACCGTATGCTGGTCAAAGGCCTCGCCACCGAGAATCAGCCAGGTGTTATACAACCCGGAGGGGCCACGGCGCATGCGGGTATGGTAATAATACTC
>NZ_JBXUGO010000064.1:0-1304 GCF_057180565.1 Serratia sp. HNCC26DJ244 | reverse complement strand
ACAGTGAAACTGATATTAGTGCGCTGGAAGCTGAACTGGAAAAAACCTTGCCCGCAGCACCACTGGCTACGGTAAATAAACCCAAGCGTCAGGCATTACCGGCTCACTTGCCTCGTGAAGAAATCAGGCTGGAGCCTGACAGCACAAACTGCCCACAGTGCGGTGACCCACTGCGTTTTCTCCGTGATGAAATCAACGAGATACTGGATTATATTCCGGCACAATTTATTGTCAGAAAAACGGTACGTCCACAATACAGTTGCCCGTGCTGCCAGACGGTACACAGTGCCGAGTTACCCGCACAGGTGATTGATAAAGGTCAGGCAGCTCCCGGCTTATTGGCGCATATCACTATCAATAAATGTGTTGACCATCTTCCGCTGTATCGGCAAAGCCAAATCTTCGCCCGTGATGGAATAACACTACCGATGAGTACGTTGTCTGACTGGATGGGCAAAGTGGGTGTTGCACTTAACCCCCTGGTCAAACGGTTGCATGCGTTGCTCTGTGAGCAAAAGGTGCTACACGCTGACGAGACGCCACTCACCGTGCTGGCCGGTAAAAAAGTCACCGTCCAGCGTGGTTATCTCTGGGCATACGCTTCACCTGCTGCGGCAGAGCAACGTATGGTGATGTTTGATTGCCAACCCGGACGCAATGGGGGCTATGCACAGACTTTTTTGACCGGTTTTACCGGTACGCTGGTTGTCGATGACTATGCGGGCTATAAAGCGCTCTTTGCTTCTGGTGCAATAAAAGAAGCGGGCTGCCTTGCTCACGTCAGACGCAAGTTCTTTGAGCAATATAAAGTCAATCACCACCCATTAGCCAAACGCGTATTGGACAGTATCCGCGAGTTATACAAGTTAGAACGGCTGATAAAAACGCGAACAACCCAAAATCGGCAACGATGGCGAAACCGTTATGCCAAACCGCATCTGGCTACGCTGCATGCACTGTTATCAGCACAACAACATCAGGTACCGGGTAACTCGGGGATCCACAAAGCTATCCTGCATGCCTTGAAACGCTGGCCGGCCTTGCTTTGTTATCTGGATGATGGCGCGATCCCCATTGACAACAACCATATTGAAAACTGCATCCGTCCTGTGGCATTGGGTAGAAAAAATTGGCTCTTTGCAGGTTCACTGCTGGCCGGGCAGCGCATGGCCGGTATCATGAGTCTGCTACAAACCGCCAAACTCAATGGTATAGAACCCTTTACCTGGTTGAGCTTCGTTCTTACTCATATACCGACGTGGAAAAATAGCCAACTGGACGACCTGCTACCCTTCGCAAAAAAC
>NZ_JBXUGO010000063.1:0-1371 GCF_057180565.1 Serratia sp. HNCC26DJ244 | reverse complement strand
CCGCATGATTTTTACGTCAAGGCAACCGATGGGGCCGGTAACGTCAGTTTGCCATCGACAACCTTTACGTTGACGCTGGACTTCACACCACCGGATGTCAGCAAGGTAGCGATCACTGAGGTCGTCGATCAGTATGGTTTGGTAACCGGCCCGGTCAGTAAGGGTAGCGTGTTGGATGATCGCAATCCGTTGGTTAACGGTACCGGTGCAGAAGAGGGTAATACCATCACGGTATACACCACCGATGGCGATGGTAATACCAAAGTACTGGGCACCACCACCGTAGGCAGCAATGGCCAGTGGACGTTGACCGCTACGGGCTCACTGTATGACGGTAAAAACAAGTTGACCGTGGAAGAGACTGACAAGGTAGGTAATAGCGCCAAGCCGAGCACCAGCTATGACGTTATTATGTCATTGACCCCAGACGCTCCGGTTATCGACAGTATTATTGATGATACCGGCACTACCCGTATGGCGTTGACCAACAACAGCCTGACCAAGGACAATACGCCAACCTTGAGCGGGACGTCTTCGGTGGCTGAAGGCGATAAGATTACCATCTATAACGATAAAACTGTGGTAGGTACCACTACTGCGGGCCCTGGTGGTAGTTGGAGCTTTACACCCAACCCAGCATTGGCAGACGGTACTTACAACTTCAAAGTGACCGGAACCAACGATGCAGGTCAGGAGAGTGCGCCGAGCGGTACTGAAACCATCATTATTGATGCGACGATTTCTGATGCGGCTATCAGCATCACGTCAATCAGTGATGACTTGGGTATCAGCAATACCGACTTCAACACCAGCGATACCACGTTGTTGATTAACGGTACACTGAACAAGGCACTGCTGGCAGACGAGTGGGTCGAAGTGAGTGTGGATGGCGGTGAAACCTGGACCAAAGCGAGCAGCACGACCGCCAGCAGTTGGACGGTGGATCTGCAAAGCAAGCCGTTGACTTCAAAGGACTATACCATTGAAGCACGTGTGGTTGATCAGGCAGGTAATATTGGTGACACCGACTCACATGCGCTGACAGTGAGCACCGTGGCACCGAACCTGAATGGTATGACCACCAGCGCAATTATTACCACCGATACCTCTAGCGGTTTGAAAACAGGCGATCTGTTCAGCCACAGTGCGACAGAGATTAACACCGATATGATCACCCGTGACCGTACGGTGACCATCAAGGGGGCGTTGAGTGCTGCGCTGCAGAGCAACCAGTATCTGCAGATCTCCTTTGATAATGGGAGTAACTGGACCACGCTGTTGTCTCAAACCGGGACTGACTGGAACTATCAGTTGGCTGCGGTCACTCAGAGCACCACGTTTAACTACCAACTGCGGGTGATTGATTCTGCC
>NZ_JBXUGO010000062.1:0-1377 GCF_057180565.1 Serratia sp. HNCC26DJ244 | reverse complement strand
TATATGGACGCTCCCGATAATACGAGTGTTTTCTTGAAAAAAGTGAACAGGTATTGCAGCCATATATCCGGTTTCTTTCTGGGTCTTGTTGTGACCCGAACCATGATGAAATCCGCCAGGTGAGTTCCTTACATCCCTACGGGTCAAAATACCCTCGTCTGTATCGGATTGTCTCACCTGCGGTCTTACCTGTTTCGCCATCTTCTTGATTACACTTGCAACTACCGGACTGTGTTTTACTCTTGCTGACCCGTTATCACCCTTTGAGCTTGTCTCAATGGGCGATAACGGGTCGATATTCTGTTTCTTTCACCAGCATTGACCACAGAATACGTGCCGTTTTGCTCGCCTGCGCCACCACCGCTACGTTGTAGTTTTTCTTTTGCAGCAAGGCGAATAACCACGGCATGTCTTCTTTATGGCGTTCAATCACCGAGGCTACAGCACGGGCACCATGTACCAGCAAATATCGAAAGTAGCCATCGCCTCGTTTGCTGATGCTGCCTAGCCGCTGTTTACCACCGCTGGAGTGTTCACGTGGTGTCAGGCCCAGCCAGGCGGAAAACTGTTTCGCACAGTGAAATTGCTGTCCGTTACCAACCGACGCAACCAGATAGGTCGAGGTCAGCAACCCGACACCTGGCACTTTCATTACCCGCTGACAGGCTGGCTGGGTCTGCGCCCACTGGCTGAGCTCTTGCTCAATCAAGGTGACTTGGTCTTCCAACGACTGGATATGCTCAAACTGACGAGCAACACTGCGTCGAATAAATGGCGATAGCTCGATATCCCCATTTTCCAGAATATCGGGAATACCTTGATTAAATGCTTTCCGACCAACTGCCATAATGAGGCCAAACTCGGCCAGTATAGCCCGTAGGCTGTTTACACAGGCGATACGTTCCCGAATGAGGATGTCTCGCTCGGTATGCAAAGCAAGAACTGCCTGCTGCTCAGCGGTTTTTACCTGCACAAAGCGCATGTTGGGACGTGTAACTGCTTCACAAATCGCTTCGGCATCAGCAGCATCGGTCTTGTTGGTTTTGACGTAGGGTTTGACATATTGCGGTGGCATCAATTTGACCTGATGGCCAAACTGAGTCAGCACCCGAGCGAAATGATGACTCGAAGCACAGGCCTCCATCCCAATAAGGCAAGGTTTCAGTTGCATGATAAAAGGCACGAATTTATCGCGAGTCAGTTTTTTCTTCAGAACCGTCTTGCCATTGTGATCAACGCCATGAAGCTGGAAAACATTTTTTGCCAAGTCGATACCGAGGGTAGATACTTTCATTTGGACGCTCCTTCTTTTGAGTTTTCACGCTCACATTTTGGCACTTTGATGCCGTAAAGGTTGGAGCGTCCATCTCATTATCC
>NZ_JBXUGO010000061.1:0-1580 GCF_057180565.1 Serratia sp. HNCC26DJ244 | reverse complement strand
TTTGACATCCTCCCCGCCCTAAAGGGCGAGGATCCCTACAGCGTTCAGACCGAAGCCTGACTCGCCTCGGTGGGTTCCTGCTTCATCGAGCGGCCTAAAGCTGCCATCTCTCCACAGGCTAACGCGGCGTGCCCCGCCGCTAAAATATTACGAGCGCCGTTTATATCGGCGTTCTCTGTATATCCACATTCCAGACACTCGAACTGACTTTGTGACTGGCGGTTTTCTTTCGCTGTATGACCACAGCAAGCACATTTCTGACTGGTGTAGGCTGGATTAATCGCCAGCACCTGCCCACCGCGCCAAAGCTGTTTGTACTCAAGCTGGCGGCGAAGTTCGTACCACCCCTGATCTAATATCGAACGGTTTAAGCCTGATTTTGCACGGACGTTGCGCCCATGCCGGATTACCGTACCCGCTGCCGACTTTGACATGTTGGCAACTTTCAAGTCTTCAATGACGATCATTGCGTGGTTTTTGCTGATTGTCGTACTGACTTTGTGAAGGTAGTCGCGGCGAATATTTGCGATACGAGAATGCAGGTTTTGTACTTTGCGTTTTGCCTTCTTCCAGTTGTTGCTGAACTTCACCTTACGGCTCATTTCACGCTGAAGTTTGGCAACTTTCTTCTGATTGGTTTTAAAGCTGTTTACAGGCTCAAACACAGTGCCATCAGAGAGCGTAGCGAGTTTTGCTACGCCAGCATCAAGACCTACCATCGATGTTGAGGTATGAGCCGGTTCAGTGACTTCGTATTCAGTCTGAATACTCATGTACCACTTACCGCATGACTGGCTAACCGTGACGTTTTTCACCTCGCCAACAACCTCACGGCTGTTGCGGTAGCTTATCCAGCCCAGTTTTGGCAACGATATACGGTTATTTTCCTGATCGAGCTTCACACCTTGCGGATAGCGGAATGAATCACTTTGACCACGTTTTTTAAGCCGTGGGAATGAGGCTCTTTTTTGGAAGAAGTTTTTATAGGCTCGCTCAAGGTCTTTTAACGCCTGCTGTAAAGACTGAGAAGGTGACTCTTTCAACCAGTGAGTTTCAGGTTCTTTTTTCCACTCAACCAGCCATGCGGCCATTTTTACATAGGGAAGGTATTTGTTTCCCGCCTCATGATTTTCATTCTGTAACGCCAGTGCGCGGTTAAAAACAAAACGACAAGCCCCAGAGAAGCGCCGCATATCACGCTCTTGCTGACCATTGGGTCTTAACTGGAATTTAAAGGCTTGCAGTCGCTTCATACCCACAATTATACTCTTGGCCTATGACAAAAGAAATTGATATTCGTCGAGGAAGACATTGTACTTTTCTGATGTATGTTCACTTGGTCTTTGTTACCAAGTATCGACGCAGAGTATTTGATCAGGATGCTATCGAGAAGCTACGAAATTACTTTGCCAGTGTATGCGCTGATTTCGAGGTTGAACTGGTCGAGATGGACGGCGAAGGCGATCACGTTCACCTGCTGATTAACTACCCACCAAAGTTAGCGGTATCAAATCTTGTTAACAGCCTCAAGGGTGTGTCTAGCCGATTACTTCGTCGTGATCGCCCTGACATTGCAGCTC
>NZ_JBXUGO010000060.1:0-1656 GCF_057180565.1 Serratia sp. HNCC26DJ244 | reverse complement strand
TCTGGTCGTTTACCCCAACCACCCCATTGGTGGAAGGTGAGCACAAGATCACCACCACGGCGACGGATAAGGCGGGTAACATCAGTGCCCCATCCGACGTCTTTAAGTTGACCACCGACTACACCGCATCGCCAATTGGGCCAGGGTTCCTGGAGATCACCGGTGTGGAAGACCGCGTGGGCAATAAGACAGGCAACATTGCATCAGGAAACAGCACCGATGACAGCCAGCCGCTGATCAGCGGTATTGGTACCAAGGGCGATATCATCATTGTCTACACCACTGATGCGGCAGGTAATCACCCGATTGGCAGCACCAAGGTACTCGATAATGGCACCTGGTCACTGACGCCAACCACCCCATTGCTGGAAGGCAACAACCAGTTGACCATCGTGGCGGTCGATGCGGCGGGTAACAAGACCACGCCAAGCACGCCGTCTTATGACATCAATCTTGATATCACTATTCCTGCCGAGCCAGCAATCACCAGCGTGGTGGACAACACAGAGCCACACGTGGGTCCATTGCAGAAGGACGCTTTCACCAACGACAGCACCCCAACCCTGAGTGGGAGTGCAGAAGCCAACAGCCTGGTCAAGATCTACGATAACGGTGAACTGATCGGTTCAACCACGGCCAACGGCAAGGGTGAGTGGACCTTTACTCCAGCAGCAGGCGCTGAACTGAAAGATGGCAAACATAATCTGACCATCACTTCAACGGATGCGGCAGATAACGTCAGCGCACCAAGCGGTAGCTTCGGTATTATTGTTGACACCACCGTACCTAATCCGGCTGGCGATATCGTTATCACCGACAACGTGGGTGAGAAGACCGGTGAAGTGAATCCGGGGGATACCACCGATGACCGTTCACCAAACCTGAACGGTACCGGCGAACCCGGCGGCACGGTCACTATTTATGACAACGGTGAGGAAATTGGTACTGCCAAGATCAATGATGAAGGCAAGTGGAGCTTTACCCCGAGTGAACCGCTGGATAATGGCGACCACACCCTCAATACCACGGTGACTGACCCGGCGGGCAACGTGAGTGAGCCAAGTCCGGATATCAAGATTGTGGTGGACGATACCCCGGTGCTGGTGGAGTTGGGCTCAATCAATGACAACGTAGGGTCTGTAACCGGTAACCTGCAACCCGGTCAGGTCACCGACGACACTCGTCCAGAACTGAACGGCAGCGGCAAACCAGGCAGTGTCATCACCGTGAAGGATGGGGATGATGTACTGGGTACCACTATCGTCAAGAAAGATGGTAGCTGGAGCTTTACGCCAGAGACCGATCTGATCGAGGGTAACCACAGCCTGACCGTGACGGCAGAAGATGCCGCCGGTAAGACGGTAACCTCTCCTGCCTTTGAGCTGAAGGTAGATACCACCGCGCCAAATCAACCGGTAATGGGTAATGCCATTGATGACGTCGGTGATAACCGTGGTCCATTGACCAGCGGCGATGCCACTGACGATGCCAACCCAACCTTCAAGGGAACGACAGAGCCAAATAGCATCATCAATATCTATGATGATGGAAAACTGTTGGGCTCGGCTGCTGCTGACGACAAGGGTGCCTGGTCATTTACCCCAACCACCCCATTGGTGGAAGGTGAACACAAGATCACCACCACGGCGACGGATG
>NZ_JBXUGO010000059.1:0-1689 GCF_057180565.1 Serratia sp. HNCC26DJ244 | reverse complement strand
GGCAACAAAAAAATATCAAGTCTTAAAGAGTGACTCATGTAAGTAAAATTCATGCAGTAATCTTTGAGCATCGCTATTAACTTAGCAAATCAAGCTTTTAATTGAAGAGTTTGATCATGGCTCAGATTGAACGCTGGCGGCAGGCTTAACACATGCAAGTCGAGCGGTAGCACAGGGGAGCTTGCTCCCTGGGTGACGAGCGGCGGACGGGTGAGTAATGTCTGGGAAACTGCCTGATGGAGGGGGATAACTACTGGAAACGGTAGCTAATACCGCATAATGTCGCAAGACCAAAGTGGGGGACCTTCGGGCCTCACACCATCGGATGTGCCCAGATGGGATTAGCTAGTAGGTGGGGTAATGGCTCACCTAGGCGACGATCCCTAGCTGGTCTGAGAGGATGACCAGCCACACTGGAACTGAGACACGGTCCAGACTCCTACGGGAGGCAGCAGTGGGGAATATTGCACAATGGGCGCAAGCCTGATGCAGCCATGCCGCGTGTGTGAAGAAGGCCTTAGGGTTGTAAAGCACTTTCAGCGAGGAGGAAGGGTGATGTGTTAATAGCACATCACATTGACGTTACTCGCAGAAGAAGCACCGGCTAACTCCGTGCCAGCAGCCGCGGTAATACGGAGGGTGCAAGCGTTAATCGGAATTACTGGGCGTAAAGCGCACGCAGGCGGTTTGTTAAGTCAGATGTGAAATCCCCGAGCTTAACTTGGGAACTGCATTTGAAACTGGCAAGCTAGAGTCTTGTAGAGGGGGGTAGAATTCCAGGTGTAGCGGTGAAATGCGTAGAGATCTGGAGGAATACCGGTGGCGAAGGCGGCCCCCTGGACAAAGACTGACGCTCAGGTGCGAAAGCGTGGGGAGCAAACAGGATTAGATACCCTGGTAGTCCACGCTGTAAACGATGTCGATTTGGAGGTTGTGCCCTTGAGGCGTGGCTTCCGGAGCTAACGCGTTAAATCGACCGCCTGGGGAGTACGGCCGCAAGGTTAAAACTCAAATGAATTGACGGGGGCCCGCACAAGCGGTGGAGCATGTGGTTTAATTCGATGCAACGCGAAGAACCTTACCTACTCTTGACATCCAGAGAACTTTCCAGAGATGGATTGGTGCCTTCGGGAACTCTGAGACAGGTGCTGCATGGCTGTCGTCAGCTCGTGTTGTGAAATGTTGGGTTAAGTCCCGCAACGAGCGCAACCCTTATCCTTTGTTGCCAGCGATTCGGTCGGGAACTCAAAGGAGACTGCCGGTGATAAACCGGAGGAAGGTGGGGATGACGTCAAGTCATCATGGCCCTTACGAGTAGGGCTACACACGTGCTACAATGGCGTATACAAAGAGAAGCGACCTCGCGAGAGCAAGCGGACCTCATAAAGTACGTCGTAGTCCGGATTGGAGTCTGCAACTCGACTCCATGAAGTCGGAATCGCTAGTAATCGTAGATCAGAATGCTACGGTGAATACGTTCCCGGGCCTTGTACACACCGCCCGTCACACCATGGGAGTGGGTTGCAAAAGAAGTAGGTAGCTTAACCTTCGGGAGGGCGCTTACCACTTTGTGATTCATGACTGGGGTGAAGTCGTAACAAGGTAACCGTAGGGGAACCTGCGGTTGGATCACCTCCTTACCTAAAGATATTGCTTCGCGTGAAGTGCTCACACAGATTGTCTGATGAA
>NZ_JBXUGO010000058.1:0-1707 GCF_057180565.1 Serratia sp. HNCC26DJ244 | reverse complement strand
GTCCAGGTCCCCGCCCCGCTCAGCACGTTATCCAGGGTACTCAGTGCCCCATTGGCATAGGCGCTAAACAGCAGATTACTGCCACTGGCGATGGCAACTACACCATTACCCAATTGTGGGGCCTGCGTCACCGTCAGGGTGCTGCCGCCCACCAGATCAAACACGCCGTAAAAATTGCTGTTATCCGCAGACAGGGACATATCAGCCCCATTGCTGATACTGACGGTGGAATCAACCACCCCAATCAGGGCATTGGCCACATCCTCACTCAAGCCACTGAAGTTCAGCACCGAGCTGTCGGTGGTCAAATCCACGGTGGCGCTGGCGGCCCCCAGATTATTGGCGTCAGTCACGGTTAACCGGCTGTCGGCGCCAATCACCTGAGCACCGGTAAACAGGCTGTTATCTCCGGTAAGTTGCACATCCGCCAGGGTATTGATAGTCCCCGCACCACTGAGCGGGTTGGCAAAGCTGCCATCACGGGCGAAATTCAGGTTACCTTCCACGTTCACATCACTGCTGCCCAGGGTCCCGGTATTGTTCAGCACCAGCGTCGCACCGCTGTCAATCTCGGTGTCAGCGGTTAAGCCACTGTTGGCGGCACTGACGGTGAAGAGGCCCCCTTGAACTGTCAACAAACCATCACCGGTCAAACCCCCGGTAGAACTAGAGCTCCCCCCTTGGGCGAGCAGTAACGAACCGCCCGCCAGATCCAGCACCCCATTGTTGAGCAGGGTTTGCACTGTTTGCGTGTGACCATTTAAATCCACCGTCGCCCCACTGCTCAGGTCAAGGGTGGTGGTCTGCCCCAAAGCCGAGTCCGCCGCCAGTTGCAAGATCCCTGAGCGCACCAGGGTATCCCCGGTGTAGTCATTGGTCGCATTGGACAAGGTAATGATGGTGCCATCATTGGGGGAGTCGATAGCCAAATCCCCGCTGCCAGTAATTTTGGCCCCAAGATCGTTGTATCGAGTGCCGTTATTGGCCAGGGTGCCCTGTAACATCAGTGCCTGGCTGCCGGTGGTTAACAGTTCCAGCTGTTGCAACAGATAACTGACATATAAACCATCTTGCCCAACCCCGGTACTCAAGCCATAAACAAAACTCCCCATCGCCGCTACAGTGGTGTCGTTGGGATTGGTAATGCCTTGCAGATAAATGTCGGTGATCGGGGTATTGCTCCCATCGGTCAGGGTCAATTCACTGCCGGTGCCAATGGCAACCCCCGTCGCCAACGTCACAATAGCCACCCCGGTATCCAGATCCAGCGTATTTAACCCCGCCAAGCTAGGGGATAAACTCGGTGGTAGGTTAACACTCACGGTGCCGCCGGCAGTGGTATCAATGGTTTGCGCCGTAATGATGCCGTCAGCGGTGATCACACCGTTATTTTCAGTGATATGGGCGTAAGTTAATTCACCGCCATTGAACACCAGACCACCGAGGGTTTGCACCCCATCACCCACGTTGGTGTTACTGCCGGTGCCCAGGTTGAGGGTAGCAAGCATTAAGCTGGTGGTATTGGTGCCGGACAAATCAAACAGGGTATTTTGTAAATTCACCGTACCGGCAAACGCACTGCCCACCGTACTGCCAAAGTTAAAGGCGCTGTTGTTGGTGTCGACATTCACATCCCCCAACCCGGTCAGCGCATTGTTGAAGGTAAAGGCCCCGGTAGTGGTGATATTCAAATCACTGCTGGTATCG
>NZ_JBXUGO010000057.1:0-1753 GCF_057180565.1 Serratia sp. HNCC26DJ244 | reverse complement strand
TGGGTAGGGGAGCGTTCTGTAAGCCTGCGAAGGTGACCTGTGAGGGTTGCTGGAGGTATCAGAAGTGCGAATGCTGACATAAGTAACGATAAAGCGGGTGAAAAGCCCGCTCGCCGGAAGACCAAGGGTTCCTGTCCAACGTTAATCGGGGCAGGGTGAGTCGACCCCTAAGGCGAGGCTGAAAAGCGTAGTCGATGGGAAACAGGTTAATATTCCTGTACTGGGTGTTACTGCGAAGGGGGGACGGAGAAGGCTAGGCTATCCGGGCGACGGTTGTCCCGGTTCAAGTGTGTAGGGGGGTAGACCAGGCAAATCCGGTTTACTATCAACCCTGAGGCACGATGACGAGTCTCTACGGAGATGAAGTAGTTGATGCCCTGCTTCCAGGAAAAGCCTCTAAGCATCAGGTAACATTTAATCGTACCCCAAACCGACACAGGTGGTCAGGTAGAGAATACTCAGGCGCTTGAGAGAACTCGGGTGAAGGAACTAGGCAAAATGGTGCCGTAACTTCGGGAGAAGGCACGCTGGCGTTAGGTGAAGGGACTTGCTCCTGGAGCTGAAGCCAGTCGCAGATACCAGCTGGCTGCAACTGTTTAATAAAAACACAGCACTGTGCAAACACGAAAGTGGACGTATACGGTGTGACGCCTGCCCGGTGCTGGAAGGTTAATTGATGGGGTTAGCGGCAACGCGAAGCTCTTGATCGAAGCCCCAGTAAACGGCGGCCGTAACTATAACGGTCCTAAGGTAGCGAAATTCCTTGTCGGGTAAGTTCCGACCTGCACGAATGGCGTAATGATGGCCAGGCTGTCTCCACCCGAGACTCAGTGAAATTGAACTCGCTGTGAAGATGCAGTGTACCCGCGGCAAGACGGAAAGACCCCGTGAACCTTTACTATAGCTTGACACTGAACATTGAGCCTTGATGTGTAGGATAGGTGGGAGGCTTTGAAGTGTGGACGCCAGTCTGCATGGAGCCAACCTTGAAATACCACCCTTTAATGTTTGATGTTCTAACTCGGCCCCGTGATCCGGGGTGAGGACAGTGTCTGGTGGGTAGTTTGACTGGGGCGGTCTCCTCCCAAAGAGTAACGGAGGAGCACGAAGGTTGGCTAATCACGGTCGGACATCGTGAGGTTAGTGCAAAGGCATAAGCCAGCTTGACTGTGAGAGTGACGGCTCGAGCAGGTACGAAAGTAGGTCTTAGTGATCCGGTGGTTCTGAATGGAAGGGCCATCGCTCAACGGATAAAAGGTACTCCGGGGATAACAGGCTGATACCGCCCAAGAGTTCATATCGACGGCGGTGTTTGGCACCTCGATGTCGGCTCATCACATCCTGGGGCTGAAGTAGGTCCCAAGGGTATGGCTGTTCGCCATTTAAAGTGGTACGCGAGCTGGGTTTAGAACGTCGTGAGACAGTTCGGTCCCTATCTGCCGTGGGCGTTGGAAGATTGAGAGGGTTTGCTCCTAGTACGAGAGGACCGGAGTGAACGCACCCCTGGTGTTCGGGTTGTCATGCCAATGGCACTGCCCGGTAGCTAAGTGCGGAAAAGATAAGCGCTGAAAGCATCTAAGCGCGAAACTTGCCTCGAGATGAGTCTTCCCTGGGCCTTTAAGGTCCCTGAAGGAACGTTTAAGACTAAGACGTTGATAGGCTGGGTGTGTAAGTGCAGCGATGTATTGAGCTAACCAGTACTAATGAACCGTGAGGCTTAACCTTACAACACCGAAGGTGTTTTGACCTGATA
>NZ_JBXUGO010000056.1:0-1854 GCF_057180565.1 Serratia sp. HNCC26DJ244 | reverse complement strand
ACTGCTATTGCTCAGATTGATATGGCTGGCATCCAGCGTCCAGGTGCCCGCCCCACTGAGGGCGTTGTTCAAGGCGCTCAGTACCCCATTGGCATAGGCGCTAAACAGCAAATTACTGCCACTGGCGATGGCGACTACACCATTGCCCAATTGTGGTGCCTGCGTCACCGTCAGGGTGCTGCCGTCCACCAGATCAAACAAACCATAAAAATTGTTGTTATCGGCGGACAGGGACATATCGGCCCCGTTGCTGAGGGTCACCGTGGAGTCTGCCACCCCAGTGAGTGCATTAGCCACATCCTCCGTCACACCACTGAAATTCAGCACCGAACTGTCGGTAGTCAAATCCACGGTGGCGGTGGCGGCCCCCAGATTATTGGCATCAGTGACGGTTAAACGACTGTCTGCCCCAATCACCTGGGCACCGCTAAACGCACTGTTATCACCGGTCAGTTGCACATCCGCCAGGGTATTGATGGTGCCCGCACCGCTGAGTGGGTTGGCAAAGCTGCCATCGCGGGCGAAATTGAGGTTACCGTCGACATTCACCTCACTGCTGCCCAGGGTCCCGGCATTGTTCAGCACCAGCGTCGCGCCGCTGTCAATGTCGGTATCGGCGGTTAACCCACTGTTGGCGGCGCTGACGGTAAAGGTGCCGGCTTGTAGCTGTAACAAACCCGCGCCGGTTAACCCATCGGTCGCGCTGGAGGTGCCCCCCGCAGTGAGGGCTAGCGTGCCGGTCCCCAGGTTAATGCTGCCGTTGTTGGTGAATAGCCCACTGGTCAGCACACCGCTGCCTAACAGCACGGTGCCCTCATTGGTGGTACTTCCCACCTGTTGGTTGTAGTTATTGAGGTTCAAGCTGCTGCCGCTGTTCACTGTCAGTACGGTGGTACTGCCCAGCGCCCCACTGGCCCCCAGCGACACCGAGCCTGCGCTGATGGTGGTGGTGCCGCTATAGCTGTTGGTGCTGTTGGAAATCGTTAACGGTGCCAGGGCACCCGCCAGCACCAGATCACCGGTACCAAAGATATTCACCGACAGGGTGTTGTTAGACCCCGCCAGCCCATCGGTGGCAATCACCAGCGCATCTACACCATTACCCAGCAACTCAAGGGCGGTGAGGGCGTAATTCATATACAGGCCCGCCCCATTACGGCCACTGTTGCTCAAGCCATAATCATAAATCCCGTTGGCAACATGGACACCGCCCTGGTCAATTTGGCTCGAGGTCCCTTGCCCTGCCGCATTACTGTTAATCAGCAAGGTTAACTGACTGGCCCCCGAAGCGCTCTGGGCACTCACCAGTTGAATGCCATTGGAGGCCGAAATTTGATTCAGCAGTGAACCATTGGGTGGGGTGTTATCAATGGCAACATTGCCCAACACATTCACCACCCCGCCATTGGCAGTCAAGCTGTCAGTAGCGATGATCCCATCCGCCTGCTGGCCGGGAATACCGGCATAAAACGTCAGGGTGCCGCCATTCAGGTTTACATTGCCGACAGATTCGGTGGTAGTCACCCCGTTGCTGCCAACTGTCGCATGACTGTTGGTGCCCAGATCCAGCGTCGCCAAGGTTAACGCGCTGGTGTTATCACCGGAGAGGGCAAACAAGGTATTTTGTAAATTCACCGTACCCGCAAACGCATTGCCTACCGTGGTACCAAAATTAAATACCGTCTGGTTAGTATCAACATTGACATCCCCCAACCCGGTCAGCGCATTATTGAAGGTAAACGCCCCGGTGGTGGTGATGTTCAAATCACTGCCGATATCCGCCACATTCACCGTGGCGGCATTGTCCAGCACCGTGTTGCCGTCAATAGTCAGGCTAGAGCCATTAGTCAGGTC
>NZ_JBXUGO010000055.1:0-2043 GCF_057180565.1 Serratia sp. HNCC26DJ244 | reverse complement strand
GGCCAAGGTGCCATCCAGTACAAGACCGCCAGTGCCAAACACGTTAACCAGCAAGTCGTTGTTGGAGCCAGGCAAACCGTCGGTCGCTATCACCAGTGCATCGTCGCCATCTTCCAGCAACTCCAAGGCGGTAAGGGCGTAATTCATATACAACCCCGCGCCACTCTCCCCACTGTTGCTCAAGCCGTAATCATAAATCCCGTTGGCAACATGCACGCCATTCTGTTCAATGGCGTCGGAAACATTTTGCCCCACCTCATCGCCATTGATCTGCAAGGTCAGTTGGTCGGCCCCACTGGCGGTTTGGGCACTCACCAACTGCACGCTATCGCCATCGGTCATTTGATTGAGCAGCGAGCCGCTGCCAGTACTATTGGCCACGATTGCCGGACTTTCCAGATCAATAATGCCGCCGGTGGCGGTGAAGTCATCGGTAGTGATCAAGCCATCTGCACGTTGCCCCTGGATATCACCATAAAACTTCAGCGTGCCGCCATTCAGGCTGACGTTGCCGACACTTTCCGTGCTGGTCACGTTGCTGCTACCGACCGTGGTATAGCTCCCCGTCCCCAGGTTCAGGGTCGCCAGGGTTAACGTACTGGTATTGGTGCCGATGAGGTCAAACAGGGTATTTTGTAAATTCACCGTACCGGCAAAAGCGCTGCCTACTGCGGTACCAAAATTAAACGCCGTGTTGTTGGTGCTGACATTGACATCCCCCAACCCGCTCAACCCATTATTGAAGGTAAAGGCCCCGGTGGTGGTGATATTCAAATCGCTGCCGGTATCCGCCACATTCACCCTGGCGAGAGTATTGAGCACCGTGCTGCCGTCAATATTCAGGCTAGAGCCATTGGTGATATCTAGCAACCCACTCAAATCCAGCGTTCGATTGTTATTGGTCAGATTGATATGGCTGGCGTTCAGCGTCCAGGTGCCTGCCCCGCTGAGGGTATTATCCAAGGTGCTCAAAATACCATTGGCATAATTGCTAAACAGTAAATTACTGCCACCGGCCATCGCCACCGAACCGTTACCCAGATTCTGAGCCTGCGCCACGGTCAGGGTACTGTTGCCAATCAGGTCATAGAGTCCATTGAAGGTACTGTTATTACCCGACAGGGACATATTCGCCAGAGCACTGAGGGTGACCGTCGAGCCCGCTACCCCGGTCAGCGCATTGGCCACATTCCCTGTCACGCCATTAAAAACGAGGCCAGAGGTGTTGCTGGTTAAATTCACTCTCGCTGCTGACTGCCCCAGATTGTTAGCCGCATTGACGGTTAACCGGCTATTCGCCGCAATGACATGATTACCGGTAAAACTGTTATTACCGGTGAGTTGCACATCCCCCAGGGTATTGATGGTGCCGAGACCACTGAGTTGGTTGGCAAAGCTGCCATTACGGGCAAAATTGAGGTTACCCCCCACATTCACCGCACTGCTGCCCAGGGTCCCCGCACTGTTCAACACCAGGGTCGCCCCGGTGGCAATGGTGCTATTACCGGTTAAACCGCCATTGGCGGCACTCACTGTCAAGGTCCCCCCTTGGAGATTCAACAGCCCATTACCGCTTAGCCCCCCGGTAGCACTGGACGTCCCCCCCTGGGTCAGTGCCAAAGTACCGGTCCCCAGGTTAATGGTGCCATTGTTGGTTAATGCCCCACTGGTGAGCACACCGCTACCCAGCAATACCGTGCCGTCATTGGTGGTGGTCGACACACTCTGGTTAAAGCTGTTGAGGTTCAAGGTACTGCCGTTGTTCACCGCCAGTAAGTTGGTGCTCCCCAAAGCCCCACTGGCCCCCAGCAAGACGGTACCCCCGCGAATGGTGGTGTTACCGCTGTAACTGTTGGTGCTGTTGGAGATGGTTAACGCAGCCTGGGTGCCATCCAGTACAATGCCCCCGGTACCAAACAGGTTAACCGACAGATTATTGTTAGACCCTACGACCCCATCGGTGGCGATCACCAAGGCATTAGCACTATTGACCAACAACTCTATCGAGCCAAGGTCATAGCCCATATAAAGACCCTGACCACT
>NZ_JBXUGO010000054.1:0-2123 GCF_057180565.1 Serratia sp. HNCC26DJ244 | reverse complement strand
GGTCGGCGTATTGTCCTTGGTCAAACTACCGCTGGCCAATGACATACGGGTAGCGCCGGTATCATCAATAATACTGTCGATAACCGGAGTGCCTGGGGTCAATGACATAATGACGTCATAGCTGGTACTCGGCTTGGCGCTATTACCTACCTTGTCAGTCTCTTCTACTGTCAACGTGTTTTTACCGTCATACAGTGAGCCCGTAGCGGTCAACGTCCACTGGCCATTGCTGCCTACGGTGGTGGTACCCAGTACTTTGGTCAGCCCATTGCCATCGGTGGTGTATACCGTGATGGTGTTACCCTCTTCAGCACCGGTACCGTTAACCAACGGATTGCGATCATCCAACACGTTACCCTTGCTGACCGGGCCGGTTATCAAGCCATACTGATCGACGACCTCAGTGATCGCTACCTTGCTCACATCCGGTGGCGTGAAGTCCAGCGTCAGGGTAAAGGTGTTGGACGGATCACTGATATTGCCCGCCTTGTCCACCGCCTTGACGTAAAAGTCATGCTTGCCTTCTGACAAGCCAGTGGTTGGTGTATAGCTCCACTGGCCAAGACCCGTTGCCTGTACTGACCCTATCAACCCATATTGGTCATAAATTGTCACTATACTGTTGGCTTCCGCACGGCCGCTCAGGGTTGGCGATGGATCATCCGTCGCGCTGCCGCTGGTCATGGCCTGTGGCTGGACATCACCCACATCGTCTGCTGCCGAGTCGATAAACGGTGCTGTCGGGGCCACGGAGTCCACGGTAAATACCCAGGTACCGCTGGTGCTGACATGACCGGTCAGATCTTTGGCACTGGCACTCATGGTATGTAAACCTTGGCTCATGTCACTGCTTGGCGTAAAGCTCCAGTTACCACTTGCCCCTACTGTAAGGCTGCCCAGTACGCCATTTTCATCGCTGATGGTCACTACACTGCCCACCTTCGCAGTACCGTTCAGCGTCGGACGCGTATCATCCGTCACCCCATTTTGTGTTATGGAACCCGTGACACTGCCCACGTCATCTTGCAGACCAGTCAGTTGTATCTGGCCCGGCACCACATCTACGTTGAAAATCAGGTGCTGCCCTTCACCGCTGGTGTTACCCGCCGGATCCGTCACCGTGGTGGTCAGATCATGTGGGCCGTTATTCAATGGCGTGCTTGGCGTAAAGCTCCAGTTACCCTGGTCATTCACCAACGCGGTGCCAATCACCTCGTCATTATCCCACAGAGTCACCACACTGTTCGGCTCTGCCTTGCCACTCAGGGTTGGCGTGTTGTCGTCAGTGGTTTCATCGGTGCTGATTGGCCCGGTCACGCTGCCCACATCGTCGGTCACCACCAGGTCTGTGACCAGTGCCGGTGCCTTGGTATCGACCATGATGTCGAAGATACCTGTCGGTTTGCTGGTGACACCAATCTCATCGGTCACCGTCGCCGTCAGGTTGTGGTTGCCATCAATCAATGCGGTTTCTGGCGTAAAGCTCCAGCTACCATTATTTTCCACTTTCACGCTACCAATGACTTCACCATCGTCATATACCTTCACGATGCCACCCGCCACGGCGGTACCTTTCAGCGTCGGGGTATTATCGTCAGTCACTTTACCCTTCTGCAGCGGTTCAGTCACAGGTCCGACATTATCCTCCACCGACGTAATCACTGGTGGTACTGGCGCGCCAGTTCTGATGGTAATGCTGTATTCGGGTGATGCCACCGTGGTGTTGCCTACCGCATCGCTCTCTGTCGCGGTCAATACAGCCAAGCCATCCGTAAACTGTTGTGTCGGCTTCATTGACCAGGAGAGGTCATCCTGCACGATCGCCGTGCCGATAATCTCGCTGCCGCGGTACACCGTAATGATGTTACCTTTTTCCGCACCGGTGCCGTTGATGGTTGGGCGGGCGTCATCGGTGGTGGTACCCGGAGCCACATTGCCGGTCTTCCCACCCACCTGATCGTCCACACCGGTGATCGCCACTTTGCTGGCATCGGGTGCTGAGTAGTCAGTGGTCAACTTAAAGACGTCGGATGGCTCACTGGTGTTACCCGCCTTATCCGTCGCCGTGGTGGTGATCTTGTGCTCACCTTCCACCAATGGGGTGGTTGGGGTAAACGACCAGG
>NZ_JBXUGO010000053.1:0-2219 GCF_057180565.1 Serratia sp. HNCC26DJ244 | reverse complement strand
AAAACAGCCGCAGTGATGGGCCATCTCAGCAGGAACTTCTCCCACCTCTGATTGCGTTTTTTCATAAATACCGGGATGAATGGTATCCGAGAGATCGCAGATTTCCTGGATACATCTGCGATTCTTCGCCAGCGAGAACGGACTAAAATTGAGGTCTTTGAAGTATTGAATCTTTTGCTCAGGTGTTTCCGGTGCCTTATGGCCGAACGTGGTTGTGTAAATAGTTTGACGAAAATCGCCTACACAGCAAATAGAGTCATGCATTGCCTTACTGAGTGCTTTGATAACGTCAAAATCCCATCCAACCAAATCTTGAACCTCATCAAAAAAGATCCTCTGATAAATCTCTTTCAATCTGTTAGCGGGGGTATTCTTTGTTGAAGCGGAGATTCTTGTTGCCAGCTTCGCCAGCAGTCCAGTGTAAGCTTTGGTTTTGCACGGCGTCAGATAATGAAGAGGATTCAGCGCCCCATTAATTTTTTCCCCTCTTTTGGGATGCCATTTCCTCGTACCAGGTATCAGGTGAGGATTATGCTCGGTGAACATTGTAGAAGTGATTCGATCTGGAAACATGGCCGTTTGATAAGGTCTCACTAAGTCTTCCAGGTAAAATGAAAACAGGCCTTTCACAACAAAATCATCGCTGTGTTTGCCGTACAATTCCACAAAGCGAGAACGGAGCTCTGCCTGGTTGTTCATGGTGTAGGTGACGACCAATACGCGTCCGCCCGCCTTTAAGACTTCAATGGCATCCTCAATGACTTTTTGGGTTTTTCCTGATCCTGCACCGGCAATCCAGAATTCATTAGGCAAAGTCGAACACCTCATCGAGGAAAGGTGGATACCTGAAATTCAGGGTGCCATCGAACAGCTTGATAGCTGAATCGACCTTGCGAGCGCCCTTACCGTTTCCCTGGACGCTTCGAAACCAGTCGATCAGAAAGTCGCGTCGCTTATCTAAGTTGACTACTTTATCGTAGAGGTTAAACGTCTGTGTCGATAACACCTCCTTGGCGAAAGCGTCCAGCGTAACCAAGTCGGTTGCATTGGCATATATCATCGCGGGTTCAAGCGAAAACTCCTCATTTTTGGCAGAGGAAATAAGTTTGATATTGGGATAGGCCGCATAATCGGCACGCACTTTCACGACGTTTTCATCATAGTCGCCATCGTTATCTCTGAGGACGTTTATCCGGGTACCAATTTCCATACCTACGGAGATGAACGTATCAAACCCGACTCCGCGCACGACGATGATATCAATACCATCCTGCTCGGGCAGGCGATTGTGCTTGCGGTGGTAAATCTTCTTGAGTACTAACTCGTCTGACGGTCCCTCGACAAGGATGACTTTGTGCGACAGTGCCACGCGCAATGTGTCATAGCCCGGTAAGCGCTTTAAGGTTTTGACCACTGCAGGGGCAAGCTTATGCAGACGTTTGTATCCCGACTGAACCAAGCAGATTTTATCAATGCTCAGCTTGTTGAGCACATACGAGCTGTGAGTGGTAAGGAAGAGTTGTTTGTCGCCCCGCTGATTTTCAATGTAGTGAACCAGCTTATTGAGGTTAGTGTGAGAAAGGTGATTTTCGGGCTCCTCCATCATCACCAAATCGATATCCTTCGACTTGTTCTGAATCGCGAGCTTGATCTGCACATTACTCTGCTCACCCTTGCCAATGAACTGGAAAGGGACATCATCTACTTCAAGTTGAAGGCTGGTCTGAATAGATCCCGCTGGTAAAGTGCTTGCGGCAATGGACAGCTTTTTTTCTGTGATCAAGTGGTCCGTATCCAGACCGGTGTTGACTGTCCTGACCTCACCTGAGTTGTTAAAAACCTGCTGATTCTCACGATAATTGAGGGTCAGCTTAACCAGTTCCTCTTTCTTTAAAGCGGTATTCAGTATGGTAGAGATGTACTGATTCTTACCCAGAGTGGGGTGGATACGAGTTGGGTCGATGTATAACGCCCTGAATTTCTTCGCTACGGCTTTAACAGGATTCCATCCGAAATCCAGCCATTCCAGCTTGTAGAATTCGATCGGGATACTCGTAATGTGTGGGTTTGTCTGTAAGTGGTCGGCGTAAACGTCCTTGAGCGTGTCATCAAAGCGCACCAGCACCGTGATCCCTTGAGCATCGGCTTTAAGGAAATTATTTGTACCCCGGTATTCAGGCACCCCCTCAATGAATGCCTCTATCGCCAAGATAGGCAGG
>NZ_JBXUGO010000052.1:0-2404 GCF_057180565.1 Serratia sp. HNCC26DJ244 | reverse complement strand
AGTCAGCCACCGGGGCGAATAAACTGACCTTGCAAATCAATGGTAGCGAGGTGGGGCAAGAGACCACCTCGCAAATCGACCAGGGCGGGGTGCATGTTGCCAACGGGATTTATGATTATGCGTTGAGTAACCAGGGTCGCAATGGTGCGGGGCTGTATATGAATTACGCCCTCACTGCGCTGGAGTTGCTCGGTAATGGTGTGGATGCACTGGTGATTGCCACCGATGGGCTGGCGGGCTCTAACAACGACCTGTCGGTGACTATCTTTGGCGGCGGTGATCTGGTGCTGGAGGGTACCCAGGCCGCGTTAACCATTTCCAACAGCACCAACAGTTACACCGGTAGTACTACCATCCAGGGCGGCACGGTGCTGCTGGGGGGCAATGGGGCGCTGGGCAGTACCCGCTTGCTGGCGGTCAACAGCGGCAGTACCTTTGATCTCAACAGTTACAACCAGAATGTGCAGAGTGCTGTCAATAATGGCACGGTACTGCTCGGGGCAAGCCTGCTGACCAGTGGGGCGTTAACCAACAATGGTATCCTTGATCTCGGTAGCGGTATCTTGACGCTGACCGAGGGGGGAACCTCCAGCGCGACCGGCGGTTTAACCGGTCATGGTGAGTTGCAGGTGCAAGGGGGCACCTTTACCGTCAGTGCCGCTAATAGTGATTTAAGCGGCAATACGCGCATTGCTACGGGCGCGGCTATCAGCCTGATTAATACGGGCAACTTGGGCTCCAGCAATGTCGCCGTTGAAGGGACACTGAATTTTAATGGCAATGGCAGTTTTGACAATGTACTCAGTGGCAGCGGAGTCATTAATACCAATGCCAATGTGCAGCTCACCGGGAAAAACACCTTCGCAGGCACACAAAGTATCAATGCCAACGGCATACTGACGGTCACTGCGGCGAATAATCTGGGGGACAGCAGCGCCACTATCAATTTAACGGACAGTACCTCACAGCTGATTTTCTCGGGTGTGCAGGATAGTGTGGCCAATACCCTTCAAGGTGTATTGAATTCGACCATTATCGTTAATAATAACGCCAACATGTTGCTATTGGCCAATAACGCTGGCTTTGATGGTCACTTCCTCCTGACCGAAGACAGTGTTTTGAATGTCCTGGACCACCTGAGTTTAGGCACTTCTAGCATGACCATTGATTCCGGAAGCAAGCTCAAGCTGTTGTTAAATAACCTGAATAATGCCAACCCGGCCAACTTGAACACCATCGAGTCCATCAGTGGTGATGGCACCATTACCATGTCCGACAGCGCCATCAGTATCAATACCACTGACCTCACTCATTTTGTTGGGTTGATCAATATCGACGACGGATCACGGCTGAACCTCAGTAGTGATCAGATACTGAACCCGCTGGCGACCCTTAATGTGGCTCAATCCATTGATTCGCTAAATATCAACAGTGCGGGTGTCTTCAATTTCGCCAACAAGTTAATCGGGGCCGGTGTTATCAATGTTGATACCAACAGCACAGCCTTTAACTTTGCTACTACTGTGGGCAGCGCCTTTACGGGCACGGTGAATTTACAAAATACCCGGTTTGATTTATCTGGCACCAATACCACCACCTTGACTCAGGCGACGCTTGAGCTGGCGGCGGGCAGTAATACCTCGGTGGGGGATGGGGTACAAACCCTCGGTAGTCTGGTGTTCAAGGATGGGGTATTAACCTATGCCAACCTGAGTGAAAACAATGGGGTGGTCACTTCCGAGGGGACCATTATTGCGCAAAATATTGATACGCGCGCTGGCGGTACGGTGAGTGTCAACTTGCCAGAGACACTCTCGCCCAGTATCGAGGGGCTGAACACCCTGGATCTGGACACCGGGGTGATTATTGTCGGGTTGGCGCAAGGGGCCGCCAACGGCACGGGTGATGAGTTGATACTCACGGATGGCAACAATCTCCCCATCGAGACTATTTATCTGCAAGGCATTACCAACCCCAATAACACGACGGTCGCGGGTATGGGGACCTTTATGTATGGCCTCAGTACCGGTATCGAACTGGACGGTTTATATGTCAATTACGGTTTGAAAAAGCTGGAGCTGTTAACCAGTGACAGTGAAGCACTGGTTTTGCAGGGCACGTTGGTCAATAACGGCACCCCACACAATAATCTTAACGCGAAAATCACCGGCAGCGGTGATTTGGCGATTGATTCCCCTAATGATGGCACTATCGTGACCTTGTCAAGTAGCGCCAATGATTACACCGGTGCGACCTTCGTGCGCGCGGGTATTTTGCAGTTAATGGCCGATTCGGCCTTGGGGAATACCGCTAACCTTGCCATTAGCAGCGGTGCCCGTGTGGATTTGAATGCCCATACCCAAACGGTGGGGGCACTGAATACAGACAGCAACAGTACCTTGGC
>NZ_JBXUGO010000051.1:0-2439 GCF_057180565.1 Serratia sp. HNCC26DJ244 | reverse complement strand
GTATGCGCCCTTAAATCAGCATCTGTTTTTTAACCACAGGCTGCGCAACACTGCCCCTGCATTTATTTAATACAGAGGTGCCATCATGAAGTCTCAACAGCGTGCCGACTATTGGCGTGAACAAATTACTCTCTGGCAGGCATCCGGCCTTTCTGGTCAGATTTTTTGCCAGCAACATCAACTCACTTACCACCAGTTTGTTTACTGGCGGCAAAAATATCGCACTCCCGAAGATCGCCTTTCACCCGGGTTTGCCAAAGTCACCGCCACGGTACCGGTCAATTCTGCCGAGCTGACACTCTCATTGCCCAATGGGCTGGTGATCACCGGCCTCAATGACTGCAATGTCACTTTGCTGGGCGCTATCCTCAGGCAGCTCTGATGCGTAACCATCATTTACGCCCCGCGCTGGCGATGCCGCACATTTATCTTTATCGCGCCCCGATTGATTTTCGTAAGCAAGTAAATGGTCTGGCGGCACTGATTGAACAGGAACTGGGCCATAATCCCTTTACTGGGGCACTGTATGCCTTCACCAACCGCCAGCGCAATAAAATCAAATGTCTGATGTGGGAGGATAATGGCTTTGTTCTCTATTATAAGGCGCTGGCCGAGGAGAAGTTTAAGTGGCCCAGCCTGGCTGATGACCTGTTGCCGCTGACCGGTGAACAGATTAATTGGCTGCTCGATGGTTACGATATCCGTCTGCTCAATGGACATAAAAAACTGCATTATGACAGGGTAAATTAAGCCGTGAACGTGCATTATCCGGCTGTTTTTGTTATTATTTCCCTCATGAAAAAGCCTGCTCCCCCATCAAGCAAACAACCTGACAACCGCAGTTTATCTGCGGTTGAGTTGGTGGTGGAATTACGTCAACAGCTTCAGTCTAAAGATGAAGTCATCCAATCAAAAGATGACGCTATCCAGCATCTGGAACGTTATGTCGCGTTGCTGGAAGAACAACTCCGGCTCAAAAGAGCCCAACAGTTTGCTGCCAGCAGCGAGCGCCATGTCGACCAGATTTCTCTGTTCGATGAAGCTGAACTGGAAGTGGCGATTGAGGCTTTATCAGCACAACTGCCCGAGGAAGAGCCCACGCCGTCCTCGCCGAAAAAGACCACCCGGCAGCGAGGTTTTTCCGATAACTTACTGCGTGAGCGGGTGGAGTTGTGCCTGTCCGACGAAGAAAAAGCCGGGGCCAGTCGCACTTTCTTCAGCAAGGTCAAAGAAGAGTTGGCCTATATTCCCGCCCAAATGAAAGTTATCGAATACTGGCAGGAAAAAGCGGTATTTGAGCGCGATGGTAACGAGGTTATCGTCGCGGCTCAGCGCCCGGTTCATCCGCTGGGTAAGTGTTTTGCCACCGTCTCGTTGTTGGCCTATATCATCGTGGCCAAGTATGCCGATGGCTTGCCGCTGTACCGCCTGGAAAGTATCTTGGCCCGCAGTGGCCACTCGGTAGCCCGCACCAATATGGCTCACTGGATCATCCGACTAGCCGAGGTATTTCAACCGCTGCTTAACTTAATGCGTGAAGTGCAAAACAGCAGTCGCTATCTGCAGATGGATGAGACCCGCATTCAAGTGCTGAAAGAAGACGGTAAAACGGCCCAATCGGACAAATGGATGTGGGTGGTACGTGGGGGACCACCGGATAAACCGTCGGTCTTGTTTGATTATGACCCGAGTCGCGCGGGCAGCGTTCCCGTACGCCTGTTGGACGGCTTTAGCGGTATTCTGCAAACCGATGGTTATGCCGGCTATGCCGAGGTATGTCGTGAAAACCAACTGGTGCGTATTGGTTGTTGGGATCATGCTCGGCGCAAATATGTTGAAGCGGGCAAGGCGGTACCCAAAGGGAAAAAAACATCAAACACTGCGCCCACCAAGGCCGATGTGGCATTAGGGTACATTGGCAAACTGTACGGGATAGAACGCGCCATTCAGGGGCTTGCCGAACAGGATAAGTATCAGGCTCGCCAGCAGCACAGCGTGCCTTTGCTTGCCATCTTCAAAGCGTGGCTGGAGAAAAATGTTGGTTCAGTGATGAAAGGCTCACTGACACGCCGGGCGATGGAGTACACGCTCAACCATTGGGCATCGCTGATCGGCTACTGCGAACACGGTTATCTGAATATCAGCAATGTGTTGGCGGAGAATGCGATACGCCCGTTTGCGGTGGGCAGAAAAGCGTGGTTGTTTGCCGACAGTTCTCAAGGGGCCCGAGCCAGTGCCTGCTGTTATTCCCTGATTGAAACAGCGAAAGCCAACAATCTGGAGCCAGCGGCCTATATCCAACATGTGCTGGAACGCATTGGTGAAGCCGATACGGTGGAAAAGATAGAAGCACTGTTACCGTGGAATGTTGACCTGGCCCCTTTTTCAAAAAATGTGCCGCAATATGAATAGGACAAATAGGTCGATTTAACGGCGGTT
>NZ_JBXUGO010000050.1:0-2449 GCF_057180565.1 Serratia sp. HNCC26DJ244 | reverse complement strand
CTTACCGTTAGACCTTACAGTTGATTATTGGTTTAATAAAAATGAAGTTCATTTGCATCCAAACAAAGATCATCATTTCACGCCGAGAGCCGGTCTAGCAAAGTTCCTTGTTATTGATGAAGGTGATACATCAAAAAAGTCATACAAAAGACTTCATCGATTTAGATACTCACCTACAGCAGCATATGGCAACAATGAAGTACATTTACATCCAACTAAGCCAAGAAGAATATCTGCGGCTGAAGCGATGGCGATTCAATCTTTGCCTCATGATTTTGAACTTCCAAGTTCAATGACTTTAAGTGCGATGTTTAAAACTATTGGAAACGGTGTCCCTTATCTTTTTTCATATGGGATCGCCAAAACAATTCAAGATTACTTGAAGGATTGATAGATGCAAATTGAAGATGCGGTGAGGAAATCTAGAGCATGGATCGACCAACTTGTTGGCAAGGAATTACAATATATAACAGGAAGAAATACTTCGGTTATTAATCGCGTTGATTGGGAAGATGATGGGAAAATATTTGTAGCTCGTGGTGATGGTCAAATTGCTATACGTTTTGAGCGCATAGTTGCTGTGCTTACAAAACTAATAAAAGGTCATCCAACGCATGTAGATACAGTATTGAGGTCAGGAAGCAATGATAGAAGTGTTATTGAGACAATTATTGCAAATTTCCCACCAGTTGGCTTTATGCTGCCAAATAAAGGGAGGAATAAAAACAAAAATAAATTAATACAATGGTTAAATGAAGAAATCCATCCGTTAGGTGTTATCCAGGATATCAGTTCGGATGCGTTTGCAGACCTTTCTTTAAGTGTTGTTGAAATTAAAAATGCACAGATTTCCCCCAAACCCTTCCTCCTCCTTGCCGGCATCTCAGGCACCGGTAAAACTCGTTTTGTACGTGAGCAGGCTAAAATGTCTGGTCAGTTTGATGAAACCTATTGTTTAACTTCAGTTCGCCCAGACTGGCATGAACCCAGTGATTTGTTGGGCTATATCTCACGGCTTAACGGGGCGGCAGAATACGTCACCACCGATGTGTTACAGTTTATTGCCAAAGCATGGCGCGGGATTGTGGATAGTGACTTAACCATAGAGGTACAGGATACCGAGGGGCAAGGGGGGCGTTTGGTGGTGACGGGCGATAGAGAGGCCCTTAAGCCAGTATTACCTTACTGGCTGTGCTTAGATGAAATGAACCTTGCCCCAGTTGAGCAGTATTTTGCCGACTATTTGTCGGTGCTAGAAACCCGCGAATGGCGGTGGGATGGCGGTAACTTTACCTACAGTAGCGATGCATTATTAAAACCTGCAACCATTAACGCAGTGGCCGATAAAAACAAGCTTCGCAGTGAATTGGGTTTTGCAGCATCAGAGTACAATGAGCTGTGGCAATTAATTTGCCAATATGGTTTAGCCATTCCGTTTAACCTGATGGTGGCGGGCACGGTGAATATGGATGAAACTACCCATGGTTTTTCACGCAAGGTGATAGATCGTGCGCTTAGCTTTGATTTTGGTGCCTTTTTCCCTAATAACTATGATGATTTTTTTAAGCCAAAGAGTTGCAACAAACGGCTGAGCTACCCGATTTGGTCACAAGTCAGCCAAACAGACTTAGCCAATACCGTTGATAACAACGGGAAGACGACCGTGGATTTTTTAACGGCGGTGAACCAGGTGCTCAAAGACACCCCATTTGAACTCGCTTACCGTGCCCTCAATGAGTTACTGCTTGCCGTAGTCAGCAGCCAACCATTAGACACACCGACTTTAAAAGCCGTCTGGGATGACTTTATGATGTGTAAAGTGCTGCCGCGTATTGAAGGCGATAGCGATAAACTGAGCACCGCTGATGGCAACGATATTTTAGTAGAGTTGAATGTGGTGCTGGCTGAGCAGTTAGCGCCCATTTGGCAAGCCGATGAAAATGATGCAGCTAACCAGCGTCCCGATCTTTACCGCGAAAAAATGGTTGCAGAAGGCGCCACCGACGAGGATAAAGTGCTGCGCATTCCCTGTCGTTCAAAAGCTAAATTGGCGTGGATGCAACAGCGTTTGGCGAGCGCCACCTTCACCAGTTTCTGGCCTTAAGGTGTTGGCTTTCTCTGATGAATGTAAGGCTAGCGTTTGGTGATAGGAGTAGCTAGGAATGCCGGAGTTAATACGACTACAAACACCTTATTTTGAGTTTTCGGTATGGGCTAATGATATTAGCCAGCGTGCCAAGGTGTACAACACGACTGCGGCGAACAGAGCCAGCTTAACAGCAGACCATGATGCCGATAGCGCTGCTAGTCGTGCCGTGAATAGCACCGAGCATGCAGACACTGCTGCTTCAACACCCGTAGAGTCTCACCCCAGCTACCTACTACGTTTTGCGCCTGCGGCGGAACTGGTTGATATCAATATAGAACCGAGCGCAAGCGCTGAACAAGG
>NZ_JBXUGO010000049.1:0-2464 GCF_057180565.1 Serratia sp. HNCC26DJ244 | reverse complement strand
CGGCACTCACCAGTTGAATGCCATTGGAGGCTGAAATTTGATTCAGTAATGAGTCATTCGGCGGGGTGTTATCAATAGAAAGATTGCCCAGAACATTGACCACACCGCTACTGGCAGTCAAATTGTTGGTCGCAATCACCCCATCCGCCTGCTGACCGGGAATGCCGGCATAAAATACCAAACTGCCGCCATGGAGACTGACATTACCCACGGCTTCTGTACTACTCACCCCAACACGCCCCACGGTGGTATTACTGCCCGTGCCCAGGTCCAGAGTGGCTTGCGTTAATGTACTGGTATTCGTGCCGGCGAGAGCAAACTGGGTGTTTTGCAAGCTGACCTTGCCGGTAAAATCACTGCCCACCGAGGTGCCAAAATCAAACGCCGTGTTGTTGGTATTGACATTGACCACGCCCTGCCCAGTCAGCGCATTATTGAAGGTAAACGCCCCCGTGGTGGCGATGTTCAGATCACTGCTGATATCCGCCACATTCACCGTGGCAGCACTGTTGAGTACCGTGCTGCTGTCGATATTCAAGCTGGAGCCCTGGGTGATATTCACCACACCGCTGAAGTCCTGAGCCAGGCTGTTATTGCTCAAATCAATATGACTGGCATTGAGCGTCCAACTGCCATCGCCACTGAGGGCATTATCCAAGGTGCTTAACGCCCGCGCGAGATAACCGTTAAACAGCAACGTACTGCCACTGGCAATCGCCACCGAGCCATTGCCCAGGCTCTGCGCTTGTGTCACCGTCACCGTGCTGTTGCCAATCAGATCATACCAGCCATTAAAGTTACTGTTATCACCCGTCAGCGACAACGCCGATCCATTGGTGACCGTCACCGTTGAATCGCTCACCCCGGTCAGTGCATTGGCCACCGCACCAAACAGGCTACTCAAGACCAGTTCCGAGGTGTTGGTGGTTAAATTCACCGTGGCGGCAGCATCCCCCAGGTGATTGGCCGCAGTCACCGTCAACTGGCTGTCTGCCGCAATCACCTGAGTGCCGATAAAGTCGTTATTGCCGGTTAACTGCACATTCCCCTGGGTATTGATAAGACCAGACCCACTTAACCGGTTGGCAAAGTTGCCATCACGGGCGAAGGTCAGGCTACCCTCCACATTCACGGCGCTGCTGCCCAGGGTCCCGGCACTGTTCAACAACAAGGTAGCGCCCGCAGCGACCGCCGTCTGCCCCGTTAATCCACTGTTGGCTGCACTGACGGTGAAGGTACCGGCTTGGACATTGAGCAATCCACTACCGGTTAAACCGTCGGTAGAGCCGGAACTCCCCCCCTGGGTCAGGGTCAAGGTGCCGGTACCGAGATTCATCAAACCATTGTTGGTTAATGCTCCACTGGTCAGTACGCCACTGCCTAACAGCACCGAGCCCTCATTGGTAGTACTCCCCACAATTTGCTGGTAGTTGTTGAGGTTAAACGTACTGCCGCTGTTCACTGCCAGTACGGTGGTGTTGCCCAGCGCCCCACTGGCCCCCAGCGACACCGAGCCTGCACTGATGGTGGTAGTGCCGCTATAGCTGTTGGTGCTGTTGGAAATCGTTAACGGTGCCAGGGCACCCTCCAGTACCAGATCACCGGCACCAAAGATATTCACCGACAGGGTGTTGTTAGAGCCCGCCAGCCCATCGGTGGCAATCACCAGCGCATCCACACCATTACCCAGCAACTCAAGGGCGGTGAGGGCGTAATTCATATACAGGCCCGCCCCATAACGGCCACTGTTGCTCAAGCCATAATCATAAATCCCGTTGGCAACATGGACGCCCCCCTGGTCAATTTGGCTCGAGGTCCCTTGCCCTGCCGCCGCCCCATTAATCAGCAAGGTTAACTGACTGACCCCCGAAGCAATCTGGGCATTCACCAGTTGAATGCCATTGGAGGCCGAAATTTGATTCAGCAGTGAACCATTGGGTGGGGTGTTATCAATGGCAATATTGCCCAACACGTTCACCACCCCGCCATGGGCAGTCAAGCGGTCAGTAGCGATGATCCCATCCGCCTGTTGGCCGGGAATACCGGCATAAAACGTCAAACTACCGCCATCCATGCTGACATCGCCGACAGTTTCTGTGCTGATGACCCCACTGGCCCCGACCGTGGTGTGACTACCGTTACCCAGGTTGAGGGTGGCAAGCGTTAACGCGCGAGTATTGTCGCCGGAGAGTGCAAACAGGGTATTTTGTAAATTCACCGTCCCCGCAAACGCACTGCCCACCGTCGTGCCAAAGTTAAAGGCGTTGTTGTTGGTGTTGACATTCACATCCCCCAACCCGGTCAGCCCATTGTTGAAGGTCAACGCCCCGGTGGTAGTGATGTTCAAATCACTGCCGATATCCGCCACATTCAACCTGGCGGCACTGTTCAGCACTGTACTGCCGTCAATATTCAGGCTAGAGCCATTAGTCAGGTCCACGACACCACTTAAGCCCTGTGCATT
>NZ_JBXUGO010000048.1:0-2467 GCF_057180565.1 Serratia sp. HNCC26DJ244 | reverse complement strand
GGGCACTCACCAGTTGAATGCCATTGGAGGCTGAAATTTGATTCAGTAATGAGCCATTCGGCGGGGTGTTATCAATAGAAAGATTGCCCAGAACATTGACCACACCGCTACTGGCAGCCCAGTTGTTGGTCGCAATCACCCCATCCGCCTGCTGACCGGGAATGCCGGCATAAAACACCAGACTGCCGCCATGGAGACTGACATTACCCACAGCTTCTGTACTACTCACCCCAACACGCCCCACGGTGGTATGACTGCCCGTGCCCAGGTCCAGAGTGGCTTGCGTTAATGTACCGGTATTCGTGCCGGCGAGAGCAAACTGGGTGTTTTGCAAGCTGACCTTGCCGGTAAAATCACTGCCTACCGAGGTGCCAAAATCAAACGCCGTGTTGTTGGTGTTGACATTGACCACGCCCTGCCCAGTCAGCGCATTATTGAAGGTAAACGCCCCCGTGGTGGCGATGTTCAGATCACTGCTGATATCCGCCACATTCACCGTGGCCGCACTGTTGAGTACCGTGCTGCTGTCGATATTCAAGCTGGAGCCCTGGGTGATATTCACCACACCGCTGAAGTCCTGAGCCAGGCTGTTATTGCTCAAGTCAATATGACTGGCATTAAGCGTCCAACTGCCATCACCACTGAGGGCATTATCCAAGGTGCTTAACGCGCGCGCGAAATAACCGTTAAACAGCAACGTACTGCCACTGGCAATCGCCACCGAGCCATTGCCCAGGCTCTGCGCTTGTGTCACCGTCACCGTGCTGTTGCCAATCAGATCATACCCGCCATTAAAGTTGCTGTTATCACCCGTCAGCGACAACGCCGACCCATTGGTGACCGTCACCGTTGAATCGCTCACCCCGGTCAGTGCATTGGCCACCGCACCAAACAGGCTACTCAAGACCAACTCCGAGGTGTTGGTGGTTAAATTCACCGTGGCGGCAGCATCCCCCAGGTGATTGGCCGCAGTCACGGTTAAGCGGCTGTCGGCACCAATCACCTGAGCACCGACAAACAAGTGGTTATCACCGGTGAGTTGCACATCCGCCAGCGTATTGATAATCCCCGCACCACTGAGTGGGTTGGCAAAGCTGCCATCGCGGGCAAAGGTCAGGCTACCGTCCACGTTCACATCACTGCTGCCCAGGGTCCCGGTATTGTTCAGTATCAGCGTCGCCCCACTGTCAATGTCGGTATCAGCGGTTAATCCACTGTTGGCCGCACTGACGGTGAAGGTACCGGCTTGGACATTGAGCAATCCACTACCGGTTAAACCGTCGGTAGCGCCGGAACTCCCCCCCTGGGTCAGGGTCAAGGTGCCGGTACCGAGATCAATCAAACCATTGTTGGTTAATGCTCCACTGGTCAGTACGCCACTGCCTAACAGCACCGAGCCCTCATTGGTGGTACTTCCCACAATTTGCTGGTAGTTGTTGAGGTTGAACGTACTGCCACTGTTCACTGCCAGTAAAGTGGTGCTGCCCAGTGCTCCACTGGCCCCCAGCGATACCGAGCCTGCGCTGATAGTAGTGGTGCCGCTATAGCTGTTGGTGCTGTTGGAAATCGTTAACGGTGCCAGGGCACCCGCCAGCACCAAGTCACCGGTACCAAAGATATTCACCGACAGGGTGTTGTTAGAGCCCGCCAGCCCATCGGTAGCAATCACCAGCGCATCTACACCATTACCCAGCAACTCAAGGGCGGTGAGGGCGTAATTCATATACAGGCCCGCCCCATAACGGCCACTGTTGCTCAAGCCATAATCATAAATCCCGTTGGCAACATGGACACCGCCCTGGTCAATTTGGCTCGAGGTCCCTTGCCCTGCCGCCGCCCCATTAATCAGCAAGGTTAACTGACTGACCCCCGAAGCACTCTGAGCACTCACCAGTTGAATACCATTGGAGGCCGAAATTTGATTCAGCAGTGAACCATTGGGTGGGGTGTTATCAATGGCAATATTGCCCAACACGTTCACCACCCCGCCATGGGCAGTCAAGCTGTCAGTCGCGATGATCCCATCCGCCTGCTGGCCGGGAATACCGGCATAAAACGTCACACTACCGCCATCCATGCTGACATCGCCGACAGTTTCTGTGCTGATGACCCCACTGGCCCCGACTGTGGTGTGACTACCGTTACCCAGGTTGAGGGTGGCAAGCGTTAACGCGCGAGTATTGTCGCCAGAGAGTGCAAACAGGGTATTTTGTAAATTCACCGTACCGGCAAAAGCACTGCCCACCGTCGTGCCAAAGTTAAACGCGCTGTTGTTGGTGTTGACATTGACATCCCCCAACCCGGTCAGCGCATTATTGAAGGTAAACGCCCCGGTGGTGGTGATGTTCAAATCACTGCCGGTATCCGCCACGTTCACCCTGGCGGCACTATTCAGCACGGTGCTGCCGTCAATAGTCAGGCTAGAGCCATTAGTCAGGTCCACGACACCACTCAAGCCCTGTGCATC
>NZ_JBXUGO010000047.1:0-2652 GCF_057180565.1 Serratia sp. HNCC26DJ244 | reverse complement strand
TGCAAAATGGCGTCTGAATCGATCACAGTTTGGCATTCGAATCGATCATGATTTGGCATGCATCTCCGATCGCGATTTGGCATCACAATCGATCACGGTTTGGCACGCATCTCCGATCATGGTTTGGCATCCTGCCGATCACTCCGGGAATTAACTCTTTCTTACACGGTCTCCATGGCTGATTTTTACGCCAATGGAGACATCGATGTCTAAAAAGAGAAAAGCCAGGAGTTCTATGGAAACCTGTTTTAAGATCCTTCAGCTCAAGTTCGATCAGAAGCTGACCAACCGTTGCATCGGGCTGACGATGAAAATCAGTTCATCAACGGTTTTTGAGGTCCTTGCTCGCTTTAAAGCCACGTCTCTGCCATGGCCTCTCCCCGCAGCGATGTCCCATGATGTCCTTGAAAAACGCCTTTTCCCGGTAAAAAGCACGCCGCTGTCAGGGCGGGTGACGCCGGATCTGCTTTACTTCGACACCGAGATGAGAAAGCCTGGCGTGACGCGGCAACTGCTGTGGATGGAGTACAAGGCTCAGGCCGGGGAGCTGGCGATGGGATACTCCCACTTCTGCCGTTGCTACCGTGAGTGGAAAAAAACACGGCGTCTCTCAATGCGCCAGGAGCACCGTGCCGGGGAAAAGCTCTTTATCGACTTCTGCGGTCCGACGATCCCCATCATCAACCCGGATACCGGGGAGGTTCGCCGAGTGGCCATCTTCGTGGCGGTGATGGGGGCCTCTAACTACACCTACGTCGAGGCCTGTGAAGGTCAGGATATGATGTCCTGGTTGAACGCCAACAGCCGCTGCCTGACCTTCCTGGGTGGCGTACCGAAGTTGCTGATCCCCGATAACCTCAAAAGTGCGGTGAAAAAGGCAGATCGCTATGAACCGGTCATCAATGACAGTTATCAGGCGTTGGCGGAGCACTACGGCACCGTCATCATCCCGGCTCGTCCCTATAAACCGAAAGATAAATCCAAAGCGGAAAACGGTGTCCTTATCGTGGAAAGATGGCTGCTTGCCCGGATCCGCAACGAAACCTTCCACACGCTCAGGGCGCTGAATACCCGCCTTCGTGAGCTGCTGACGGACCTGAATAACCGCCCGATGAAAGGGTACGGCAACCAGAGCCGCGCAGAGCGCTTCCGCGTGCTGGATGCCCCGGCGCTCTCACCGCTGCCTCTGGCACTGTATGAATACACCGAGTACAAAGCGGTGAAAGTCGGCCCAGACTACCACGTTGAGTATGCCCGCCACTGGTACTCGGTCCCGCATGAGCTGGTTGGTGAACGCCTGTCGCTGAAAGCGGGCCAGTCGGTGGTTCAGATCTGGCACAAGGGACAGTGCGTGGCACAGCATCCGTGTAGCCCGCATGAATATAAACACACCACCAATCCGTTACACATGCCGGCTCAGCACCGGGGACATGGGACCTGGACACCAGAGAGTCTGGTCGAGATGGGAAGCCGCATCGGCCCGTTCACCGGCAAGGTGGTTGACGCCATGCTGAAAGCGAAAACTCACCCGGAGCTGGCCTACCGTGCGGTACTTGGTCTGACCGCGCTGCAGAAAAAATACGGAAAAGAGAGGCTGGAAAAAGCTTGCTACATCGCCTGGCATTATAACGCACCAGACAGACGGTTCATCGACAACCTGCTGCGCCACCATCGTGAGAACCAGGAAATACCGTGTTCCGACCGTAATGAACAGCGCTCACTACTCTCGCCGGAACATGAAAACCTGCGCGGTCCGGGCTACTACCACTAACTGATGAACCGAGGAACACCGTCATGAGCGATAACCTGTTAAATAAACTGACCCAGTTGAAGCTGCCGGCAATGGCCGGGAGCCTGATACGCCAGCGTGAAACCCCACAAACTTACGATGAGCTATCGTTCGAGGAGCGACTGGCCCTGCTGGTCGATGACGAGCTGCTGAACAGAGAAAATAGTCGTGTCGCGCGTCTGAGAAAAAGCGCCAACCTGAAGTACCAGGCAGCCCCGGAGGGGCTGCATTACCCGGTATCACGAGGGCTGAGAAGCGAACAGATGCGGGAACTGCTAAACGGTCATTACATCACCCACAAGAAAAGCCTGCTGATAACCGGCCCGACGGGGTGCGGAAAAAGCTGGATTGCCAACGCGCTAGGTGAGCAGGCATGCCGGCAGAAACACAGCGTCCAGTACTGGCGTATCGGTCGGTTACTGGAAATGCTGGCGCAGGGCCGAGTTGACGGCAGCTGGCTGAAACACCTGAAACAGCTGCAAAAAACGCAGGTGCTTATCCTGGATGATCTGGGTCTGGAGCCACTGACCAACGCGCAATGTAGCGATCTGCTGGAAATAGTGGAAGACCGGTACGGGCAAAGCAGCACCCTGGTGGTGAGCCAGTTCCCGGTGGATAAGTGGCACGGGCTGATGGAGAACCCAACCACAGCAGATGCCATCCTGGACAGACTGGTGCATAACGCCCACAGGCTGGTCCTGAAGGGTGAATCGATGAGGAAAAGCAAAACGGCAGTGGAAAGTGAGGAAAAAAGAGGTTAAAAAGCAGTAGAAAAAGTTAAAGCATCCCGGGTGATCGAATGGATGCGAAACACTGATCGAACTTCGATGCCAATCCGTGATCGAACAGAGCGGAATACGCAG
>NZ_JBXUGO010000046.1:0-4899 GCF_057180565.1 Serratia sp. HNCC26DJ244 | reverse complement strand
GCTTTATCTGGTCGTTCATGATTCTTAGATTCAACTACCAAGTGCATAACTTGCGATAGCTGAAAAGGAAAGGTTAGCTGCTGGTAAGCTCACCTTTTGCTCTCCAGCAAGAGATGCACAAAATGAGACAATATCGACAACTGACCAAGGGTCAACGATGCCAGATCGAAGCCCTAAAGAAAAGCAGTTGCTCGCAAAGTCGTATCGCTAAACTGCTAAGCATCAGTCAATCCACTGTTTCCAGAGAGCTCAAGAGAAAAACACGATTGAGCGGATTGTAGTGGTCAAGAAAAATTGGTCACCGAGTTGCGAGCATACCCATTAATTGCCGCTCTGATTCACTGGGCGTCAGGCCACTATTTGCATTAAATACGTTCTAGCATCACACCCGCTTCCATATGGTGGGTGTAAGGGAATTGATCAAACAGTGCCAGGCGGGTAATTTTGTGTGTGGCTTGCAACGTGTCGAGGTTGGCACACAGTGTTTCCGGGTTGCAGGAGATATAAAGGATGCGAGGGTAGGCTTGTACCATTTTTATTGTTTCAGCATCTAACCCACTACGCGGAGGATCGACGAAAATCGTCTCGCAGTGGTAACTGCTCAAATCGATCCCCTTTAAACGGTTGAACTCACGTACTCCCTGCATTGCTTGGGTGAAATCTTCGGCGGCCATACGGATAATCTGTACGTTGTCGATATGATTGGCAGCGATGTTGTATTGCGCTGCAGCCACCGACGGTTTAGCGATCTCAGTGGCCAACACCCGTTCGAAGTTGCGCGCCAGTGCCAGTGAGAAGTTACCGTTACCGCAATACAGTTCCAGTAGGTCGCCTTTGGAATCCTGAGTCACATCTAGCGCCCATTCCAACATTTGCACGTTGATCGCCGCATTGGGCTGAGTGAAGCTGTTCTCCACCTGCCGATAAATCATATTACGACCGCCAACGGGCAGGACTTCATCAATATAATCCTGATCCAGTACCACCTTCATCTTTGAGGCTCGGCCAATAAGTTGGAGGTCGAACCCCTGTGCACGTAAGGTATCACGCAATGCTGAGGCCGCTTGCTGCCACTGCTCGTCTAATTTGCGATGGTACAGTAAAGAGGCAATGATTTTCCCGCTCTGGGTAGAGAGATAATCAATTTGGAATAATTTATGGCGCAGCGCCGGGTTGGGCTTGAGTGCTGCCATTAACGCGCTCATCAGGCGGTTGATCAGCTCACTGGCCGCAGGGAAAGAATCTACACGAATGCGTTGTTTGGTCTGCTGATCAAACATGATGTGATACATATCTTCTTCATCATGCCAGATACGGAACTCTGCCCGCATGCGATAGTGGCTGACTGGCGAGCGAAACACTTCCGGCTCGGGTGCCATAAACGGAGACATCATGGTCTTCAGGCGGGCAGTTTTTTCTGCCAGTTGATCATCATAGCGTTCAGTGGGCAAAGTCTCGGGTGTCATGGTTCATTCTCGTCAGGCTAATTGGAACAGCGGCGATTGTAGGGCATCGTTCGATGAAGTCCAACTTTGGCGATGCTAATTCGAAACACAATTGGCAATCTAGACATCCATTTTTATTGGCGGTAGCATGAGCGTCCGGTCTCAAGCAGCGAGTGAAAAGGGAATCCAGTGCAAATCTGGAGCTGACGCGCAGCGGTATGGGGAAGTCACGGCGATAGCGTTTTAATCTTGAGTTGATGCTCGGGTTTATTCAAGGTGCAGATAACGGCAATAGTGTAACAAGTCGGCCAGCATAACGGCTCTGCAGCCTAAAAAACCAAGGGTATATCAGGTTTAAACAACATAGACACTGTCCACTGCTGGATGGGAAGTCATCGCCCGGTGCGGGTTGCTAATGGCAATCAGCAAATCCCAAGCCCGAAAACCTGCCGGTGTACGTCGCAATATCCATAGCTGTCGCGATTATCGGCTGTGGCTCTGCGGCATCCGCCAATGATAAGTTTGGATGCTTTTCGTAATGACAATGATAAAAAATGTACTGCTGGTGGTGGTTTCCTCCACAACAGCACTTTCAGCATGGGCGCAAGACAACACCGTAACCAATGATAGTGACAACCTGGTGGTGACAGCCAATCGCTTTCCTCAGCCAGTTTCCTCCGTGTTAGCTCCCACCTCTATTGTGACCCGTAATGATATTGAGCGTTGGCAGGCTAAAAGCCTGGTTGATGTTATGCGCCGCTTGCCAGGGGTGGATATCGCGCAAAATGGCGGGATGGGGCAGAGCTCCGCACTATTTATCCGTGGTACAGAATCACGGCATGTCCTGCTATTGATTAATGGTGTCCGCTTGAACCAGGCAGGGATCAGTGGCTCTTCTGATCTGAGCCAAATCCCCATTTCACTGGTACAGAGAGTGGAGTTTATTCGTGGCTCCCGCTCGGCAGTCTATGGTTCAGACGCGATTGGTGGGGTGGTCAACATTATCACCACCCGTGAAAAGAATGGTTCTACCCTTTCGGCTGGCATCGGCTCCAATGGTTTTCAGGCATATGACGGCGCGACCCAGCAGCAATTGGGTGACAAAACTATCGCCACCATGGCGGGTAATTACACCTATAGCAAAGGTTATGATGTGGTCGCCGGTCTGCCGGACAGCTTTGGTAACCCGGCACAACCGGATCGTGATGGTTTTATGAGCAAGTCGCTGTATGGTGAGCTGCAACATCAATTCAGTGGGCAACTGCAGGGGTTTGTGCGCGGCTATGGTTACGATAACCGCACGTCCTATGATGGTTTCTATAGCTTTAACGACCCGGTAAATTTTGATGCATTACCGGATACCCGCCAGCTATACAGCCAGTCTTGGGACAGTGGCTTACGCTATCACCAAGGTATTTATGCCACGCAATTGACGGCCAGTTATAGCCATAGCAAAGATTATAATTATGACCCGAAATATGGTCGTTATTCCGCTTCATCTACGCTGGATGACACCACGCAATATAATCTTCAGTGGGGCAACAACGTCAAGGTTGGGCAAGGTAGCATCAGCACTGGGGTCGATTGGCAGGAGCAAAAGCTGGAACCCGGTACGGCTTATATCACGGATAGCAAAAGTCGGCGCAATACCGGTTTGTATCTAACAGCTCAGCAGCAAATTGATACGGTGATTTTGGAAGGCGCGCTACGTGGCGATGATAGCTCGCAGTTTGGTTGGCACAATACTTGGCAAGCCAGCACTTCATGGGAGTTTATTGAAGGTTATCGAGCCATTATCTCTTACGGCACAGCATTCAAAGGGCCAAATTTGGGCCAGCTTTACGGCGGTACCTGGGGCAACCCGGACCTGAAGCCAGAAGAAAGCAAACAGTGGGAAGGCGGTTTTGAAGGCTTGACCGGTCCGGTAAGCTGGCGGGTAACGGGATATCAGAACGATATCGATAACCTGATCGACTACGCTCAAAAAGGGGGTGAGTTTGCTTATTACAATGTGGATCAGGCGAAGATTAAAGGGGTTGAAGCCACGGCGTCATTTGACACCGGCCCGCTGACTCATCAACTTTCTTATGATTATGTCGATCCGCGCAATCGCAAAACTAATGAGACACTGCTGCGTCGCTCCAAACAACTGGTAAAATATGAATTGGATTGGCAGGTTTATGATTTTGATTGGGCGGTCACTTATCAATACTTAGGAGAGCGGTATGATAAGAACTATAACGTCTATCCTAACCAGAGCGTCAAACTGGGGGGTGTCAGTCTATGGGATGTTGCTGTCTCATATCCGGTCACCTCACATCTGACAGTTCGTGGTAGAATCGCCAACCTGTTTGATAAAGAGTATGAGACGGCATATGGCTACGCAACACCAGGAAGAGAATACCACCTCACTGGAAGCTATACCTTCTAACACCACTGCGATCTCCCGCCCCTCGGTATTGATCTTTGATTCCGGTGTCGGCGGGCTGTCTGTGTATCAAGAGGTTCGGCAATTGCTGCCGGATCTCCACTATATATATGCCTTTGATAATGTCGCTTTCCCCTATGGTGAAAAATCCGAAGAATTTATCATTGAGCGTGTGCTGGAAATCGTCAGTGCGGTTCAGCAACACCACCCCTTGGCTCTCGTTATCATCGCTTGTAATACTGCCAGTACCGTTTCTTTACCTGCGCTGCGAGAGAGCTTCACCTTCCCGGTGGTGGGGGTCGTTCCTGCCATCAAACCAGCGGTTAAGCTCACAGCTAACGGTGTCGTCGGTTTATTAGCAACTCGTGGCACGGTTCAGCGCACTTATACGCGCGAATTGATTGAGCGTTTCGCCAAGGATTGCAAAATCGAATTGTTGGGTTCCTCAGAACTGGTTGAACTCGCCGAGGCCAAGTTACACGGTGAACCAGTACCTATGGCGACACTAAAGAAAATACTACAGCCGTGGTTGAGCATGCGTGAGCCACCTGACACGGTAGTGCTGGGGTGTACCCATTTCCCGTTGTTGGCTGAGGAACTGACGCAGGTATTACCTGAAGGGACGAGATTAGTGGATTCCGGGGCGGCGATTGCGCGTCGGGCTGCTTGGCTGATCGCTACCCAAGAGAATCTGCTCTCAACTCAGGAAGAGAACCTGGCTTATTGTATGACATTCAATCAGGCTACTGATGCTATATCACCCGTATTGCAGGAATATGGCTTCAACTCGTTGAAAAAATTGCCACTTTAGATGGCTTTTGATTAAACATTAGACGGTTGAACAAAAAATTGAATTTAGGGGTTGCGGTGAACTGAGAACTCCCTATAATGCGCCTCCACTGCTCGGGAACAACGGCTGACAAGTCGCCCAAGCAGGAAGAAGCAACCCGGTGAAAACACTGTCTCTTGTAGAGAAAAAGGTTGACTCTTTAGCGGGAAAGCGTATTATCTGCCTCCCGCGTTACC
>NZ_JBXUGO010000045.1:0-4936 GCF_057180565.1 Serratia sp. HNCC26DJ244 | reverse complement strand
AGTTGGCGTATTGTCCTTGGTCAAACTACCGCTGGCCAATGGCATACGGGTAGTGCCGGTATCATCAATAATACTGTCGATAACCGGAGTGCCTGGGGTCAATGACATAATGACGTCATAGCTGGTGCTCGGCTTGGCGCTATTACCTACCTTGTCAGTCTCTTCTACGGTCAACGTGTTTTTACCGTCATACAGTGAGCCCGTAGCGGTCAAACTCCACTGGCCATTGCTGCCTACGGTGGTGGTGCCCAGTACTTTGGTCAGCCCATTGCCATCGGTGGTGTATACCGTGATGGTGTTACCCTCTTCAGCACCGGTACCGTTAATCAACGGATTGCGATCATCCAACACGTTACCCTTGCTGACCGGGCCTGTCACCAAACCATACTGATCGACGACCTCAGTGATCGCCACCTTGCTCACATCCGGTGGCGTGAAGTCCAGCGTCAGGGTAAAGATTGCCGATTGTTGGCTGACGTTACCCGCCTTGTCGGTGGACGTGACGTAAAAATCATGCGTGCCTTCATTCAGGCTACTGATTGGCTTGAACGTCCAGACACCGCTGTCATTGGTTTTCGCTGAGCCTAACAGGCCGGTTTGGTCATACACCATCACCACACTGTTGACTTCCGCACGACCTGTCAGGACCGGGTAGGGGTCATCTGTGGCACTGCCGCTGAGCATGCCTTGCGGCTGTGGCGCACCCACATTGTCTGCGGCCGAGTCGATAAACGGCACGTTCGGCGCCACCGTGTCGACGGTAAACACCCAGGTACCGCTGGTGCTGATATTCCCTGCCGGATCTTTGGCGCTGGCGCTCCAGGTATGCTCACCCTGGTCCAAGTCACTGCTTGGTGTAAAGCTCCAGTTACCGCTGCCGTTGGCCGTGGTGCTGCCCAGTGCTACGCCATTTTCATCGCTGACGGTGACCACACTGTCCGCCTTCGCGGTACCAATGAGGGTCGGACGCAAATCATTCGTCACCCCGTTCTGGGCTATCAGCTCCACCTTACCGACCGGGTCATTGCCCTGGTTATCTTCCAGACCGGTCAGTAGTACCTTCGTTAGATCCACATCCACGTTGAAGATCAGGTGTTGCCCTTCATCGCTGGTGTTACCGGCCTTGTCGGTCACGGTCGTGGTCAGGTCATGTTGACCATTACCCAATGGGTCGTTCGGCTTAAAGCTCCAGTTCCCTTGGTCATCCACCGGCGCGCTACCGATTTCCTTATCGTTATCATAGATATGGACCACACTGCCCGGTTCAGCCTTACCACTGATGACTGGCGCGCTGTCGTCGGTAGTTTTGTTAGCAAGGATATCGCCTTGCTCGTCACCCATCTTATCTTCCACCTTCAAATTGGTGGCCGGTGCTGGTGCCTGCGTATCGACAACAATATTGAAGACACCGGTTGGGTCACTGGTGACACCGACACTGTTGGTCACCGTCGCTGTCAGGTCATGTTTACCCTCACCCAGTGCAGGCTGTGGCGTAAAGCTCCACTTACCGTCGTCGTCTACCTTGGCCGTACCGAGTTCATTCTTACCGTCGTAAACCGTCACCGTGCCGCCTGGCAACGCAGTCCCGTTCAGGGTCGGGGTCTTGTCATTGGTGACATCCCCTGGCTGCAATGCCACCGATTCTGGTCCTGGCCCCTCATTATCGATGACCGTACCCAGCACCGGTGGTGCCGGTGGGGCTGTACTGACGGTAATACTGTAAACCGGTGACTTATCGGTGGTGTTGCCGACCGGATCGCGCTCTGTTGCGGTCAACACAACCACACCATCCACAAGCAGCAGATCCGGCTGCATCGACCAGGAGAGATCACTCTTCACAACCGCCGAGCCAATAATTTGGTCACCGCGGTATACCGTAATGATGTTACCCTCTTCCGCACCGGTCCCACTGATGGTTGGACGTCTGTCGTCAGTGGTGCCACCTGAGTTCACATTGCCGGTCTTACCACCCACCTGATCATCCACGCCAGTGATCGTCACTTTGCTAGCATCGGGTGCAGAGTAATCAGTGGTTAATTTAAAGACGTCGGATGAAGCACTGGTGTTACCCGCCTTATCCGTCGCAGTAGTGGTGATCTTGTGCTCACCTTCCACCAATGGGGTGGTTGGGGTAAACGACCAGGCACCATCGTCGCCGGCAGCAACCGACCCCAACAGTTTTCCATCATCATAGACATTGATGATGCTATTTGGCTCTGCCGTCCCTTCGAAGGTCGGGTTGGCATCGTCAGTCGCACTGCCGCTGGTCAATGGACCACGGTTATCACCGACGTCATCAATGGCATTACCCATCACCGGCTGTTCTGGCGCGGTGGTATCTACCTTCAGTTCAAAGGCGGGAGAGGTCACGGTCTTACCCGCTGCATCTTCTGCCGTCACGGTCAGGCTGTGGTTACCCTCGATCAGATCGGTCTCTGGCGTAAAGCTCCAGCTACCATCTTGCTTGACGATAGTGGTACCCAGCACATCATCCCCATCCTTCACGGTGATGACACTGCCTGGCTTGCCGCTGCCGTTCAGTTCTGGACGTGCATCGTCGGTGACCTGACCGGGTTGCAAGTTACCGGTTACAGACCCTACGTTGTCATTGATTGAACCCAGCTGTACCAGCACCGGGGTATCATCCACCGCAATCTTGATATCCGGGCTTGGCTCACTCACGTTGCCCGCCGGATCAGTCACGGTAGTATTCAGGGTGTGGTCGCCATTATCCAGCGGATCAGTCGGGGTAAAAGTCCATTTACCTTCATCATCGATCTTGGCAGTACCGATTTCGGTACCGTTGTCATAGATAGTGACTGTACCGCCGGGTTCGCCCGTACCGTTCAGGTTTGGTGAACGGTCATCGGTGGTATCACCCGAGTTCACTTCACCGGTCTTCTCACCCACGTTGTCGGTGATAACGATATCGCCAGCCGGATTAGGCACGGTGGTGTCGACCACAATACCGAAGCTGCCGCTTGGTGCGCTGACGTTATCTGCCGCATCCGTTGAAGTGATGGTCAGGGTATGGTTGCCATCTTTCAGTTCAGCGCCTGCTGCTGGAGTAAAGGTCCACTCACCCTTGCCGTTGGCCGTGGTTGAACCGATCAGTTCACCGTTATCGTAGATCTTGACCAGGCTGTTGGCTTCTGCACTCCCACTCAGGGTTGGGGTGCTGTCGTTGGTGAAGTCGTCCTTCTGCAATGGACCCACGTGTGGCTCTGCGTTGTCCACCACGCTGGTGATTGCTGGCTCGGCAGGAATAGTGATGTCTACATTGATGTCATAAGACGGCGTGCTTGGCGTGGTCTTGTTACCCGCCGCATCGACCGCCACGATGGTCAACTGGTTGTTGCCTTCCACCAATGGGGTGGTTGGCGTCAGTGACCAGGTGCCATTATCGAGTACCTTGGTGCTGCCAATCGGGTGATTACCTGCCGCATCAGTGGTGTACACAATGATGATATCGCCCTTGGTACCAATACCGCTGATCAGCGGCTGGCTGTCATCGGTGCTGTTTCCTGATGCAACGTTACCTTTCTCATTGCCCACACGGTCTTCCACACTGGTGATCTCCAGGAAGCCTGGCCCAATTGGCGAAGCAGTGTAGTCGGTAGTCAACTTAAAGACTTCAGATGGATCACTGGTGTTACCCGCCTCATCCGTCGCCGTGGTGGTGATCTTGTGTTCACCTTCCACCAATGGGGTGGTTGGGGTAAACGACCAGGCACCATCGTCGTCGGCAGCAACCGAGCCCAACAGTTTTCCATCATCATAGATATTGATGATGCTATTTGGCTCTGTCGTTCCCTTGAAGGTCGGGTTGGCATCGTCAGTAACACTGCCGCTGGTCAATGGACCACGGACATCACCTACGTCATCAATGGCATTACCCAGCACTGGCTGCTCTGGCGCGATGGTATCTACCTTCAGCTCAAAGGCGGGCGAGGTCACGGTCTTACCGGCGGCATCTTCTGCCGTCACGGTCAGGCTGTGGTTGCCTTCGCTCAGATCCGCATCTGGCGTAAAGCTCCAGCTACCATCTTTCTTGACGATAGTGGTACCCAGCACATCATCCCCATCCTTGACGGTGATGACACTACCTGGCTTGCCGCTGCCGTTCAGTTCTGGACGCGCGTCGTCGGTGACTTGACCTGGTTGCAGGTTACCGGTCACTGACCCTACGTTGTCATTGATTGAACCCAGTTGTACCAGCACCGGGGTATCGTCCACCGCAATCTTGATATCCGGGCTTGGCTCACTTACGTTGCCCGCCGGGTCAGTCACCGTGGTATTGAGGGTGTGATCGCCATTATCCAGCGGCTCACTCGGGGTAAAGCTCCACTTGCCTTCATCATTGATCTTGGCAGTACCGATTTCTTCACCGTTATCATAAATAGTGACCGTGCCGCCGGGTTCACCGGTACCGTTCAGGTTTGGTGAACGGTCATCGGTGGTATCCCCCGGTTTCACTTCACCGGTCTTCTCACCCACGTTGTCGGTGATAACGATATCGCCAGCCGAATTAGGCACGGTGGTGTCAACATTAATACCGAAGCTGCCGCTTGGTGCACTGACATTACCTGCGATATCCGTTGCGGTGGTGGTCAGATTATGGTTGCCATCTTTCAGGGCCACATCGGGGGTAAAGGTCCACTCACCCTTGCCGTTGGCCGTGGTTGAACCGATCAGTTCACCGTTATCGTAGATCTTGACCAGGCTGTTGGCTGTTGCACTCCCACTCAGGGTTGGGGTGGTGTCGTTGGTGACTTCGCCCTTCTGCAATGGACCCACGTGTGGCTCTGCGTTGTCCACCACACTGCCGATAGACGGTTCAGTCGATACCGGGATGTACAGCGTAACGTCATAGCTCGGAGAGGAGAAATTACTGCGGTTGCCTGCAGGATCCTGAGCAATAATCACCAGTTGGTTA
>NZ_JBXUGO010000044.1:0-5559 GCF_057180565.1 Serratia sp. HNCC26DJ244 | reverse complement strand
TACTCTCGCCAGGGTGAATGTGGCCGATACCGGCAGCGATTTGAATATCACCACCACTGGGGCCTTTACCTTCAATAATGCGCTGACCGGGTTGGGGGATGTCAATGTCAACACCAACAACAGCGCGTTTAACTTTGGCAGTACGGTGGGCAGTGCGTTTGCCGGTACGGTGAATTTACAAAACACCCTGTTGACCCTCACAGGCGATAATACCTCGGCGTTAACGCTTGCCACCCTGGATCTGGGCACGGGCAGTAATGCGACAGTCGGCAGCAACGGGGTCACCACCACCGAATCTGTCGGCAATGTAAACCTGAATGGCGGCACCCTGACGTTTTATGGCGACCTGCCGGGGTTGCGTTCAGATGGCTTGATCAGTACCGATAATTTCATTGCCGCCGGTGGGGCGGTGAATATTCTGGGTAATGCAGCAATAGATAACACCCCCGGCAGTGGCTCACTGCTCAATCAAATGACCGGCAATAATGCCATGCAACTGGTGAGTGCCACCACGGCGACGGGGGCTGACCTGCTGACCTTGCAGATCAATGGTACTAACGTTGGGCAAAATACTTCAGACCAAATTGAACAGAATGGCGTGCATGTTGCCAACGGGATTTATGATTATGGCTTGAGCAACAGCGGGGAGAATGGCGCGGGCCTGTATATGGATTATACCCTTACCGCCCTGGAGTTGCTGGAAGATGGCAACGATGCGCTGGTGATAGCCACCGACGGTTTGCCTGGTTCCAACAACGACTTGCTGGTTAACGTGTTTGGCACCGGCGGTCTTGTACTGGACGGCACCTTGGCACCATTAACCCTTTCCAACAGCACCAACAGCTACAGCGGCAGCACCACCATCCGTGGGGGCAGCGTGTTGCTGGGGGCCAGTGGGGCGCTGGGGAGTACCTATTTACTGGCAGTCACCACCGGCAGTAGCTTTAACCTCAATAACTACAACCAACAGGTGGGAAGCACCACCAATGAAGGCACCGTGCTGTTAGGCAGCGGGGTGCTGACCAGTGGGCTATTCACCAACAATGGCATCATTAACCTGGGGGCTGGCACGCTAGCGCTGACTGCGGGCGGGACCTCCAGTGCGACCGGTGGCTTAACCGGCGCGGGTTTGTTACAGGTGCAAGCCGGTACCTTCACTGTCAGTGCCGCCAACAGTGGGCTGACCGCTGATACCGACATTGACAGCGGCGCGACGCTGGTACTGAACAATGCCGGGACCCTGGGCAGCAGTGAGGTGAACGTGGACGGTAACCTCAATTTCGCCCGTGATGGCAGCTTTGCCAACCAGCTCAGTGGTGCGGGGATCATCAATACCCTGGCGGATGTGCAACTCACCGGTGATAACAGCGCGTTTACCGGTGCTCAGGTGATTGGCGCAGACAGCCGGTTAACCGTCACTGACGCCAATAATCTGGGGGACGCCAGCGCCACCGTGGATTTGACCACCGACAGTTCGGTGCTGAATTTCAGTGGTGTGACGGAGGAGGTGGCTCATGCACTCACTGGGGTGGTTGATTCCACCGTCAGTATCAGCAATGGGGCCGATATGTCCCTATCTGCGGATAACAGCAATTTTTACGGTTTGTTTGATCTGGTGGGCGGCAGCACCCTGACGGTGACCCAGGGGCAACAACTGGGCAATGGCTTGGTGGCGATTGCCAGTGGCAGCAACTTGCTGTTTAGCGCTTATGCCAACGGAGCATTAAGTACCCTGGATAACGCGCTGAGCGGAGCGGGCACCTGGATGCTGGATGCCAGCCATATCAATCTGAGCAATAGCGATAATGCACAGGGCTTGAGTGGGGTTATAGATATCACCAATGGCGCCAGCCTGACCATTGACGGCAACACGGCGCTCAACAGTGCCGCCAGAGTGAATGTGGCCGATACCGGCAGTGACTTGAACATCACCACCACCGGGGCTTTTATCTTCAACAATGCGCTGACCGGGTTGGGGGATGTCAATGTTGATACTAACCAGACGGTATTTAATTTTGGTACCACGGTAGGCAATGCGTTTGCGGGTACGGTGAATTTACAAAATACCCTGTTTGATTTGTCCGGCACCAATACCACCAGCTTAATGCTTGCTACCCTGAACCTGGGCATCGGCAGTAACACCAACGTGGGTGATGGGGGGCAAACCCTCGGTGGTCTGGTGTTCAATGGCGGTGAATTAACTTACGCCAATATCACTGAAAATAACGGTGTGATCACCGCTGACGGCATCATTACGGCACAAACCATTGATACCACTGCCGGCGGCACCGTGAGTGTTAACCTACCACCGAGTTTATCCCCTAGCTTGGCGGGGTTGAATACGCTGGATCTGGATACCGGGGTGGCTATTGTGACGTTGGCGACGGGGGTTGCCATTGGCACCGGCAGTGAATTGACCCTGACCGATGGGAGCAATACCCCGATTACCGACATTTATCTGCAAGGCATTACCAATCCCAACGACACCACGGTGGCGGCGATGGGGAGTTTTGTTTATGGCTTGAGTACCGGGGTTGGGCAAGATGGTTTATATGTCAGTTATCTGTTGCAACAACTGGAACTGTTAACCACCGGCAGCCAGGCGCTGATGTTAGAAGGTAGCCTGGCGAATAATGGGACTCGACACAATGACCTTGGGGCCAAAATTACTGGCAGCGGGGATTTGGCTATCGACTCCCCCAATGATGGCACCATTATTACCTTGTCCAATGCGACCAATGACTACACCGGGGATACCCTGGTGCGCTCAGGGATTTTACAACTGGCGGCGGATTCGGCCTTGGGGCAGACCACCACCCTTGACCTGAGCAGTGGGGCGACGGTGGATTTAAATGGCCACACGCAAACAGTGCAAACTCTGGTCAATAGTGGGGTGCTGGATCTGGCGGGCGGTTCGTTACTGCTCGCCCAAGGGGGGAGCTCTAGTTCTACCGGGGGCTTGACCGGTGATGGTCTGTTGCAGGTACAAGGTGGCACCTTCACCGTCAGCGCCGCCAACAGTGGGTTAACCGCTGACACCGACATTGACAGCGGGGCGACGCTGGTGCTGAACAATGCCGGGACCCTGGGCAGCAGTGATGTGAACGTGGACGGTAACCTCAATTTCGCCCGCGATGGCAGTTTTGCCAACCCACTCAGTGGTGCGGGGACTATCAATACCCTGGCGGATGTGCAACTTACCGGAGATAACAGCCTGTTTACCGGTGCCCAGGTGATTGGGGCAGACAGCCGGTTAACCGTGACTGACGCCAATAATCTGGGGGCCGCCAGTGCCACCGTGGATTTGACCACCGACAGCTCGGTGCTGAACTTCAGTGGCTTGAGTGAGGATGTGGCCAATGCGCTCACCGGGGTGGCAGACTCCACGGTGACCCTCAGCAATGGGGCTGATATGTCCCTGTCTGCGGATAACAGCAATTTTTACGGCGTGTTTGATCTGGTGGGCAGCAGCACCCTGACGGTGACGCAGGCCCCACAATTGGGTAATGGTGTAGTTGCCATCGCCAGTGGCAGTAATCTGCTGTTTAGCGCCTATGCCAATGGGGCACTGAGTACCCTGGATAACGTGCTGAGCGGGGCGGGGACCTGGACGCTGGATGCCAGCCATATCAATCTGAGCAATAACAGTGATGCACAGGGCTTGAGTGGGGTGCTGGATATCACCAACGGCGCTAGCCTGACCATTGACGGCAACACGCTGCTCAATACTCTCGCCAGGGTGAATGTGGCGGATACCGGCAGTGATTTGAATATCACCACCACCGGGGCGTTTACCTTCAACAATGCGCTGACCGGGGTGGGGGATGTCAACGTTGATACTAACCAGACGGCCTTTAATTTTGGTACCCCGGTGGGCAGTGCGTTTGCCGGCAATGTCAATTTGCAAAATACCCTGTTTGATTTGTCCGGCAGCAATACCACGACCTTAACTGCCGCTACCCTGAACCTGGGTGCGGGCAGTAACACCAACGTGGGCGATGGGGTGCAAACCCTCGGTCATCTGGTGTTCAATGGCGGTGAGTTAACTTACGCCCATATCACTGAAAATAACGGTGTGATCACCGCTGATGGCATTATTGCGGCACAAACCATTGATACCACTGCCGGCGGTACCGTGAGTGTTAACCTGCCAAGCAACTTATCCCCCAGTTTGGCAGGGTTAAATACGCTGGATTTAGATACCGGGGTGGCTATCGCCACCTTGGCCATCGGTGTGGCCACCGGCACCGGCAGTGAATTGATCCTCACTGATGGGAGCTATACCCCGATTACCGGCATCTATCTTCAAGGGATTACCAATCCTGGTGATAGCCAAGTCGCGGCAATGGGAAGCTTCGAGTATGGCCTGAGTACTGGGGCGGATAGTAATGGTTTATATGTCAGTTATCTGCTGAAACAGCTGGAACTGTTAACCAGCGGCAGCCAGGCACTGATGTTACAGGGTACCCTGGCCAATAACGGCTCTCAACGCAATAATCTCGGGGCCAAAGTGACCGGCAGCGGGGATTTGGCTATCGACTCCCCCAACGATGGCACCATCATCACCGTGTCCAATGCGACCAATGACTACACCGGCGATACGTTGGTGCGCTCAGGGATCTTGCAACTGGCGGCGAATTCGGCCTTGGGGCAGACCACCACCCTTGACCTGAGCAGTGGGGCGACGGTGGATTTAAATGGCCACACGCAAACAGTGCAAACCCTGGTCAATAATGGGGTGCTGGACCTGGCGGGCGGTTCGTTACTGCTCGCCCTGGGCGGCAGCTCAAGCGCCACCGGGGGCTTGACCGGTGATGGTCTGTTGACGCTACAAGGGGGCACCTTCACCGTCAGCGCCGCCAACAGTGGCTTAACCGCTGACACCGACATTGACAGCGGCGCGACGCTGGTGCTGAACAATGCCGGGACCTTGGGCAGCAGTGAGGTGAATGTTGACGGTAACCTGAATTTCGCCCGCGATGGCAGCTTTGCCAACCCACTCAGTGGTGCCGGCACTATCAATACCCTGGCGGATGTGCAACTGACCGGTGATAACAGTGCGTTTAACGGTGCTCAGGTGATTGGTGCCGACAGCCGGTTAACCGTGACTGACGCCAATAATCTGGGGGCCGCCAGCGCCACCGTGGATTTGACCACTGACAGTTCGGTGCTGGATTTCAGTGGCGTGACGGAGGATGTGGCTAATGCACTCACTGGGGTGGTTGATTCTACCGTCAGTATCAGCAATGGGGCAGAGATGTCCCTGTCTGCGGATAACAACAATTTTTACGGTGTGTTTGATCTGGTGGACGGCAGCACCTTGACGGTGACGCAGGCCCCACAATTGGGTAATGGTGTAGTCGCCATCGCCAGTGGCAGTAACTTGCTGTTTAGTGCTTATGCCAACGGAGCATTAAGCACCCTGGATAACGCGCTGAGCGGGGCGGGCACCTGGACGCTGGATGCCAGCCATATCAATCTGAGCAATAGCGGTAATGCACAGGGCTTGAGTGGTGTGGTGGACCTGACTAATGGCTCCAGCCTGAATATTGACGGCAG
>NZ_JBXUGO010000043.1:0-5590 GCF_057180565.1 Serratia sp. HNCC26DJ244 | reverse complement strand
AGTGGTTTTACCATGGTCAACGTGGCCGATAGTACCGACGTTAACGTGCGGTTTTGTACGTTCAAATTTTTCTTTAGACATCGATTGTCCCTCTAAGACACGGATAAATCGGTGGTATCACCACATCAACCAAGCATTTGCTTGTTGGATCCAACACAGAAAAAATCAGGGGACGAGGATTTAAGAAGTGGTGCTGATAGGCAGATTCGAACTGCCGACCTCACCCTTACCAAGGGTGCGCTCTACCAACTGAGCTATATCAGCACATCTTGGAGCGGGCAATGGGAATCGAACCCACATCATCAGCTTGGAAGGCTGAGGTAATAGCCATTATACGATGCCCGCATCCTGGAACTCGGCTACCTAATTTTTCTGTAGAATTTACAGGTTATGGTGGGAGAAGGATTATTCGTCGCTTGTTCCTCACCTTTCGGACCAAGCTGCGCAACTTATCTGGCGCTGCTTGACTCGAAGCTTACTGAAGGTTTTCACCTTCCCCAAATCATGTTCATAATCAGAATCATCATTTGAGATAAGTTCTGATTGAAAATCGGATTTGGTGGTGGGGGAAGGATTCGAACCTTCGAAGTCTGTGACGGCAGATTTACAGTCTGCTCCCTTTGGCCGCTCGGGAACCCCACCTGATTTTAACTATTGTACTTGATGGTGCCGGCTACCGGAATCGAACTGGTGACCTACTGATTACAAGTCAGTTGCTCTACCTACTGAGCTAAGCCGGCATCAAGTGCAGCGCATTCTAGGTAGAGCTGACGGGCTATGCAACTAAAAAATTGCATTCTATGCACTACCGCTCATAAATCAGCCAATTCATGGCTGCTATTGGCTATTTTTCTCACAGCTCGAACAAGAATTCATCAACTGCAGAATCAGGCTTAAACAAATTTCGTTGTTTTACCCACATTCCCACCAGAGCATAGCGGCAAACAATCACGCTAAAAACAATTGAGATCGAGTACGATGCTCCAAAAGAGGGCAATACGTTTATCGGGCATATTCATTACATAGTTAATAAACATACCGTGCAGGAGGGTGAAGAACATGGCCAAGGCCAACATGGTCAGTCGAATGAGCCTAAAAGCTATGATTCCAGGCAAAAGCGACATTGAATGCTCATATTGGCGCAGTTATTGCTTAAGTCATGACTTTTTATGCAGGAATATGGCCAGTGAAAATAATCATGCTCAATTCAGTCACTCTCCCTTTCTACTGTGGAGAACTGGCGCACCTACTGATGGATGCAGTCACTCATGGTGCTTCTGTTGGTTACAACTCGAACCTTCGCCATGAAGAAGCAGAGAATTATTTCCAGTCACTTCAGCCAACACTAGCAAATGGGATGCGACTTTTATGGGTCGTCATGCACAACAATGAGGCAATTGGCACTGTGCAACTTGAACTATGCCAAAAACCGAACGGCAGTAATCGGGCCGAAATACAAAAACTCCTCGTCCACAGCAAGGCTCGCCGCCATGGTGTCGGCCGGGCACTAATGAAAACACTGGAAATGACCGCGCGGAGTCTGCGTCGCGGTCTGCTTTATCTGGATACTCAAGCAGGATCCGCTGCGGAAAATTTGTATCACTCATTAGATTACTATCGTCTTGGTGAAATACCTGATTACGCTACTACCCCCGACGGCCTTTATCACCCGACGGTGATTTATTATAAGCGACTGTTTAATTTCGATTTATCTTCAAATTACATGATCAACTAAGCACTATTCTGCCAGTCGATATCATGGCAGGTTTAAGTACAGGTTGAGGAATGCGCGCCATCCAGCGGCCTATCACTTGAGCATAAATACGCTCTCTATCGATAACATTTGCAAAAAAAGCTACGCCAAAAAAGAAGCTATCTATAATATGCAGTTTGTTTATTATCTGGAGTTGGCGCACTGCGCTTTTCCTAACCTGCGTTAACGGGCAGAATTTGGCTTATGATGATAAAAAGAGATCCATGTTTAGCAACACCTTATCTTCAGTTTGATCGTACCCAATGGGCAGCACTGCGAGATTCAGTACCACTGACGTTATCAGAAGAAGATATTGTTAAACTCAAAGGGATTAACGAAGATCTCTCCTTAGAAGAAGTCGCGCAAATCTATTTACCGCTTTCGCGACTACTGAACTTCTATATCAGCTCTAACCTACGCCGTCAGGCTGTTCTGGAACAGTTCCTAGGAACTGATGGGCAACGCATACCTTATGTAATTGGCATTGCGGGTAGTGTCGCTGTGGGTAAAAGTACTACTGCACGCTTGTTGCAGGCGTTATTGAGCCGTTGGCCAGAACATCGCAGTGTGGAGCTGATCACCACCGATGGCTTCTTGCACCCAAACAAGGTGCTCAATGAACGCGGTCTGATGAAGAAAAAAGGGTTCCCACAATCCTACGATATGCATAGCTTAGTAAAATTCGTCTCAGAGGTTAAATCTGGCGCGAAACATGTTACTGCTCCAGTATATTCTCATCTGATCTATGATATCGTGCCGAGAGATCATAAGGTCATTGAACAACCCGACATTCTCATTTTGGAAGGGTTGAATGTTCTGCAAAGTGGAATGGATTACTCACATGATCCTCATCGGGTATTTGTTTCCGACTTTGTTGATTTCTCAATCTATGTCGATGCCCCAGAAGATTTATTGCAAACGTGGTATATCAACCGCTTTCTGAAATTCCGCCAAGGTGCTTTCTCTAATCCAGATTCTTATTTCCATAACTATGCAAAATTACCAGAAGAGGAGGCAGTTAATATTGCCGCTCAGTTATGGAGTGATATCAATGGGTTAAATTTAAAACAAAATATCCTGCCAACTCGTGAAAGAGCCAGTTTGATCATGACAAAAAGTGCCAATCACGCAGTAGAAAGTGTCCGATTGCGCAAATAGTCAACGATAGTGACCCAATAAATGTCCCTCAGTAGAAGGCTTACCCATAAGCCTTCTACTGAGGAGACTATGGTAAATAGCCAGCGAATCGCATCCTGACCAATCTCCTGCTTGGTCACCTTCTGACTGCAGCTGATATAAAGCTGGAATATCATTCAGCGCTGCGCAAAGATATTTCACCACCAATGAAAGGTTTAATTACGCCATCTTGCTCAAGTAACAATGCGCCTTGCTGATCAATTCCCCTGGAGATGCCTAAAATCTGCTGATCACCAATTAAAAGTTTAACTGGTCGATCGATAAAATTATCCAAGTCACGCCAACGAGAAATAAATGGTGCCAATCCTTCTACTTCGAATAGTCGTAAAGAATAACGTAGCTCGTTGAGTAACTTTGCTGCTAATTCATTGCGATCAATATTAATTCCCGCTTCCTGTAAGTTAATCCAGCGCTGATCAATTGAATTAGCATTCGTCTCACGCATCGCCAGATTAATACCCGCCCCCATAACCAATTGAGCAGCATCCCCCGTCTTACCGGTTAATTCAACTAGGATCCCTGCCAACTTGCGATCATCAAGATATAAATCATTTGGCCACTTAACACGTACTTTTTCTGCCCCTAGCCGCTGTAGTACCTCAGCCATCACAATACCAATGACCAGACTTAATCCCATCGCAGCGGCAGGACCTTGTTCAAGCCGCCAAAACATGGACAAATACAGGTTGCTACCGAAAGGAGATACCCATTGCCGCCCACGCCGCCCACGCCCTGCCTGCTGATACTCTGCAATACAAGCATCGCCAGAGGTCAATTCTTTTATTCTATCCAACAGGTATTGATTTGTTGAGTCAACGACTGGCAATACTGTTACCCGCTTATCGTCTAACAGATTCAGGATACGTTCGACATCCAGCAGCTCAAGTGCCACAGGCAGGCTATAGCCCTTGCCTGGTAGCGTGAATACATCCAATCCCCATTCACGAATCGTCTGGATATGCTTGTTAATCGCCGCTCGGCTCATTCCAAGAGATTCCCCTAGATACTCACCGGAGTGAAACTCACCATCGGCGAGTAATGAAATGATCTTCAAGGGTACTTTGGTATCCTTCATGACAACACCTCAATCGCATCCACTTCACCGGTGGCAGCAATAAAGCGCACTTCGGGTTCTAACCAGATATCAAACTTAGATGCCACGGTATTGCGCACATGCCGTGCTAACGCAACCAGGTCCTGACTGCTGGCATTACCTGTATTAACCAATACCAATGCCTGCTGCCGATGTACTGCGGCCCCACCAATCTGATAACCCTTTAACGAACATTGATCGATAAGCCAACCAGCAGCCAGTTTCACTTGCCCATCTGACTGTGGGTAATGCGGCATTGATGGGTATTGGGTAAGTAGTTCATTAGCGACATCACCACTCACCTGGGGATTTTTAAAAAAACTGCCTGCATTGCCCATCACTCGTGGATCCGGCAATTTAGTACGCCGGGTAGCACACACCGCATCATAGACTTGCTGTGGCGTTACCGTCTGCGGATCCAGTTTGCTTAGCTCACCGTAATTGAGCTGAGGACACCATTGTTTGCTAAGTCGAAAGCCAACACCCACGATCGCAAAACCCTGTTTAAATTCATGCTTAAAAACACTTTCTCGGTAACCAAACTCACAGCGCTGTGGCTCCATGCGATCAATCTCACCAGTGGTCAGATTTAACAGATCAACATACTCACACACTTGCCTCAGTTCCATACCATAGGCACCAATATTTTGAATCGGTGCAGAACCTACTAATCCCGGGATCAGCGCAAGATTTTCCAAACCTGGAATGCCACATTCAATGGTATGCTTGACCAAATGATGCCAGTTTTCCCCTGCACCAACATGAAGATACCAGGCGTCTTGCTCTTCCCTGATCTCAATGCCTTTTAGTTCGTTGATCACGACAGTGCCAGCAAAATCTTCTAAAAATAGCATGTTACTCCCCTCTCCTAATACCAGGAAGGATTCCTGCCGCTTTTGTGCCTTCTGCCAGGCCTTAATCATCATTTCAATCTGTTCTGCAATAACTAAATGCGCTGTGTTGACCGGGAGCGCAAATGTATTGTAGTTCTTTAAAGACGCGCTTTCAGTAGACATGTTTTAATTACTCTCACTTAATAAACTTTCATCTAGTCTACTCGATTCGTCGCCAATGGCTATTATTTGTTTTTGTCAGCGAGATTTTTGTTGTCATTTAATAATGACGACCTATTCCGCTCAATGAATACATATATAAATCATATTGATATAGTATTAATTTTATCTATAAGAAAATGAATATAAATTAAATAAATATTAATTATAAGTATCAATATAGGGTTAGAAGTCTAGAATCAAAAATCTGGTGAATATTATCGAGAAAAATCTCAGTCCTAAATCGAGTCAGACTCATTTTATCATACACAGCAAAAAGCCCCACGCTTGCGCACGGGACTTTCTACTTGTTTGGATGCCTGGCACAGTGCCTACACAGTATTCGTCTCATCCTGAGACTCCCTGTGGGGCCACCGTCAACGGCGTTCCCCTCAGTTCCCAATTCCGCAATGGCTTGAATCAGAGAAGCGATAACTGTTTTATCGTACACAGCAAAAAGCCCCATGCTTGCGCACGGGGCTTTCTACTTATTTG
>NZ_JBXUGO010000042.1:0-8570 GCF_057180565.1 Serratia sp. HNCC26DJ244 | reverse complement strand
TGTTTTCCCTTCGCTATTGTTAACAGCCAAAACTATCGTTTTTTCCATAACTTCCTAACTCCATTTGATATTTTAATGATTTTCTAACCTTACTCCGTGATGGTTCTCTGGCATCCCTTGGTGGAAACAGATATCGCACGCTACGTGGAGAATTGGTCAAAATGTAGACATCGGACTGATAAAATAACTGTCATTGTCGCTGAGAGGGTATCACAAGAGAATAAGAATATTCCGAATAATTCAGGAGCTGCTGATTTTCCGTGGTGGATTATTAGGCTGCATGATGGATGGAGACATTACTTTCTCAACTGCGCTGGGTGCCATGCCGAGAATTTTATCTATTTGTTCAGTTTTATGGTTACCCCTGCTTTAGTCTAAATTACGTGTTAATTCAATAGGTGTTAAATGCAGGCTGTTGTTTTGCTGCATCAGTTCCAAAGACCAATCGACGAAACAGCGTATTCGTGCGGACAAATGCTTTTTGCTCGGGTAAATAATATGAATAGGGCGAGGCTTGAAGTGCCATTCAGGTAACACTGGCACCAATAAGCCGTTGCGTACATAAGATTCGACAGCAAAGGGGGCAGCAGGGCAGATACCTGCACCCGCCATACAGGCGGTGAGCGCGACGTTGGGATCATCAAATAGCATAGTATCCGGTTCCGGGAGAGTGGCTTGATGCACTCCCTGAGCCAGTTGCCAAACAAAGCGCTCTCCTTCACGGGAGCCAAACCAACTGAGGCGTGGCTGGCAGATAAGATCTTCAGGTGCTCGAATGGGTTTTTCAGACTTTAAAAAAGCCGGCGCTGCGTACAAGCCGAGATAAACATCGGCCACATGCCTGGCGATCATTGATGAATTTTCCAGCTTCCCACCTCTGATGGCACAATCGATTCCCTCTTCAAGCAAATGGCTGATGCGATCACTACTCCCGAAACGCAGGGTAATATTGGGATACATCTTCTGAAATTTATGAAGATGGGGGGCAATCACCCAGCGCGCAATCGAGGCAAGGGCGTCGACACGGAGATTGCCTTCTGGAGCACGAGTGGTGCCTTTCAGGCTATCCTCCAGTGCGTCGATTTCCCTGAGAATATGACGACATTGCTCAAGATAGGCCCGGCCATCCTCTGTCAGATTAAGAACCCGAGTCGTTCGATGTAGCAGCCTGACGCCTAACGCTGATTCTAAATCAGCAACCCGTTGCGATACCCGCGCTTTGGGCAAATTCAGCATGGCGGCGGCTCGCGTAAAGTTTCCCGAGTCCACCACGGTAATGAAAGTCGCCATCGCTGTCAGCTTGTCCATTGTTCGCAAATCCTGAACAGTAGGTTAAATTTATGGGTCATTCTATTTAAAATTCATCCCAATTAATATCAGCTGCATCCAACTTTGCTTTTACATCTATGGAGTCAAAACCATGTTCAAGTGCGACCCGTTATCAGGAACCTGTGTTTTACCGGAGACACAAACAGAAAGTGTGCCTGCTATGCTGCAAGAGCAATCTGACGTGAAGGTACGTTATATTGGTGACCCTATGTGCTCCTGGTGCTGGGGTATTGCGCCAACACTCAAGCAATTGGCCGCATATTGTGCCCAAAATAGACTTGATTTTACCGTCACTGTGGGTGGGTTGCGTGCTGGTGGTGGCGATGAGTGGAATACCACTTTCAAAACATTTTTACGCCACGAATGGGAGCAAATTCAACGTACTACCGGTCAGCCTTTCGGGTTTAGTTTGTTGGAAAAAAGTCACTTCAATTATGACACAGAACCCGCTTGCAGAGCTGTGGTTACCGCATCGAACCTGCTTTTAAACCACCCGGATCGCTACAATACCGTTCTGACATTTTTCTCTGACATCCAGCAAAAATTTTATGTTGATGGTTTTGATCCAAAAGAGGTCGCGTTTTACGCTGACCTTTGCCAGAAGGCAGGTATCAGATATGAAGATTTTCGGTCAGAATTTCTTTCTTCACAGGCTATTCAAGCGACGTTGCAACAGTTCGCACTGACTCGCCGTTGGGGGGTACGCGGGTTCCCGAGTATTCTACTGGAACAAAACGGTGAAACAAGTCTGCTTGCCTCCGGTTACATTAACTATGACGCACTGATTACGCGGCTGGAAAAGGAACTGCAAGGCCCCTCGAATGAGAGGCCATCTAGATGAGGATAGACTTTCCCTCTCCCGTAAATGTGAGAGGGAATGGTGTTACCGCCAGGCGGGGTCCTTGGCCAGTGAATAACGACCTGAGCCAAGAAACGCCACTGTTAACGAGCTGATAAAGTAATAGACCAGGCTTTCAATAGCCCAAGCACCAACCGCATCAAGTTGGAAGGTTTTACCGGTACCCACCATCAGCCACGCGATAATCATGGTAAATGCCAGCAAAAGTGCCGCTGGGCGGGTCAAGATGCCAACGATAATCAGGCAGGGTGCCACGACTTCACCAATCAGCACGCCATAGGCGATAAAACCGGGAAACCCTTTTGCGATTAGCATACCGCTGATCCCTTCCACGCCGTAAAATAGCTTATGTAATCCGTGGAACAGCATCAGGCCGCCTACCGTAATCCGTAACAGAAGTTTACCAGCATCTTCATGATTCAGTGATTTATTTACTAAGCCTAACAACGATTTGATCATTTCTGTTTCTTCCTTTTCTTCCATGCAAACATAAATTATGCAGAATAATACCTCTTTACGGGAGGGGGGGTTAGGAAAATTATCAGAAGGTCATTTCTAGCAGTGTATGCCCTTTTTTGTTGTAAATGAAAAAGAGTGGAGGTCAGGTGGGCTCGAACTCGGGGAGCGAGTAATGATTCGAAACTGAAGGGCAATTGATGGTATCGGCATGTTAGACGTAGCGGTAGAACAGCTTTTTAACTATGTAGTTTTTTGAGAAAAGCGAATGTGGTTTTTTGAGAAAAGCCAAAGCATAGCTCGGTTTTTAATCATAGGAACCTCTGCAGAGGGTGTGTGAACGGCAGTAATTAGCGGTCAAATGCGATTCGCATCTAAGGTTTTGTACAATCGTATTCTGAAAATGGCGCATTGCCTGTTAGATGGAACTTCTGTAATCGCCGTTAAATCGACGCACTTGTCCTATTCATATTGCGCACATTTTTTGAAAAGGGGCAAAGTCAACGTTCCAGGGTAACAACGCCTCAATTTATTCCAACGTATCCAGAGGCAGAACAGGAGCGCGAGGAAATCGAGGATTCAAATTGTTGCAATGGGTGTAGACGATCTTGGTTGGCATCGAACTGATTCAAATGATACGTAAAGGACGATATCAACCTCAGCAATGTAAGGGATGGTGGCATGTGGAACAATGTTAACGATTGGTTGCCTAACCAAGCGAAATGTGAAACTTTACTAACTTATCTACGCAAATATAATCGAGTAAAAATCAATCAAAGAGAATGAGAGATGATGATCAAAAATGTATTTCTAGGTCTTTTGTTTTGCCTCAGTATGCCTTTAGCAGCGCAGTCTCCCCAGAAACCCGATACCGAGTTGATATCTCCGGAATCAGTATCCTACAGCCCTAGCCAGGACGTTTATTTTGTTTCAAACATGAACGGCCCTAATGGTGATTTGTCCAATGACGGGTTTGTCAGCAAGATGGCACCCGACGGATCAATTTTGGAATTGAAGTGGATTGAGGGGGGAAAAAACGGGGTCGTACTTCACGCTCCGGCAGGCATGGCGATAGGGAATAACATATTGTGGATGACCGACTACAATACGGTAAAGGGTTTTGACCTGACCACAAGAGAGTTGGTAGGAGAATACGTCATTCACCAAGCATCTATGCTCAACGACATTGCTATAGATAGCCAAGGCAATCTATACGTTACCGATAGCGGCATCTTGTTCAACCAGGATAAAGAGACCAAAGATAAAAACAAATTTATCCCCACGGGTACAGATGCCATCTACAAAATCGACGGGCAAGGTAAAATTATTCGTTTAGCATCGGGGGTGCATTTAGATAACCCCAACGGCATAGCCATATCCCCCGATGATCACGTCTATTTTGTAACCAAAGGTGGGGGAGTATTCCTGATGCAGAATGACGGTACGGTACAGGAATATATCAAATTGCCCCATGGCCGCCTTGATGGGATCGCATTCTCCAAAACGGGGGCGTTGTTTGTAACCAGTTGGGCAGGGGAAGGTGTTTATAGGATCAAGGACGGCAAAGTTTCATTGTATGCCGAAAACCTCAGTTCGCCGGCATCTCTTGGCTACGACTCAAAACGGAACACACTGGCCATTCCGCTACTATTGGGAAATCAAGTTTCGATCATTAGCGCAGGCTGATGAGGTAGCAGCAAAAACAGATTGTACCGCGTTAAACAATACTGTGTTCATTTCTGCCATAACGTTTCTACCATAACAACGGCTAAGCGATTTTCAGTATGACGGAATACAGGTGAGTTCCGTCATGCTCTGCTGTTGGCGGAAATTGAGAGCATACACTTGAGATTTTTACAGTGCATTCACGTCACTCTGTTGGTTGATGGTTTGCCGATTTTGATGTCATTTCAGATCTCCTTTTATTGAAAGTTTTGTCTCTAAAAAAACCGGTGCCTTAAGTTAAATACCGGTTGACTGATTATTTCCCTAACCTCTTTGGGTGCAATGCCCAGAATCTTGGCGTTCTGTTCTACTTTTCAGCTGCTTTGCGAAGTGTGCCGAGCCATTTTGGAGAAGGGGTCAACTCATCATCCCTTTCGGCCAATTGGCACTTGACCAGGTATTATTATTTTGCTATCGGATTATTGTTACTTATCGATAATTGTACATTGGCTAGGCATGCCATTATTGCTTAGCGCGCTGCATGGCATTCTTTGATTCTAATTAAGATTTTTCCTATATAAACAATTATCTCTGTTGTTCTATCTTTGATTCGACTTAAAGCTCGATCGATATGTAATTCGCTCATGGTTGAATATATTTTATTCTGATCATGAGTCGCCATGCGCTAAACAATAGATATTACTGGCATAAAACCACCTTGGTTTAAGCAAGTATGAGTTTGATATTTTTAATTTTTATGATTGAGTCACAAGAGGTTGCTTGATATTTCATTGGTTACATTTTTGCAACATAAATATGAATAACAATACCTATATGTTGACCAAATTTAGACCAGTTTAATGGTCTCTATTTAAGTACATAAGGCCTACGATTAAGAATTTCATGATGGCTAGAGTGAGTGGAAAACAGCTCATTTTAGGATGAATGGCGTAATACGCATAATTAGGGAGGGCTATCATTATTTATACACTAAATAATTCGAGTTGCTTGTAGGCAGCGAACGATGGAGTCCCCAGGAGCATAGCTGACTATATGACTGGGGTGACAGAGTGCAGCTAACACCCAAGCAGCTTGAAGGATGACGAGTATATAGGTTGAAACGAGAACGACTGTTCCATATTTGTTCTTTTTTTAGTAGATGCCAATCAGGGATAAGGCGGCGTTGACTTCACGTTATATTGCTTCCCCATTTCCCCCGTTACGATTACACGATTTTTATCATGAACCCTATTACCACTTCACGGCTTGATACCAGATTGAGTCAGTGAGCATCTTTAATGCTTTTTAGAAAATAGGGTGGAAATTGGGCAAATTTGAGAGATTTTGCCTTGCCCGTTATTAAATAGGATAACTGCGTAATGCCACATAAAGTTGATAAAAAAACCTATGGTAATGCATCAGAACCGGAGGGGCCGGTGATTGGGGCTCCGCCACGGAAAATGAAAATCATTACCTGGATTAATACTCTCGTTCAGTTGCTGTTGCCTGTAAGCTTGTCGTTTACTCCGGCGATTGCAGCAGCTTCTTCTGAGCACAGCACGTTAACGTCGGCAGCGACGGATGCCTATACGCTGGGGGTGGGTGAAAGTGTCACAACGGTAGCCAAAAAGTACGGTATTTCCGTTGATGAGTTAAAAAAACTTAACCGCTATCGCACGTTCTCCAAGCCTTTTAATGCATTAACAGTTGGGGATGAAATTGATGTGCCGCGCAAGTTTTCCCTGGTTGAAGCAGGCACACAACAGCCTGATCTGACAGACAATAAACTGGCAGATTATGCCATGAGCGGTGGTAAGGCACTGGCCAGTGAGAATGCCACCAAATCGGCAGAGGCAATGGCCCGTTCTGCGGCTAGCAATAAACTCAATGATTCGGCCCAGCAGTGGTTGAGTCAGTTTGGTACTGCCCGTGTTCAGTTGAACGTCGATGACCATGCTCATCTTGATGGCAGTGCTGTGGATGTGTTGGTACCGTTGTACGACAACCAGCGCAACATGCTATTCACTCAACTGGGCGTTCGTAATAAAGACAGCCGTAATACCGTGAATGCGGGGATGGGATTTCGTACTTTCAATGATCACTGGATGTACGGCATCAATACCTTCTTTGACGATGATATCACCGGAGATAATCAGCGGGTCGGCGTGGGGGCTGAAGTCTGGACCGACTATCTGAAATTGTCGGCTAACAGCTATTTTGCTCTGAGCGACTGGCATCAGTCGCGCGATTTTGCCGACTACAATGAACGCCCGGCCGATGGCTACGATGTGCGAGCCGAAGCCTATTTGCCTGCTTACCCACAATTGGGTGGTAAGTTGATGTATGAGCAATACTATGGCGATAACGTCGCGCTATTTGGTAAAGATCACCTCCAGAAAGATCCCTATGCAGTGACTGCAGGTATCGATTATACCCCTATCCCGTTGCTCACTGTGGGGGCGGAACATCGCATGGGGAGCAGTGGGAATTCAGATGACAGCATCAGCTTGCAGTTTAATTATCATCTAGGAGAGAACTGGCGTTCCCATATTGATCCGTCAGCCGTAGGCACTAGCCGGACACTGGCAGGTAGCCGCCTTGACCTGGTTGAGCGTAATAATGATATTGTGCTGGACTATCAGAAGCAGGAAGTGATCCATCTGTCCATGCCAGAAGAATTGGTCGCTGATGCCGGTTCAACGCTGATGCTAAGCGCACAGGTTACCGCTAAATATGGTTTGGCGCATATTGACTGGGACAGTGGGGCACTGATAGCAGCAGGGGCAAAGATACAACAAACAGCTACCCAGACATTAGCCATCACCCTGCCTAATGACCAGACTGAACATAGTTACCTTTTTGGCGCCGTTGCCTACGATACGCAAGGTAATGCCTCTAACCACGCGACTGTACTGATAAAGGTGATGCCACCCAGTTTCAATACTCAGTTATCGACTTTGATAGCTGACCAGACTCATATGCTCGCCAACGGTAGCGATACCTCGCAGGTAACCTTAACGTTGCGGGATGGTAACAATAATCCAGTAAGTGGTCAGGTTGTGACCTTTTCTTCAACGCTGGGTACCGTTGGTGCGGTCACTGAGACCAGCCGAGGCGTGTACAGTGCGAGCTTGATGGCGGGTACGGCGGCCGGGCAGGCCAATATCACGGCCAGTGTCGGTGGGATTGAGATAGCTATAGCCCCAGCCAAGGTGATGCTGACTGCTGATATCAATAACCTGAGGGCATCCACCTCGAGTTTGGTAGCCAGTCCCTCGACGATTGAAGCTAATGGCAGCGCCACTTCGGTTGTGACCTTAACGCTGCGTGATGCTAACAACAATCTTGCTTACGGCCAGACGGTCAACTTTGCCACGACACTGGGTACTCTCAGTGCGGTGAGCGAGATTGGCAACGGGGTCTACAGTGCCACATTGACCGCAGGTATGGTGGTGGGGCAGGCGAATATCACGGTTACTGTCGGTGGTACCATCCTGAGTGATCTCAGCACCAGTATTAAATTAAAAACTGGAGCGATTAGTGCCAGCAACTCGACGCTGGTTGCGAGCCCGTCCACTATCGTGGCGGATAACAACAGTGCATCGACCCTGACGCTCAACCTCAAGGATGCCAACGGTAACTCAGTGGTAGGCCAGAATGTTACTTTTATCAGCAGCTTGACCAATAGCCAGATTGGTACCCCCATTGATCACCAGGATGGCACTTACACTGCGCTGTTGACGGGGACCACCGCCGGTAAGGCTGATATTACCGTCAAAGTAGGGGGTTCGGCCTTAGCGGTCAATGCGGCCAGCGTAACGTTAACGGCGGACAGCAGCAACCTGAGCACCAGCAAGTCAGCGCTGGCGGTGAGTGATGCCAGCATTGTGGCTAACGGCACCCAGACCTCGACGCTGACCCTGACCCTGAACGATGCCAATGGCAACGGGGTGAGTGGTCAGACGGTGGAGTTTGTCCCTGACTTGACCAACAGCAAAGTGGGCACGGTGACCGATAACGGCGACGGCACCTATACCGCAACGCTAAGCGGCATTACCGCGGGCACTGCGGCGATTACGGTGACGGTGGGGGGCAAGGCTTTTGCGGTCAACCCTGCCAGCGTGACGCTGACAGCGGACAGCAGCAACCTGAGCACCAGTAAGTCTGTGCTGGCAGTCAGCCCGCCGAGTATTGTGGCTAACGGCACCCAGACCTCGACCCTGACCCTGACCCTGAACGATGCCAATGGCAACGGGGTAAA
>NZ_JBXUGO010000041.1:0-8860 GCF_057180565.1 Serratia sp. HNCC26DJ244 | reverse complement strand
ATACCGCGAGCAGTACCTTGAATATCACCAACGCCGGTGCCTTTACGCTGAACAATACCCTGATCGGGGCTGGGCAGGTTAATGTCACTACCGGGGGGAATGCCTTCAACTTCGACACTGGGGTAGGCAGCGCCTTTGCCGGCAATGTGACGCTGAATGACACTACCTTCTCACTGGCGGGAACCAATACCGCAACGCTGGAGAATGCTGGGCTAACGTTAGCCACCGGCAGTGTCACGACGGTGGGTACCGGAACGGCAAGTACTGAAACGGTGCGGGATCTGGTGATGGATGGCGGTACGCTGAAATTTACCGGTGGAGCCCCGTTGTCAATTGCGCAGAGTACTATCGACACCAATAATCTGACTACCGGCGCTAACGGCGGCATTATCGACGTAATCACCGGAGGTAGCTGGAGCAATGACCTGCCAGTGGTAGATCCTAATCTGTCGATCCTCGATCAGAACCTGGGTACCACGGCAATGACGCTCATCACTGCCAGCAATGCCAGTGGGGCTGCTCAACTGACACTGAATATTGACGGCCAGGCGGTGACGCCAGCGGGCATTGTTTCCGAGATTAATCAGAACAGTGTCCATGTGGCTGATGCGACCTACAATTACGCCTTGTCCAACACTAGCGGTAGTGCCAATGGCCTGTATCTCAACTATGGTCTGAGTGCCATTAACCTGCTGTTGGACGATGCTGATGCGTTGATTATTGCCACTGGTGCCAACCCAGGCTCCAGCAGAGAGTTGACAGCCCTGTTGACCGGGAATGGTGGCATCGTTTTTGATGCTACCTTGGGTTCGGGTGCGTTGACGGTAACCAATAGCAACAACCTCTACCAGGGCAGTACCACAGTACAGGGTGGTACCGTACAACTGGGGAGCAACAATGGTTTCGGTGAAACCTTGTTGCTGAGGGTTGCAAGTACCGGCACGTTTAATGGCAACTCGTTTAACCAAACGGTAAAAGCGCTGGATAACCAGGGTACGGTCAACGTCGGTACCGGTATCTTGACCAATAGCGGGTTGTTGACTAACACCGGGGTGATTGATATCACCGGCGGTACGCTGAACCTGAACGGGGGAGGCACCTCCACGGCGGTGGGTGGCCTGACCGGTGCGGGAGCCTTGAACGTCAACGGCGGTACCTTGACCCTGAGCGTTGCCAACAGTGGCTTGACAACCGCGACCAATACCCTGATAGCAGCGCTGGCAATCGTCAATTTGACTGCGGCCGATGCCTTGGGTAGCAGTGCGGTGAATGTGTTGGGCTCCCTGAACCTGAATGCCGCTGATACGTTGGCCAACATTCTCAGTGGTGACGGCACCGTTAATACCAATGCGGCAGTGACCTTAGAGGGGACCAATAATTTCACCGGTCAGCACAATATCAATGCCGGTGGTGTATTAACCATTACCGATATCAATAACCTGGGCACGTCGGATGCCAGTGTTGACCTGACAGCCGCTGGTGCTGAACTGATACTCGATGGGGTCAGCGGTACGCTGGCTAACACCTTGAGCGGTGATGCGGCCTCGACGGTACAACTGACGAATACTGCAAACACCACGCTGACCGGTAGCAACACCGGTTTTGATGGCCTGTTTGATTTGGTGGGTAATAGCACGCTGAGTGTGTCGCAGAATGCCAACCTGGGTGATGGCAGTGTCAGTATCGCTGATGGCAGTACCCTTAACTTTAACGCCTTTGAAGGCGGCACCTTGACCTCGCTGGGTAATGTTATCGATGGTGCAGGGAGCTGGGTGCTGAACAACAGCAATATCGACCTGAGGGGGAATAGCAATGCCTCTGGCTTTAGTGGCTTGCTGAATATCAATACCAACTCAGCATTGACCATCAACAGCGCTACCGGGTTGAATGCGGATACGGTGCTGAATGTTAATGGTGCCACCAGCACCTTGAATATCACCAATGTGGGTGACTTTACCTTAAACAACACCCTGACCGGGGCTGGGCAGGTTAATGTCTCTACCGGGGGGAATGCCTTCAACTTCGACACCGGGGTAGGCAATGCCTTTGCCGGCAATGTGACGCTGAATGACACTACCTTCTCACTGGCGGGGACCAATACCGCAACGCTGGAGAATGCCGGCCTGACGTTAGCCACTGGCAGTGTCACGACGGTGGGTACCGGAACGGCAAGTACTGAAACGGTGCGGGATCTGGTGATGGACGGCGGTACGCTGAAATTTACCGGTGGAGCCCCGTTGTCAATTGCGCAGAGTACTATCGACACCAATAATTTGACTACCACCGCTAACGGCGGCATCATCGATGTCATAACCGGAGGTAGCTGGAGCAATGACCTGCCTGTGGTAGATCCAAATCTGTCGATCCTCGATCAGAATCGGGGTACCACGGCGATGACGCTCATCACTGCCACCAATGCCAGTGGGGCTGATCAACTGATACTGAATATTGACGGCCAGGCGGTGACACCAGCGGGCATTGTTTCACAGATTAACCAGAGTGGTAACCATGTTGCCGATGCAACCTACAATTACCAACTTTCTAACCTCAACAGCAGCAATGCCAATGGCCTGTATCTGAATTATGGTCTGAGTGCCATTAACCTACTGACAGATACTAGCAACGGCGGTGCGCTGATTATTGCCACTGATGCTGGCGCTGGCTCCAACAGAGTCTTGACGGCCCTGTTGACCGGGGGTGGTGGCATCGTATTTGATGCCACCAATGGTGGATTGACGGTAACCAATAGCAACAACCTCTACCAGGGCAGTACCACAGTACAGGGTGGTACCGTACAACTGGGGAGCAACAATGGATTCGGTGAAACCTTGTTGCTGAGGGTTGCAAGTACCGGCACGTTTAATGGCAACTCGTTTAACCAAACGGTGAAAGCGTTGGATAACCAGGGTACGGTCAACGTCGGTACCGGTATCCTGACCAATAGCGGGTTGTTGACTAACAACGGGGTGATTGATATCACCGGCGGTACGCTGAACCTGAACGGGGGAGGCACCTCCACTGCGGTGGGTGGCCTGACCGGTGCGGGGGCGTTGAACGTTAACGGCGGTACCTTGATCCTCAGTGCCGCCAACAGTGGCCTGACAACCGCGACCAATACCCTGATAGCAGCGCCGGCAATCGTCACCTTGACCGCTGTCAATGCCTTGGGTAGCAGTGCGGTGAATGTGTTGGGCACCTTGAACCTGGATGCCGCCGATACGCTGTCTAACGTGCTCAGTGGTAACGGTATCATCAATACTGATGCGGCAGTGACACTGAGTGGTAGCAATAGCTTTAGTGGTACCCACGATATCAATACCGGGGGAGCGTTAACCGTCAGTGCCGCCAATAACCTGGGGACTTCCGCTGCCACTGTCAATCTGAACGATGCGACCTCGCAACTGATATTCAATGGCTTGAGTGGCGATGTGGCCAATACCTTGACTGGCGCACCTGATTCTACAATTACCGTGAATAACCAAGCCAACATGTCACTGTCTGCTAACAACAGTGGATTTGGTGGTCAGTTTGGCATTGCCGGCAATAGTATCTTAAGCGTTAGCCAAAACCAGAATCTGGGAGCGGGCTCAGTCAACATTGATAGCGGTAGCCAACTGCAGTTCTCACAACTGACCGGGACGCTAAGTAATGTGATTAGCGGGGCTGGGATCTGGGCGCTGTCAAACGCCAGTAATGTTACGTTGAATGGCAATAATGCCTCGGCATTTGTCGGAACGGTGAGTATCAACGGCGGCTCAGTGCTGAATCTGACCACTGCCGATTGGTTCAATCCATTAGCCACCGTGGATGTTGTTGCTGCTGTTGATACGCTGAATATCAATAACGATGGTGACTTCAGCTTTAATAACCAGTTATTGGGTGCCGGTGTACTCAACATCAGTACCAATAATAATGTGTTCAGCTTTGGTAGTAATGTGGGTAACGGATTTACCGGACAGGTCAATCTGCAAAATACCCAGTTCAATTTGTCCGGTGATAATACCGATAGTAATACCAATACCACTCTGAACCTGGAAACCAACAGCCGTACTTCTGTGGGTGATGGGGTGCAGCGGATCGGTGCGCTGACGATGAATGGCGGTACGTTGATCTTCAATAATATCATTGATAACAGTGGGATACTCTATTCTGCCGGGACAATTGAGGCCAACAGTATCAATACGACGGGTGGTGGTACGGTGAGTGTTAATCTGCCGCCTGATGTTTCCCCAAGCCTGGATGGGTTGAGTATTCTGGAGCTGGATACCGGTTACATTGTGGTTGATTTGATCAAAGGCGCAGCCACTGGCAGTGGTCGTGAACTGACTCTGACCGATGAGAATGATGTGCCGATCACGCAACAATACCTTGAACCGCTAACCAATCCGAACAGTGACCTCATCGCGGCGATGGGTACCTTCGACTTTGGCCTGACGACGGGAGGCCAATTGGATGGGCTTTACGTCAACTATAGCCTGAAGAGCATGGAGCTTCTGTTGACTGGCAGCGATGCGCTGGAGCTTATAGCCAGTGCCACAGATAATGGAACGCTCGCCAACGATCTCTTTGCACAGGTGACTGGCGCAGGGGACTTGGCGATTAGTGAAGCTGATGCTGGAGCAATCATTACCATCTCAGGCACCACTAACAATTACACTGGTAAAACGTTAGTGCGTTCCGGAACCTTGCAGTTGGATGCGGATACCGCGTTAGGGAGAACCTCGGATCTGGTGATTAGCAGCGGAGCTGCCGTCGATATCAATGGACATACTCAGACTATCGGGGCTTTAAACAGTGATACCGCCAGTACCTTGAACCTGAATGGTGGTAATTTAACCGTCAGTCGCGGTGGTACGGTAGATGGGGCTCTGACGGGGGCTGGTAATCTGGTCTTAACCGACAGTACGTTGGCAGTGAATAGCAACAATACCAGATTTAGTGGCATCACCACCATCAGCAGTGCAGCAACCGCTGCTCTGACTCAGGCGAAAGGACTCGGAACCGGTGCTATTGTGGTCGATGGAGCACTGCACCTTGATGGTAGTGCTGGCGGGTTGCAAAGCGCGACACTGGTCAACGTGCTACAAGGCAGTGGTAGCACGCTGTTAAGTGATGGTGCCAATGTCATACTGAGTGGCAACAACCTTGATTATTCGGGGACCTTTACCACCCAGGCTGGCACTACCCTGACAGCGATGGGGGGTGAAAACTTCGGTAGCGCATCGGTTCTCAACTCAGGCAGTGTGGTACTTAATACCGCGAGTTACTGGGATCTCACCACGCCAATCAGTGGTACTGGCAGCCTGATCAAACAGGGTAGCGGTATGGTACTGATTGGCAATAGCCTAGTCAGTGCCGGTATGACCACGGTACAATCCGGTACGCTATTGGTGGGTTCTGCACCGGTTAACGTGGTGACACCAACAACCTTTGCTTCGCCAGTCGCTACCGCTTCAGCTCAAACAGCAACCTTGACCAGTGATGTGACGGTACAGGCCAACGGCACCTTCGGTGGTGATGGGCAGGTCATCGGTAATGTTAGCAACGCTGGGAATATGGTGATTGGCCGTGCAGCGACGGGCGGCAACTTCAGTGACTTTATTATCAACGGCGATTATGTGGGTAATGGCGGTAACATTGCTTTCAATACGGTTCTGGCAGGCGACAATGCGGCAACCGATAGATTGGTGATTACCGGTAATACCTCGGGCGCCAGTACGGTATCGGTGACCAATATTGGCGGTAATGGTGAGAAGAATATCAATGGTATTCAGATCATTAATGTTGGCGGTGCGTCCAACGGCAACTTTACCTTAAATGGTCGTGCTCAGGCTGGTCTGTTGGAATACTTCTTGTATCAAGGGACGCCGGGTAATCCTGCAGACGGTAGTTGGTATCTGCGCTCCAATTACCAGGACAAAGAGATCACTTATAACCCTGAAGCAGGTGGTTTTATTGCTAACCTCGCTGCTGCCAATACGCTGTTCAACACTCGGTTGGAAGACCTGCATTCATCTGATGCACGGGATGCAAACGAGCTGAATGGCGCGGGTACCCGCTCTAGCTTGTGGTTACGTCAGGTGGGTTCGCGTAATGAGTTTGAGGACTCCTCTGGACAGCTTTCCAACTCAAGTGATCGCTATGTGGTGCAATTGGGTGGAGAAGTCTGGGAGACGCAGTTTACCGATCAGGATCGCTTCGCGCTGGGTGTCATGGCGGGTTATGGTCGCTCTACGGGTACCACCGATTCGCGGGAAACCAGCTACCAGTCTGATAACAGTTTGACCGGTTATACTGTTGGGGTCTACGGTACCTGGTATGCACGGGCAACTGACCGTCATAGCCCTTATGTCCACGGCTGGCTGCAGTACGAATGGTTTAATGCCTCGGTCAGTAGCAACTCTTATGACAGCGGCACCTACCATTTGAATGGGGTAAGTACTTCGTTAGAAGGCGGTTATCCAATTCCAATTTATCAAGGTGAGCGGAATCACACTTATCTGACACCACAAGCACAGGTGACCCTCAATTCGACCTCGATGGATGATGTGAACAATGGCGGAGTGAAGGTAGAGCAGGACGGTAATAACAATCTGCAAACGCGTGTGGGATTGAAACTGTCTAACGATACCTTTATCGGCAAAGACAAATCACGCATCCTTACGACTTATCTGAATGTTAACTGGATCCATAATGGCAGCCAACCTGGGGTTATGTCTGATGGATTCGGTATTGAGCAGACTGGTAGTCGTAATGTGGTTGAGGTGAAAGTCGGCATTGATGGCAAGGTGACTGAGAATCTCAGTGCTTGGGGGAGTTTGTCTCAGCAGATTGGTCAGAATGGTTATGATGAAAAAGCAGCGATGCTTGGGGTGAAATACTCGTTCTGATGGTGATGTGTGGTTGAATCTACTGGCTGCCTTTTTAGGCAGCCAGTTTGCTATTGGGTGTACCGTAACCAGCAGTTAACCGGAAGCATACGCTGGAAGTCCCTTGGGAGTGATATTAAGAAAAATCTTATAAATCATTGAGGTGAGGTATAATGCGCCCTGGCGGGGGTTGAAACATTTACTTACACTTATCTTGTTTATTAATTTCCTTAATGCTTCTATGGTGGTCGCCATAGGTTTTTATCTGACCATTTTTCAGTCTCAGAAAAACTTATGATACACAGCGCTCTGCCCTTATCCTGTAATATGAATATGTTGGTTGGTGACCCTGTTGTTGTCTGCATCCGGTGATGCAAAAGGAAGTGGTTGTTTGGCAAGGGGGCCATACCGGTTTATTTCCCGAGGCAGACCGCTATTCATTATCTTCATTGAATAGGGTTAGCAATGTCAAATTCCTTCCAAAGTGAAATTCCTAAAGCTAGGATTAATCTGAAATTAGCACTGCATACGGGTGGCACACAAAAGAAAACCGAAATACCGTTAAAATTGTTGGTGGCGGGTGACTTTAGTCATGGTCAAGAGATGGCCTCGTTGTCTGAGCGTGAGAAGGTAAACATAAATAAAAATAATTTTAATTCGGTATTACAGGATTTTTCACCTTCTGTCAATATTGCGGTGGAAAATACCTTGGCGGGGGATGGCAGTGAAGAAAATATCCGCCTGACCTTCCAGAACATGAAAGACTTTACCCCCGAACAGGTTGCTCGTCAAATCCCGCAACTGAAAGCCATGCTGGCGATGCGCAGTCTGCTGCGTGACCTCAAATCCAACCTGCTGGATAACCAGGCCTTCCGTAAAGAGCTGGAAAAGATCCTGCGTGACCCTGCCCTGAGCAATGAACTGCGTTCTGAACTGTCTGCCCTGGCGCCTCAACAGGCTTAACCGGCGACCGGATTTTAATGGATTAACACGAGATAATGCTAATGACTGTAAAACATGAAAATGCGACCGCGGGTGAAAGCGTGGTATTAGAGCGCCCGGCGGCCGGCGGTGTTTATGCCTCCCTGTTTGAAAAAATCAACCTGAGCCCGGTTTCTCACCTCAGTGCGCTGGACAGCTGGCAGGATGCCCAGGCGATGTCTGATGCCACTGCCGATGAACGTTTGACCGCCGGGGTACAGGTGTTCCTCGAGCGTTTGCGCCTGGCCGGCACCAAAGTGGAAAAACTGGATAAAACCCTGATTGACCACCATATCGCCGAACTGGACTTTCAGATCAGCCGCCAACTGGATGCAGTGCTGCATCATGAAGAGTTTCAGGCGGTAGAATCTTTGTGGCGTGGCGTCAAATCCCTGGTGGACAAGACCGATTTCCGCCAGAACGTGCGTATTGAACTGCTGGACTTGTCGAAAGAAGATTTGCGTCAGGATTTTGAAGATGCACCGGAGATTATCCAGACCGGGCTGTACAAACACACGTATATCGATGAATACGATACGCCTGGTGGCGAGCCGATTGCCGCACTGATTTCTTCTTATGAATTCGATGCCTCGGCACAAGATGTGGCGCTGCTGCGTAATATATCAAAAGTCTCTGCCGCTGCCCATATGCCGTTTATCGGTTCAGCCGGCCCCAAATTTTTCTTGAAAGACAATATGGCCGATGTTGCCGCCATCAAAGACATTGGCAACTACTTTGACCGTGCCGAGTACATCAAGTGGAAATCCTTCCGCGAGACCGATGACTCCCGCTACATTGGTCTGGTGATGCCGCGTGTGCTGGGCCGCCTGCCGTATGGCCCGGATACCGTGCCGGTACGCAGCTTCAACTACGTGGAAGAGGTCAAAGGGCCGGACCATGACCGTTATCTGTGGACCAATGCCTCGTTTGCCTTTGCTGCCAACATGGTGCGCAGTTTTATCAATAACGGCTGGTGTGTGCAAATCCGTGGCCCGCAGGCCGGTGGCGCA
>NZ_JBXUGO010000040.1:0-9605 GCF_057180565.1 Serratia sp. HNCC26DJ244 | reverse complement strand
TACCCACGAACAATGGACACACGGCTAAGCGAGGTTTTGGTTTTCAAATTGTTCCGGGCTAAGACCACCACAGGCACTGTGGCGACGCCAGCGATTGTAATCGCACTCGATATAATTAAACACGGTTGTTCGCATTATTTCCCGGCTGGCAAAGTGCTCGCCGTGGATACACTCCACTTTTAGTGAGTGGAAGAAGCTTTCAACACAGGCATTGTCGTAACAACAGCCTTTTGCGCTCATACTGCCACGCAGATTATGGCGTTTCAGTAAGGCCTGGTAATCCGCTGAACAGTACTGGCTGCCTCTGTCTGTATGAACAATGACATTTTCCGGGCGTTTACGCCGCCACAACGCCATTTGCAACGCATCGCACGCCAGTTGTGCCGTCATCCGCGAGGACATCGACCAGCCGATGACGGCTCGCGACCACAGGTCAATCACTACCGCCAGGTAAAGCCAGCCTTCATCTGTACGCAAGTAGGTAATGTCACCCGCCCATTTCTGATTCGGCCCACAGGCGGTAAAGTCTTGTTTCAACAGGTTTTCTGACACCGGCAAACCATGCTCACGGTAACTGACCGGCCTGAACCGGCGCGAGGCCTTTGCGCGCAGCCCCTGACGACGTAGGCTAGCGGCGATGGTTTTGACGTTGTACGCTGGAAGCTCATCAGAAAGACGTGGCGCACCATACCGCTGTTTTGCGTCACTGAATGCCTTTCCAACGGCCTCATCGCAGACAAGACGGAACTGCTGACGCGGGGTTATCTGATGATGACGTAGACGCCAGGCATACCAGCCACTGCGGGCGACACGGAGCACCCGACACATGGCTTTGATGCTGAACTCAGCCTGATGTTTTTCGATAAAGACATACTTCATTTCAGGCGCTTCGCGAAGTATGTCGCAGCCTTTTGGAGAATAGCCAACTCTTCATCACGTTCGGCTAATTGGCGCTTTAAGCGGGCATTTTCAGTAGCAAGAGTCTGTTCACGCTCAGAAGCAGATAGGTTTTGCTGTTGCTTAGTACGCCAAGCGTAGATTTGCGATTCATACAGACCGAGTTCTCGCGCAGCGGCGGCCACCCCAATACGTTGGGCGAGCTTAAGTGCTTCGTCACGAAAGGCGGGCGTATGTTGTTTACGGGGCTTGTTTTTCGTTGTTGATGTTTTAGTCATGAGTCACCTCTGGGTTAAGAGTTTACTCACTTAATGCCGTGTCCACTATTGCTGGGTAAGATCAAACAACACTCCCTTCAACGACATAGACGATAATAAACGGGAAGCGTGGAACCACCAGTTTGCGCTGTTTCTCAGTATTTCCTGCTTTTACCCCTGCCAACGGATTATCCTGAAGGATATTCGCCATGCCGACGAACTTGTCATCTGTGGCGCTGGCTATGGATAGACCCGCTTCTTGGCACAGGTAACGGAAGATAGTCTCGCGGTCTGCCTGTGCCTGTTTTTCCCACTGAACAACTGATGTCACAGTTTGCCCCGCGCTGCCTGCATTTTCAGCTCATTCATGTGGCTATTCATTTCGTCGTTGCTGATAAAATCGCCTTCACCGCCATCATAGCGGCTGAACGCTTCTATTATTTGCTGCTCCAACCAGCCATCATGTTCACTGTTTTGATAACGACGCTCTTCCTCGGCCAGTTCTTCTGCTCGCTGGCGCATCACCTCTGTCAGAGTCGTTCTCTGTCTTTCCGCTGCTTGCATCGCCAAGCGTTTGGTCTCTTCATCGATTCTGAAGTGGACTGTACTCATTATCATCCCACCGTGTGGTGTCATTCGTGTTGTCATTATGCGAGTTATTTTTGGGGCTGTCACTCTCTTAACGGCGATATCGTCGCCGATGGCTTCGATGTGGCAATGACTAAATCTTTATGAAAACGGTAAGTCCATTCCCTGGCAGGAAGCACGGTCAGGCAAAGGTGTCGCAGTATTAGGGGCAGCTATTTAAGGATTCCATCGCTGGCCGCCTACAAGCAACTCGAATTATTTTGTATATATCAAATTATGCCGATCACGGTATTTAAGACAATAACCCCGATAAGGCCATACAATGCCAGTAATGTTGCCTGTACACACCACACTTTCACGGTTTGGATTATCGAAAGATTAAAGTATTCTTTAATAAACCAAAAGGCGACATCATTAGGTGGTCCTCCAAATACGGATGCGGTACATATTGCCAATACCATCAGCTCAGCATTAGCACCGGTAGAGTTTAATATGGGTAATATAATGGCTGATGCGGTGAGTACGGTCACGGTTGCGGAGCCAACACATAATCTGATGCTACAGGTTATCAGCCAGGCAAGGAGGAGGGGAGATATATCCCATGTTCTGGTGATATCGGCAATATAATCCGCCATACCGCTATCCAGTATGACTTGCTTGAATGCACCACCTCCGCCGAATACAAAAAGCAAGGCCCCCATGCTGATGATGGAAGACTCGACACTTTTCATTAAATCTTGCATCTTTCTTCGCCCACCACGCAGACCAAAAACGTATAAGGCAATAAAAACAGAGATTAACAAGGCAATGTCTGGGTTACCGATAAATGTTAAGATTATTTTAATGCTGGAGTCGTTCGCCAACATAAATTCACAAATAACACTAATTAAAATAAGGGCGACTGGGAAAAATGCCGTAAGCAGACTGAGTGATAAGCTGGGAAGATCTTCATCATTAAAGCTTTTTTTGGCAATAAGATTTTCGGGGATATCGATATCCCATTTTGAGTAAAGTTTTGGCATGGATAACCCGAATATTAACGCGCCGGGTATGGATATTATTAACCCATATATCAATATAATACCAATATTAGCCTGATTGAGCACGGAGGCAACTGCAACCGGCCCGGGATGTGGGGGAAGGAAACAATGTGTCAATGTAATTGCCATTAAAAATGGCAGCCCGACCTTCAGTAACTTGACTCGCGCTTCTATAGCGATGGTGTAAACAATGGGAATAATCAAAACGAAGCTCACTTCCCAGAATAAAATGACACCAAGAATAAATGAAGCAAGGCAAATTGCCCAAGTGACATATTTTTGACCGAATACTCTGAGCAGATTGGAGGCTATACTTTGGGCTCCTCCTCCTTCAGCGATGAGCGTGCCAAATATAGCGCCGAGAACAACAATGATGCCGATATGTCCAAAGGTGCTCCCAAGGCCATGCTCTATTGATTTAACAATGCTTAACGGCTCCATGCCCTGCATAAGCCCAACAAAGATAGCTGTGAGCATTAAAGCAAGAAAACCATTCAGCTTAAATGCAATAATTAAAGTGAACAGTAATATTACACCGGAAAGCAATATAACCAGAGGCATGGCGGGCTCCTTTTTTATCGATTCGCTTTAAAGCTTTATAACTAGCTGCTCAATAGTTCACTATTGATGGTGTTTAAATTTCACACAATCTATAAAATGAAAAATGATTTTAATTAATAAACATCACCTATAAATTTATAGTGCATGTGTTTTACTGAAGAAATAGTGGTTCTATTGAGCTTTATTGCTTAATGATTGCTATTTATCGAGATTGACCGATAATTTCTTTGTTGACTACATTGTAGGCATCCCCACCGTTTAAAAAAGAAATTGCCGTTTCTGCCGCCATTCTTTTTAAGGCCTCGAAGGACTCTAATGACCTATATCCTATATGTGGGGTCACAATCACATTTGGCCTACCTATAAGTTCTTGGCACAGGCCTTTAGGTGGTTCCTCTTCTAAGACATCAAAGCCAATAGCTTTTATTTTACCTGAATCTAACGCTCGAATGATGGCATGAGTATCTACCAAAGCCCCACGTGCTGTATTAATAATAAAAAGGCCATCTTTAGCTTTGACCAGGGTTTCATCATTGATGATATGATGGGTTTCTTCATTCAATGGTGCCATAACAACAAGAATATCGGAGTGCTGAAGCAGAAAATCTAAGCTAACACTCTCAACCCCTGCTGAAGTAAAAAAATGAGAGGGAAGGTGAGGATCGAAAGCAATTTGCGAATAGCCCAATGGCGTTAAAAAACAAGATAATTTACGAGCAATACGCCCGAAACCAAGGAGGCCAACAGTTCGCTGACTGACTCGCCGCATTGCATAACCTGTGTCCTCATTCCACTCTCCGCTGTGTACGCTATTATTGTACAGAACTATTTTCCGCTCCAGTGCAAGAAGTAAACTGAGCGCATGGATTGCAACTTCTTCCACGCCATAGTCCGGCACGTTGCAGGCAAGGACTCTATTTTTAGTAAATGCTGGTAAGTCGAGATTATCAACACCAATACCACTTCGAACCACCATGCGTAAATTCGGTAAATTCTTGAGTAAATCATCATCCATAGGGAGATAAATACAGATTGCCGCATCGGCATCCTGTGCTGTTTGAATTGCATCTTCAGGGGTGACACAGTCAAGAACATCGAAGGCTATTCCATTGCTGGAACAGAGTTCTTTAATTTTATCAAATTCCCCTTCAGGATAATGGTGCCCATCCAGTACAACTAATTTTTTCATCGTAACGCTCCAGGGTTTCTGTTGTTTATTTTATATTTCTCATATTTAAAGTTGCATGTTCACGGGTTGTGTTTTCTCTCTGGGAAGGTGAGAGTGTCGCTAGAAAACGAGCTATGTGCTTGGCGAAGTTTACGACTTTGCCTTTTACAGATTGTTTGAGCGTTTAACCGGGTAACCTACCGTTCTTTGGCACTGTTCACCCAAGCCATCTATTCCCAGGCGCATCGTTTGATTGGGTTTCAGGTAGATTGGATAGGGTTTTTGCCCCATCCCCACTCCTGGAGGTGTGCCTGTGGAAATCACATCCCCGGGTTGCAGGCTCATAAAACGGCTCAGGTAGCTGATGATGTACGGGATCGAGAAGATCATGGTGTTGGTATTTCCATTCTGATAGCGTTTACCATCCACCTCCAGCCATAAGTTGAGGCTATGCGGGTCAGGAATTTCATCAGTAGTGACCAGCCAAGGGCCGATGGGGCCAAAGGTATCGCAGCCTTTGCCTTTGTCCCAGGTGCCGCCGCGTTCAAGCTGAAATTCGCGTTCAGACACGTCATTAATTACGCAATAACCGGCGACATGCTGCATGGCATCCTGTTCGCTGATATAGCTTCCCCCTAGGCCAATCACCACGCCCAGTTCCACTTCCCAGTCTGTTTTGATTGAGTCTCTGGGGATCAGTACATCGTCGTTTGGCCCAACCACGGCACTGGTCCATTTATTGAAAACGACGGGTTCTGTTGGGATCACTGCACCGGTTTCCTCTGCGTGGTCGGCATAGTTCAGTCCAATACAGATGAATTTGCCAATGTTACCGACACAAGCACCCAGACGCGGCTTTCCTTCGACCAACGGTAGGGTGGCAAGATCAAGTTGCTGCAAACGAGTGAGGTTTTCCGGCAACAGGGCCAACCCGGCCACATCGGTAATATGCTGCGAAAGGTCGCGAATATTGCCGTTATTATCATAAACACCTGGGCATTCCCGCCCTGCCGCACCATAACGTAAAAGTTTCATTATTCTCTTTCCTTAAGCCTTAGTTGCTCCAACCGCCATCAATAATCTGTACGGTGCCAGTAGTATAGGAACTGGCGTCTGACGCAAGATACAACGCCAACTTGGCGATCTCTTCGGCTTTGCCAATGCGGCCCAGCGGCTGGCGCTCGACAAATGACTGATAAACCGTTTCGATGCTACTGCCTTGTTCACGAGCTTGTTCAGCAATGCGCTGATGCAAAGAAGGTGATTCCACGGTGCCTGGGCAAATGGCATTGCAGCGGATCCCTTGGGAAACATAATCCGCCGCTACTGAGCGCGTTAGGCCAATGACTGCGGCTTTGGAAGCGCTGTAGGCAAAGCGGTTAGGCACCCCCTTCACGCTGGAAGCCACAGACGACATATTGATAATCGACCCCTGTTGGCGCTCCAACATAGCGGGCAAGAAAGCGCGGATCATGCGAAACATCGCGGTTACGTTAAGATCGAGTGCAAATTGCCATTGTTGTTCAGTGCAGTTGAGGATAGAACCGCTGTGTACCACTCCGGCACAGTTGAACAATACATCCAACGTCCCCACCGTTTCTGCCACTGCGGCAATCGCTCTGGTATCGGTGACATCCAGTGTTAGTGGTGTAATGCCATCCAAGCCTTGTAGTTGTTCGGTATGGATATCGCTGGCAAGGACGTTAGCCCCCGCCGCTGCAAAAAGTTTGGCGCTGCTTAGACCAATTCCTTGTCCTGCTGCTGTGATCAGAACCCGTTTTCCAGATAAATTCATGCGGCCTCCTGTAGCACTGCGGCCTGATGGTCAGGCCATTGAGGGGATTAAAGCTCAGTTTTTCAACATCAAGAAGAACCTCTTACTTATTGTTATTTGTTATAAAAAGAAACTTAATATTTCAAAATGTTACCAATGTGTAACTTTTGAATAACAATTACTCAAGTGGGCTGTGCCATATCTGTGCGCAAAGTCGCGAATTTCGGCGCCAATATGGATAGAACTGTGAGGTCGCTTGCCATGCGTTGTACGTAGTGAGCTAAGGCCGCCATGATTTTGTGGGCGGATTGGGTGCGGATTGTGGCCAGGATAACGGTGAGTTGGTGATGATTGAGAAGAAGAGCTTGATTGCGCGCCTGCTGCCGTGGGCTTCCCACACCCACCGACTCACAGATAACCAGCTAGCTTTGCGGACTTTCCGGTGACCCAGGGAACAACAGACTGATATCTCTGGCTCCGTGCAACACCCTTTCTATTCTGACTTCAACATCATGAACGCTATACACAATAAGGTAACGTCCATAAGTGCAGCTTCTTATCCTCTGGCCCAGTTCTGGCCTCTCGCGGTAAACGTCGGGTGATTCACTTATCAGTAGGCATTGCTGATATAACTCATCAGTAAAGCTCACCGCCCTTAACGGATTATCTCGGGCGATATAGTCGCCGATGGTTTCGATATCATGCTCCGCCAGTGGCGATAGGCTCAGCTTCATTTGCTCTGATTACCCTCTACCATACTGCGGTATTTACGTGTCAGCCGGTTAAACACGGGTTCCGCTTCTTTGCTTTCACCGCTGTTTATACCTGCACTGACCGCTTTTTGTAGTAATTCCAGTTTCATCTGTTGTTCCCGTTCCTCCAGTGCACGAAGTCCGGCACGGATAACTTCACTGGTATTGTTGTAGCGTCCACTTGCTATCTGTTCCCGGATGAACGCCTCGAAGTAGGGGCTTAGCGCCACGCTGGTTGGCATAGTATTTTCTCCATCAGATTACTATCAGTTATTAACTATTAGTATTTCAGAGTTACTCATTTTCATCAACCTGCTCTGCGGGGTGAGTGGAGGCATGAACTGCCTGTAACGCCCGGATGCTCACTTGCGTATAGATTTGTGTAGACTCGAGACTGGCATGACCGAGCATGGCTTGTATCCAGCGGATATCGGCGCCGTTCTCCAGCATCTCGGTTGCCATCGCATGGCGGAACAGGTGGCAACTGCCCCAGCGGTTGACACCGGAGGCCACGATATCGCTTTTGGTGACAGCCGTAACGCCATTGGGTGTTAACCCCGCCAGACCATCCAGTGCCACGAACAGTGCCTCAACCTCGGGATTAACCACCAGTTGCGGCCGCACCTATTGTTGATAGTGCTGTACCCATTTCAACGCCCGCTCCCCGATGGGGGATAACCCGGTCTTTTTTCCCTTTACCCTGGCGGATAGTCACTGTTTTACGGCTGGTATCAACCGCATACTGGTCAAGCCCGGCCACTTCGATGCGTCGCATCCCGGTTGACCACAACAGCTCTAACAACGCCCGGTCACGCAACCCCTGCAAGGTGCTGATATCCGGCAGCGCCAACACCTGCTCCACTTCTTCCATACTCAGGATATGGCGCGGCAAGCGTTTTTCCTGTTTTGGCAGCACCAACCCCGAAGCTGGGTCTAATGTTTCACAACAAGCGGTACAGACTTGGGAAGCGGGTCGGCGACGGATACAGATATCTATACTGCCTGCTGTAGCTAAACTGCTTTCAGTTTCTCTGGAAGGTTTATTGGGTGAAGAGACAGAACGCACCCCACGCAAGCGCGGCCCGGCATCACGACTGGAACAACAGATTGAGATTATCAGCCAGTTACCGAAGGGTAGGCAGAAGATAGTGGCTGAGATGCTAGATGCGGTTATCGCACAGGCGCAACAGCAGGAGACTGGCAGCTAACAAGAAGATTTTTAGCGCGGGTTGAAGGTGCAGCAACACCGACAACCCGCTAACCACAAGCAACTAACAGAGGTAGTTACCATGGCTGAGCAACATCATAAGTCAGAACCCGCCACACCCCAAGCCCGCAAGAGCATTGTCGGCTACCGCCCCAACGGTGGCAGGCCTAACCCGATACCGCAACTGTGACCATCAAGGGCCGATGGCTGGAAGCGCTGGGGTTTAACAAGGGCCAACCCGTGAGCATTATTGCGGAACAGGGCCAACTGATTATCCGCACCGCAACCACCACGGAGGGGAACGCATGAACATCACTTTTACCCCTGAGCCGATCCCAGAGTTAACGTTGTCCGGCAACCCACTGGCCGCACTCGGTTTTACCACCGGCACCCCGCTGCAACTGACCTTAAGGAACCGCACATTGTGGGTCACCACCGCCACCGATGTGGCCACCTGGTTCACACTGTGCGCGGTTAGCCAACAGCGGCAAGATTTGGGGGCGGACTGGGTGCGGGATAACGGCGAACTGGTGATTGCTGGCGACTGGCTGAGCGAGTCCGGCATTACCCACGCTGAACAACTCACACTCACCGCCGCACCGGGGATTATCCGGGTGCAGCGGCGGGAAGAGGGAGGGTTTAGGGCTTAGAAGTAGGAACCCCGGCCAGTTGGCCGGGATCTTTTTACGAGGTTAAACCAAAAGATTCAGGCAACTCCTTAATGAACTCCCGTTTGTCTCCAGTATATTCATGCGATATCTCCGAGAAGAGTCGGATAATGTCATTCTTGTCGTCATCGTTTAGTAATTGTAATTCTGAAGCCATTTGCTCCATCATTTCTACTGCTGTATCTGGATCTAGTTGATCTTCACTAGTGAATTCTAAGAATATAGCGAGATCAGCTATGATTTTTACTAGTTTAACACTGCTATTCTTTAACAACTTTCACCTCTATATTCTTGATTCCTAACTCATCAAACATCTTCTGTGCACGATTCGCTTGTGCCTGCGTGGTTACTTCCCAACGACCGGTCATCCCATTGTTTTTCAAAGCATCTGATTGCCGTAGTGCTTGATCCTTAGCTTTCTGAGTTGTAACAACAGATATTTTCCTATCTATCATTACGTTCCCATCCACACCGTCAAATCTCACTGGTTTATTTTTACCATCTACATCAACTCGGTCAATACTTGGAGCTTGTCCTTTCTGTGTTTCGATATTTGAGCGAGCGCCTGAAGCGGAGTCATTATAGTCTTGGGCACGTTGACTCATGCTTGCATTTTCATCGTAAGCATCCGGTGGTCTCACCTTGAGTAAGTAACCTGATTGGTTATTCTTTTGGCACTGCTTAGCTAAAGGT
>NZ_JBXUGO010000039.1:0-12143 GCF_057180565.1 Serratia sp. HNCC26DJ244 | reverse complement strand
CTCCCTGGCGTTTTTGCCTATGCTTCGTGTCTCCGTTCGGCGCCTTCAATGGCGTCAACTACCGTGCTTTCCTTAACAATCATTTCATCTGTTAGTTTTTACTCATCAATCTGGTTGTATTTAATTAATTGTTTTTATAAGAAAAACAGCCATCACGGAATTATTCGAAAGCACGTATGACGTTGTGAAGATTCGTCAAGTTCCTGATCGATTTACCTATCGTTTGCCGCGTGACTCGTCCCAGATTGACCTCGCTCCTGCGGAGCCAACGCAGGGGTTGTTCAAAACGCGATGCGTTTCGTCCTGCAACTTGAATGAACTCGGGTAGAGTACATTCTCCCGTTCGACGTTATCTGCCATAATAACGCCACTTTGCCGGAAAGTTCGCCTACGTTGATTACGGAGTCCCTGTTATGGATCATTGCACTACTTCTGACCTTATTTCTCTTGAGCAAGCCCTAGAGAAAATGCTCTCGCAGATTATGCCTTTGCAGCAGACTGAATCCATCGAACTGACTAATGCCGCAGGGCGTATTACTGCCACGCCGGTGATTTCACCCATTGATGTGCCCCCCTTCGCTAACTCGGCGATGGATGGCTACGCAGTACGTGTTAACGAAGTAAACGCAAATACAGCGTTACCGCTGGCAGGTAAAGCCTTTGCCGGTGCCCCATTTACCGAACAATGGCCAGCTAATACTTGCATCCGGATTATGACCGGTGCCCCTATTCCCGCCGGTGCTGATGCGGTGGTGATGCAAGAACAGGCGGAAGTGAGCGACCAGGGTGTCTGCTTTAATGCGCCAGTGGTCGCCGGGCAAAATATCCGCCTGGCGGGTGAAGATATCCTGCAGGGTGCCCATGTGCTGCCTGCTGGCGTAAAGCTAGGGCCTGCCCAATTGCCATTACTGGCTTCGCTGGGGATAGCTGAACTTCAGGTGATGCGCAAACTGAAAGTGGCGCTGTTCTCTACCGGTGATGAGTTGCAGCGGGTTGGTCAGCCATTACAAGCCGGGCAAATTTATGACACCAACCGTTTTGCGGTACGCCTGATGCTGGAACAACTGGGTTGCAGCGTTATTGACCTGGGTATTATTCGCGATGATCAGGCGGCTTTGCGTGCCGCATTTATTGAAGCGGATCAACAGGCAGACGTAGTGATCAGCAGTGGCGGCGTTTCTGTTGGTGAAGCGGACTACACCAAAAAAATGCTGGATGAACTTGGCGAAATCAGTTTTTGGAAACTGGCAATCAAGCCAGGTAAGCCGTTTGCTTTCGGTAAGCTCAACCATGCCTGGTTCTGCGGCCTGCCCGGTAACCCGGTTTCTGCCGCCCTGACCTTCTACCAACTGGTGCAACCTTTGCTGGCGAAACTGGCCGGGCACACCGAATGGCAGTTGCCACCACGCCTGAAAGCTCGCGCCTTAACCCCACTGAAAAAATCACCCGGTCGCCTGGATTTCCAACGTGGCATTTTCAGCAGCAATGCCGATGGTGAGTTGCAAGTCAGCACCACCGGGCACCAAGGTTCCCATATTTTCAGTTCCTACAGCCAAGGCAACTGCTTTATCGTACTGGAACGTCAGCGTGGCTCTGTAGCGGCGGGTGAAATGGTGGAGATTGAGCCGTTTAATGCCCTGCTGAGGAGTTGAACATGTTGCCGGAATTAACTGATGCGGAAACACTGCGCTATAACCGCCAGATTGTGCTGCGGGGGTTTGACTTCGAGGGGCAAGAAAAATTAAAAGCCGCCCATGTGTTGATTGTTGGCCTCGGCGGCTTAGGTTGTGCGGCGGCCCCCTATCTGGCGGCGGCTGGCGTCGGTCATCTGACCTTAGTTGATTTCGACACTGTCTCACTGTCCAATCTGCAACGCCAACTTTTGCACCGTGATGCACGTATTGGTATGGCCAAAGTGGACTCTGCACGCATCGAACTCGGCGCAATAAATCCACATATCCAGATTGATACACTCCATCATCAATTGGATGAGCAGCAGATGGCAGCGCAGATTGCCGCTTGCGATGTGGTGCTGGATTGTACCGATAACGTGCCCACCCGCGACCTGCTCAACCGCCTTTGCCATGCACAACGTAAACCGCTGGTTTCAGGGGCCGCTATTCGCATGGAAGGGCAACTTAGTGTGTTTACCTATCAGCCCGATGAACCCTGCTACCACTGCTTAAGCCGGCTGTTTGGCGATAATGCGCTGACCTGTGTTGAAGCTGGGGTGATGGCGCCACTGGTGGGCACTATCGGTACCCTGCAAGCCATGGAAGCCATTAAGTTGCTAGCAAGTTATGGTCAACCCTTGGTGGGCAAGTTGTTGCTGTTTGATGCCATAAGTATGCAGTTTCGTGAAATAAAACTACCGAAAAATCCACAATGTGCGGTATGTGGCCCTAATAGCTGACGCCCTATACCCTGGTTTATTCAAGCGGTACTGCAGATAGAGCGGCGACTGAACAGTCGCCAGGCAGGATTAAATCATGGGCCATCAATAATGGCCCATGTTAGTCACCGTCAAATCAGACAATCCCTTGGCTACGCAGGTAGTCTTCATAGTTGCCGGTAAAATCGATCACCTTGTTTGGCGTGATTTCCAGAATACGGCTGGCCAATGAACTGACGAACTCACGGTCGTGTGAAACAAAGATCAAGGTGCCTTCATACAATTCCAGCGCCATGTTCAATGACTCAATGGACTCCATATCCATGTGGTTGGTAGGTTCATCCATAATCAAAATATTCGGGCGGTGCATCATTAGTTTGCCAAATAACATCCGCCCCTTCTCACCACCGGACAGTACCTTCACCCGCTTTTTAATGTCATCCTGGCTAAACAATAGGCGGCCTAATATACCGCGCACGGCCTGCTCATCATCGTTTTCCTGTTTCCACTGACTCATCCATTCAAATACCGTCAGCGTCTCATCAAACTCGTATTCATGATCCTGAGCGTAATAGCCAATACTGGCATTTTCAGACCACTTAACACTGCCGTGATCTGGGGCTAAATCACCCACTAATGTTTTCAGTAAGGTTGATTTACCAATACCGTTAGCACCCAGAATGGCTATTTTCTCCCCTACTTCGACCATCAGGTTGAGTTTCTTGAACAACGGGCCATTATCGAAGCCTTTGCTCAGTCCTTCCACTTCCAGCGCGTTACGGAACAGTTTCTTATTCTGTTCAAAGCGGATAAATGGATTCTGGCGGCTAGAGGCTTTAACCTCTTCCAGTTGGATTTTATCAATCTGACGGGCACGGGAGGTGGCCTGCTTAGATTTAGAGGCATTGGCACTAAAACGGCTGACAAATGACTGCAGTTCGTTGATTTGTGCCTTTTTCTTGGCATTATCCGCCAGCAACCGTTCACGAGATTGAGTGGCCGCGGTCATATACTCATCATAGTTGCCTGGGTAGACCCGCAATTCACCGTAGTCCAGATCCGCCATATGGGTACACACCATATTCAGAAAGTGGCGGTCGTGGGAAATGATCACCATGGTGCTGTTACGCTCATTCAGCACCTGCTCCAACCAGCGGATGGTATCAATATCCAGGTTGTTGGTCGGTTCGTCGAGCAGCAGAATTTCCGGATTGGAGAACAACGCCTGTGCTAACAAAACACGCAGTTTAAAGCCGGGAGCGATCTCGCTCATCGGGCCATAATGCTGTTCCTGTGGAATACCCACACCCAGCAACAGTTCGCCAGCGCGTGCTTCGGCGGTATAACCGTCCATCTCGCCATAGGCTACTTCCAGATCAGCCACTTTATAGCCATCTTCTTCGCTCATCTCTGCCAAGGCATAGATACGATCGCGCTCTTCTTTCACCGCCCACAGTTCGGTATGGCCCATGATGACGGTATCAAGTACGCTGAATTGTTCAAAAGCGAACTGATCCTGGCGCAATTTACCCAAGCGCTCATTGGGGTCAAGAAACACGTTACCCGCCGTCGGCTGCAAATCGCCACCGAGAATCTTCATCAATGTTGATTTGCCACAACCGTTCGCCCCAATCAAACCATAGCGGTTACCGCCACCAAATTTGATAGAGATGTTTTCAAACAACGGCTTACTGCCGAACTGCATAGTAATATTGTTAGTGCTTAACACAGCGCTCGCTCTTCATGTCATTAAAATGTGATTTGGCGCGCATTATGCCATAACCCGGCAGCGAGATGTGGGAAGTTTTGCTGATGATTTGCTCAACCTGAATGAAAGCTGACCCGATGACTATCGGCGGCCACTAATACGATGTTGGTAAGTTTATAACTTGGTGGTCTAACCATGAAAATGGCGGCTATCAGCAGGGGCCTGTTCTCGGGGTTCCAGCCCATAATCACGAACCACCTCGGCTACCCGTAACCGATAATGTTTCAGGACCGTTTGCCGACCACAAGCCTGAGCCTGGCGGTGTTGTTCCAGGTTACGCCACTGCTCTACCGCAGCTTCATCGCGCCAGAAAGAGAGTGATAGCAACTTTTCTGGGTCGTTCAAGCTCTGGAAGCGTTCAATGGAGATAAAACCGTCAATCTCCGCCAACAGCGGCTTTAACTGCGCCGCCAGCTCAAGATAACTTTCCCGCTGCCCGTCTGCTGCCTGCAATTCAAAAATCACCGCGATCATCATTTGCTCCTTAAAGAAACCCTCCCCCAGCCGGTCGCCGGGGAGGGCATATGATTACTTTATATCGACCTGATAAAAGATATGTTTGCCAAAGGGATCGATTTCATAACCAGAGACTTCTTTACGCACCGGTTCAAAAATCGTCGAGTGGGCAATCATCACAGCAGGCATTTGGTCATGCATCATCTGCTGTGCTTCTTTATACAGCACCGCTCGCTGTTGCTGATCGCTGATGGATTTGGCTTTAGCGATCAATTGATCAAACGGCGCATAACACCACTTGGCCGAGTTTGAACCATTGTTGGCTGACTGGCAGGTAAACAGTGGGCCAAAGAAGTTATCTGGGTCACCGGTGGCGGTGGTCCAACCCATCAATGCCGCCTGGTGTTCCCCCTCTTTTACCCGTTTCAGATATTCACCCCACTCGTAGGTGGTGATCTTGGTCGTCACGCCAATTTTTGCCCAGTCGGTCTGGATCATCTCCGCCATACGTTTGGCGTTAGGGTTATAAGGGCGTTGTACCGGCATCGCCCATAAATCGATGGTCATTCCATCGGCGAAACCGGCTTCTTTCAACAGCTCTTTAGCTCTTTGCGGATTGTAATCGTAATCCTTCAACTCACTGTCGGCACTCCAGATACCTGGCGGCAACAGGTTTTTTGCCTCCGTACCGGTCCCGTGGAATACCGCTTCAATAATCGACGGTTTATTAATCGCCATCGCCAACGCCTGGCGCACTTTAACGTTATCCAATGGCGCTTTCTGGGTATTGAACGCCAGGAAACCGGTATTCAGCCCCGCTTTGCTCATCAGGTTGATGTTGGCATTCTCCTTGATACGCGGTAAGTCCGCCGGATTGGGGAATGGCATCACCTGGCACTCGTTTTTCTCGAGTTTGGCATAACGCACCGAAGCATCAGGCGTAATGCTGTATATCAAGCGGTCGATTTTCGCTTTACCCTGCCAATACTCCGGGAACGCGGTAAACAGAATGCGCGAATCTTTCTGATATTGCGCCAATTTAAACGGCCCGGTGCCAATTGGGTCCATATCGACTCGCTCTGGCGTCCCCGCTTTAAGCATCGCATCAGCATATTCCGCTGACAGGATTGAGGCGAAGTACCATGCCAGATCAGCCACAAATGGTGCCTCTGCATGGGCCAGGGTAAAGCGCACGGTATGATCGTCCACCTTGTCGATAGCGGTAATCAGTTTACCGAACTCGAGACTTTCAAAGTTTGAGTAGTTACCGTTAGAAACATTATGGTATGGGTGAGCGGGATCTTTCTGGCGCATAAACGAGAAGATCACATCGTCTGCATTAAAATCGCGCTGTGGCGTAAAATATTTATTGCTCTGAAACTTAACCCCTTGACGCAAATGAAAGGTGTAGACCTTGCCATCTTCGCTAATGTCCCAGCTTTCCGCCAGGCTGGGCTGCAGTTCGGTCGTCCCTACCTTAAAATCCACCAAACGGTTATAGACCGGTACAGCACTTGCATCAACACTGGTGCCTGCGGTATAGAGTTGCGGGTTAAAGTTTTCCGGAGATCCTTCTGAGCAGTACACCAGGGTCTTCGCTGCGATAGTGGAGCTTACAGTAAGTGCAGCTATCGCCAGAGCAAGTGTGGTCAGTTTGCTTTTCATGTCCATTTCCTGTTCTTATTAGTTCAGTCCCACATAAATAACATCAAATTTAATTTGCAACCAACTGATTTTATAACCAAGTTCAATGAAGTTGCAGATAGGCGGCGACGCAGCGAAGCCCCAGGAGCTTACACGAGTAAGTGACTGGGGTGAGCGAGGAAAGCTAACAACCCTGTAGCTTTATTGGCGCCGGGTATATTAATAAAGAAGGAATCACTATGAATACCCCACTCTCCAGTCAATTAACCCAACGCTTCTTTCGTTACTTGGCAATCAGCAGCCAAAGTAACGCCAGCGCGACTACGTTGCCCACCACTCCCGGCCAATTCGCCATGGCACAAGCGCTGGCAAAAGAGTTGACGCAGTTGGGGCTGGAGGAGATTGTCATTGACGAGCAGGCAACGGTAACTGCGGTTAAAAAAGGGAATGTCCCCTCGGCACCACGGGTTGGCTTTATCACCCATATCGATACCGTTGATGTCGGGTTATCACCGGATATTTATCCACAAATTCTGCGTTTTACTGGGGAAGACCTCTGTCTCAATACGGAGCAAGATATCTGGCTACGAGTGGCAGAACACCCGGAAATTCTGGCCTATCAGGATCAGCAGATCATCTTCAGTGACGGTACCAGTGTGCTCGGTGCCGATAATAAAGCGGCGGTCACCGTGGTGATGACCTTGCTGGAAAACCTGACCGCAGAACAGCGCCATGGGGATATTGTGGTGGCGTTTGTCCCGGATGAAGAAGTCGGTTTGCGCGGAGCAAAAGTACTGGATATTGAGCAACGGTTTAATGTCGACTTCGCCTGGACCATCGACTGCTGCCAGCTGGGTGAGATCGTTTATGAGAACTTCAATGCGGCGGCGGCTGAAATCCATTTCACTGGCGTCACCGCCCACCCTATGTCATCAAAAGGGGTACTGGTTAACCCGCTGTTAATGGCGACCGATTACATCAGTCATTTTGAACGCCAGCAAACACCGGAGCACACCGCAGGGCTTGAAGGTTATATCTGGTTTAATGGTATGGAAGCGGGGCAGAGTGAAGCGGTACTACAAGCCAGTATTCGTGACTTTGACAAGGCCAGTTTTGAATGCCGCAAACAGCAGATTGCCGAGGTAGCAGAGAAAATTGCCCGTCAATATCCCACGGCAAAAGTGACCTATCAGATTGAAGATATTTATAGCAATATCAGCAATGCCATCGGTGAAGACCGCCGCGCCATTGACCTGTTATTTAAAGCGATGGAAACCCTGGGCATTACCCCAAAACCCACGGCCATGCGCGGTGGTACCGATGGTGCCGCGCTATCAGCCAAAGGTCTGCTAACCCCCAACTTCTTCACCGGCGCCCATAATTTCCACTCGAGATTTGAGTTTTTACCGCTGAAATCCTTCGAAGCCTCTTATCAGGTCGCCTTCCAGCTCTGTTTGTTGGCGGCAAAAAATGATGTTTAGTTAGCTGTTATAGGCCAGCGTTTATTAAAGGAACGCTGGCCTGGTAGGCTACAATTCCGCCCCTGTAAGGGCTGATTTATTTGTATAACAAGGCAGTACCATAAATCCGCTTTTCGCTCTCCGACTCCTGCAAGTATTAACGCGATCAGTTCCCCAAGGCCTCACACAAAGTTAAATAAAATGTGATCACTCTGATGCTGGCGGTTGTGTAGACTGCAATAAGGTAAATAAAGAGCGGTGATATAGCATGCAAAAAACAAAACGTATTCTGATTGTCGAGGATGACGCTAATATCGCCGAACTTTTGCAATTACATCTGCGCGATGAAGGCTATGACATCAGTCATGCTGCTGACGGTAATCTCGGTATGGCGATGCTGGAACAAGGGGGCTGGGATGCCTTGATCCTTGACCTGATGCTGCCGGGCATTGATGGCCTGGAGATCTGCCGTCGCGCCCGCAATATGACGCGTTATACCCCGATCATCATCATCAGCGCACGTTCCAGTGAAGTGCATCGGATATTGGGGCTCGAGTTGGGGGCGGACGACTATCTGGCCAAGCCATTTTCTATGCTGGAATTGGTCGCCCGGGTAAAAGCGCTGTTCCGCCGCCAAGAAGCAATGACCCATAACCTACGCATGGAGGCAGGAACATTACGTTGTGCCGGGCTGACTATTGACCCTATCGCCCGCGAAGTTCATCTGAATCAACAGCAGATAGAGCTGACACCGCGTGAATTCGACCTGCTATACTTTTTTGCCCGCCATCCCGGCAAGGTATTTTCTCGTCTCAACCTGCTCAACCAAGTCTGGGGCTACCAACATGAAGGCTATGAGCATACGGTTAATACCCATATCAACCGCCTAAGACTCAAAATTGAACGCAATCCGGCAGAGCCCGAACTGATTATCACGGTGTGGGGCAAAGGCTATAAATTCGTGGCGTCACCGCAAGGATAGATGATGAAAAACCTCACACTAACACAACGCCTGACGCTGGTTTTTGCCCTGTTACTGTTACTTTGCTGTTCACTCTCTGGCCTGCTACAGGTGCGCAACAGCACGCAATATAGTCATGCGGTGATTCAACAACTTTCGGGCAATCTGGCGCAACATATCGCCACCAGCAATCCGTTGTTAAGTTCAGAAGGGTGGAACAATCAATCCATACGCTCCCTGTTCGATCAACTAATGGCGGTGAACCCCAGTGTGGAGGTTTATCTTCTGGATAAACAAGGCAATATTGTGGCTGATGCCGCCCCACAAGGGCATATAAAGCGCCAAAAAATCGATTTAACACCCATCCAATCGTTACTCGAGGGCGCAAAACTACCGGTTTATGGTGATGACCCACGTAATCTGACCAGTAGAAAAGTGTTTAGCGCCGCGCCGTTAAAAGTGAATGGCGAGGTGGCTGGTTTCCTCTATGTCGTTTTGCTGGGGGAGGACTATGATGCCCTGGCCAATAACGCGCAGCTCAACGCCACCCTTTACTCGGCACTCTGGTCAATGGGATTAGTGGTGCTGTTCGGGTTGTTGGCGGGGAGTATTGCTTTCCATTGGGTTACCCGCCCTATTCGCCGCCTGACTCAGCAGGTTAGCCTGCTCGATAATGAGGGTATCGTTGCCCTGCAAAATTATGCCAATACACCCGCAGAAAAGCGTAATAACCACCGTGATGAAGTGAGTCTGTTGCAACAAGCCTTCCGCCGTATGGCGTTACGTATTACCGAGCAGTGGCAAGCTCTGTCACTGCAGGATCAACAGCGGCGCGAATTCATCGCCAATATCTCTCACGACCTGCGTACCCCACTCACCTCGCTACACGGTTATCTGGAAACCCTGTCGGTAAAAGCGGCCAGCCTGACGGAAAATGATCGGCAACGTTACCTGGATATTGCCTTGGCTCAGAGCCGTAAAGTGGGCAATCTGGCACAGGAGTTGTTCGAACTGGCTCGATTGGAATATGGCGTAGTGAAACCGCAGAAAGAACCCTTCTCTTTCAGTGAGCTGGTGCAAGATGTCTTCCAGAAATTTGAGCTGGCGGTGGAAGCGCGTGATCAACAGCTACGGGCCAATATTCAGCCCGGCCTGCCACTGGTCAATGCTGATCTGAGTATGATGGAACGGGTGCTGACCAATTTGCTGGATAACGCCATCCGCCATACCCCGGCAAATGGCCTGATCGAAGTTAAACTGTGGCTACAGGATGACAAAGTCATGGTGCAGATCAATGACAGTGGCCCCGGCATTCCACATGAATTACGGCCGGACCTGTTTATTCGCCCGTCCATTCTCAGCAACGCCCGTCGCCATGTGGGTGGTTTGGGGTTGATGATTGTAAAACGTATTCTGCAACTGCATGGCAGCGATATTATTTTGGTGGAGCAACAAACCGGCGCCTGCTTCCGTTTTCCGATCCCTGTTTATCGTTAGAGCGTTTCAAATGCCCGGCAGTAGGCTAGCTTTCACCATTTGAAAAGATTTACACGTCGTTAGATTCTTTAACCAAAATCTCCACCGTACTATTTTGGTGATTTTCTAAATACGCAGCTTGTTTGGCAATTTCCGGGTAGTAATTGAGGCGCTCCACGTATTTCTCGATATAGGCTTGGTTCACTTTCGTCATGATTGAGTCTAAATCCTCAGGAACCTTTCCGTGGATAGAGGCTATCGTGCCATCTACTTTTAAAAATGCAGGTTGATCGATATTGTCAATCAAAGCCTGCCTCCAACTATTTGGGCTAAAAGAGTATTGCCTACAAAATAATCTTCCATCTACCACGACAACCCAAATATTTCTAAACCCATGGTTTTCACCTACTTTAATTTGGCAGGTTTTGGATTCGTTAATCATTTCAGTGAACTCATTTTTTGTCATTTTTATCGATTTCCTATAAGTAAATATTCCAAGAATTTTTATTACTTTGAGCAGGTTTAACTGGTTCAAACGATGAGTCTCCATTACTCTTGCTGATACGTTTTACATCATTGCTTTATTGCGTCTAAAAGCATTGTGCTGAATAAATGCGGATTGGCTGGAATTAATTCAAGCTGCAGCTAAACAGTCAACACCACTGCAACTTGAATATCAATGTATGAGCTGGCCTAATCCCTCACGTTTTTGCAGATTAGGGCAGGAACTTATTCAACCACGCCAGCATCTCTTCGGGTTGCTGGCCGAAATAATTATAGCCATCGAAACGGTTGAGTTTTCCTTCAATCCATAACAGTTTTTTCTCCGTGGGGGTATGGTCATAAATATATTGAAGATCCTCAGGGCTAGTGAGTACGTCCTCACGGACTTGAGAATACAGAACAGGCACTTTCAATTGGCTCAAGTGGGCGTAAGGTGACATATCGTTTAATCCGAACCCAGCCAAGCGGTGGATAGCCTTATCTACTACATCAACATCCACCCCTCCACCATACATAGCGATGATTTTTTCAGCCATATACTTCATATGGATTGGTTGCACTGCCACCATTGCCTTGACGCGATTAAACAGTTCAGCTTTTAGCGCCATAGCACGAATACTAGCATTGGCCCCCATACAATGGCTGACAAGCACCACATCTTTATTGGCTAGTTCTGGGGACTGCTGCACATAAAGCATCGCACCCGCCACGTCTTGCCATTCATGATGTCCAATACTGGCAAAACCACCTACCGAAGCGTCACTTTGACCGTGGTTACGCAAATCGTAGGTTAAAACGCTGTAACCAGAGTTCACCAACTGTTTGGCGGTATTCAAAAATTCTACATGTACCGGTACTAACTGAGCAACATCACCCTCTGGCACAAAACCGTACTTGGAACAATACAATGGGTGATTCATCACGGCCAGTTTGTTACCTTGGCCAGGTATAAACCAAGCACTCAGGTTCAGACCATCTAGAGATTTGAAGCTCACTTCTTCAAATGCCATGCCATAGTCAGCGGGTGTTTTGGGCATCGCCGTGCGATGTGGACGGGTAAATAACTTGGCGAGGTTATCCGCCATGTTTTGCTCGGAAGAGGCTGTTGTCGTCATAATATATCCTTCTAGGGGAGTTCCCTTAATCTCATCTATATCTAGGGCAGCGGAGAGAAAATTTTTAAAATGAAAAAAAATCAAATAGTAAGCATTTTAAAATGACCCCCATATTAATAAGCAGTCTTTATATCTTTGTAACGACACAGGAATATACAAAAATAGTTACTGGGTAAGACCATAATTAATGTACTCAATCACGTTAAAAATATTATATGAACCACCACCAATTGTCTTGCCTAAAAAAATTTTTTCCTTGCCTAAAACTACAATAATTCGTTGTATTAATTCAGAGTGTGGCTGACTGTCCGACCTGATTGTTACAGAGTAACAAAGGGAGACAAGTTGAATATTAAATATTAACCAT
>NZ_JBXUGO010000038.1:0-15318 GCF_057180565.1 Serratia sp. HNCC26DJ244 | reverse complement strand
ATCGCCACGTCGTCGCAGCTGCTGTTCGTAGCAATGCTGAAATCATAGTGACGTTTAATCTTAAAGATTTTCCGGCACCGGCACTTGATGCTTTCGATATAGAAGCGTTGCATCCTGATGATTTTGTGATGGATTTGTTCGATTTAAATCGCGCGCTCGTACTCTCGGCAGTAACTATGCAGCGTAGCAATCTGAGGAAGCCGCCAATGTCAGTTGATGACTACTTAGAAGCCTTACTGCGGCAAGGCATGGCGCAAACCGTAAAAGAGTTAAGCAAGTATCGCTTGCTGATCTAGTCCGCTTAGTGGTCGATAAGGCCACTGGCTACGGTTACAGCCGATGAAGTAAGTAGTGAACGACCTCCGGCAACAGCCCCAAAAATGTACAAAAAACAGGCTTGCCGTACAATGATTTTTTATATCCAAACAGACCCCGTTAACGTCGCAGAGTCTGCTTTCGCGACGATTTGTCCGTTACATGAGCGTCAACTCGTAGAGGGTGAATTAATTTGGACGCCTAAGAATAACCCTCCTTCTAGTCAACTTGAATTAGCCGCAATTGCTGCCCGCGACGCTTTAATCAAAGCAGGTTTCAGCGTCGTTTTTGAGCGATTCTCGGGCGGCTGGAAAAGTGCCTAACAAAGCGCTCACTTCGTTCGCTAGGAGGGCGTTCCGCAATCATTAACCCATAGAAATTATAATTTGAAACTTACTAATTTGAGCTAATGGTCGAACTCGGAGTTGTCCCCATACGAGTTAAGCTGAGTATGATTCATTATTACTCAGTTTTAACTCGGTTCTGATACGATATCCAGCATCAGTATGAATCTTTATTTTGGTTTGAGTCGAACTTGATACTTAAAGATCTGGGCTAATATCTGGTTTAGTATGAAACTTTATTACCCTCCCACACCTCTGCGGGTATCACGGGCGGTATTAACATCATATCCAAGTGATGCCCAAGTATCTCTGCAAAACTAGCCATCAACTTTTAGAGAGCCTCTGGCACTCCAACTTCCGCTACTGGCACGAAACAGGCATACTGATGGGCTGTCAGGTCTGCTATAAGCGACAAGCGGAAGTTGAATGTAGTTAAAGCTGCGAGAGAATACCGTTATATTAGGCGATTTTTAATGAAAATTATGTTTATATAACATCAAAAGTTGAAGTTGACATTTTATATATAGGGGGCTTTTTGCGTACTCGACCAGCATCTCGGTTAATAGTTCTTTCACCTGAAAATCACGTCTTGCTCTTTAGTTTCTGCCATAAAGATGATGCGTTGAGTGGAAATGCATACTGGGCAACTCCAGGTGGGGGGCTTGAACACAATGAATCTTACGAGCAGGCTGCTTTGCGCGAATTATTTGAAGAGACAGGGCTGACAAGAACAACAGCAGGGCCGCAGATAGCATCCAGAAACTTTAAAATGATGCTACCAAGCGGTGAAACTGTTCTTGCTGAAGAACGTTTCTTTATTATTAATGCTGATAAATCAGATATTGACCGCTCGAGGTGGACTAGTAACGAAAAGAAAGTTATTCGAGCTTACCACTGGTGGACAATTGAAGAGCTGAAATATACCAATGAAATAATCTTCCCACTCGATCTGATTATTGACATAATTGAAAAAAAGTTAATTTGACCCTCTGCATCGAATTTATTCAAATGACCTTGATCAGGGCGAAAAACGCTCTCTATCATTCTAGGTTCATGAGCGCTAGTCGAAGATGATGTTCAATGAAGTCTGCCTTTCTCCATTGTACAAAGTTCCTGTGCCGCTTTATCATTCACCACTTAAGTCACCACTTTCCATATTTGACCCGCTCCAGCTAATTATTGCAGTGTGAACTTCTGGCTCGAAACGGCCAGACTGATGGGCTATCAGGTCTGCTATGGGCGAGGAGCGGGCATTGCTAACAGCATTCAGTGTGAATCAACAGGGAGCAGGTAATGCCCTCAAGGTCCACTCTGTTCAGGTTAAGTAGGTATTTTGACGAGGTTATGAAATGAAAAGTTATCGTTCACATATTGTAAACGGGAAAGGGCAGTGCTATCGTGTTTACATAATGTAAACGAATAGAATGACCGCAAGATGCACGTAATTTCAAAAGAGCCTTTTGAGGAAGCGGCAAAGCGATATCCCAACGATTCGTTAGCCATTCTAGCGCTGTATCGCTTAGTGCGCGAGACGGATTTCCCTTCTCCAACTGAGATGCGAACTCTGATACCGAGCCTGGATAATTTTAAGTACCGGAACAAATGGTGGGTTTTGGATGTAGGAGGCAATAACTTGAGGGTTATCGCCTATATCAATTTCGTGAATAAGCGCTTCTATGTGAAGCACATCGCAACCCATGCTGATTACGACAAGTTGAGCCGCTATTACAGGGAGAACAAAGAATGATTATCGACACTGCAAAAGCCATTGAAGCAACCAAACAACTCGTTGCTGCTGTCCCCTTCCTGGGGGGCAGTTCGTCCGAGAGCGATTACCGCGAAGCTATGGAGCTGGTGGACTACCTGATCGAGAACGACGACGAGAACCCACTTATTGACTTACTGGCGAGTAAGATTGCCGACTATGAAGATAACAGCCCTCGTTTCGCTGAATTCAACAAAGCTATCGCTGAAATGCCGGTCGGCGTTGCACTGCTGCGTACCCTGATTGACCAGCACAAGCTGTCTTACTCTGATCTCAAAGAGGAAATCGGCTCTAAATCACTGATTAGCCAGATTCTGTCTGGGCAGCGCTCTTTGACCATCACTCACATTAAGGCACTGTCGGCTCGTTTTGGTGTGAAACCAGAATGGTTTTTATAACAAATTAAATTATGTTGAATAGCACCGGTTGTTTGCAGCGGTGCTATTCATTAATGGATTAATATAAACTGAGTATATACCCGTCGCCATTCAACTTGCAGCGGTGTTGGCTTCTCTCAGATACTCGGCTCCTCCTGAGCCTCGCCCCTCACGGGGCCGCTGCAAGCAGCGTTCAAGTCTGCTCCCGGCAGACTTGTCACCCTAGTCACATAGTTATCTATGCCGACTATCACATTAGGCATTCAACAAAAGCACCAGCTCAAGAGCGCCGCAGTATAGGCCAACGATCACTCCTTGGCCCACTCAGTTAATGCGTTCAATCCTTCAGGGCTCCAGTCATCCACTTCATCAGGGCATAAAGTGGCTGTTTGACGCACGTCGGCCCTGAGCAGGCGTATGGCGAGGCTGAAAACTTTCAGGAAACGGAAAGTTGATGCTTGGCCCCGGCCTTTCCTATCCCGACCACCACAGGGGGATATCACCGCTGGTGCCATTTTGGGCTGAGTTTGGCCCCAGCGTGTGACCGGTTGAAGGTTTATATTCCTGCTATTCGTTTGCTGGTTCGCTGCATGTTGTGCATTGTTCCGGCAACATCTCATAGAGCGTGTCTACTCTGTCGAGAAGGATAAATAGTAGTGTTTCCCTTATAGCTTGCTGATTTGAAAATAGGGCGGCGTGGGTCAGTGCCAGGCACTGAAAAGCCACCTCTTGGGCAGTCAGTGGGGTTCTATCGATCAGGTTAGACATGATCACCCCCTTGTACCGGCAGGCGGCCAGCAAACAGCAAGATGTAATCAAGGGTATAGCGGCGGCGGGCTGATTTTTCATCAAACGCGGTTCCCCGCAGCATAATGGGCTTAACTTTCTTCTGGGTGCGGTTGATCGCCGCAAAGATGTAGGTACACTTTGTGGTAGCCATGGCGTTAGTCCTTCTAACGTTGTGGTTAGACGCCTCGGTAGTGGTTCGAAGCACTCTGGGGCGTCGCTATTTTTGCTCTGTAATACATTACAGGTGGCATTCACTACAATATAACTAAGTGAATGCCACTTCAATGTCTGGTAGCATTTATTTTTCCTGTATACTGAATGCCACCTATTGCGAAGAGGTTGACCAATGGCAACGGGTTCACGTAATAACAAGTCACAGCAAATCGTATCAAGGGTTCCTCTTGAATTAATTGATGAACTTGAAAAAGTAAAGGACGAAGGCGAAAGCACCGCAAGTTTTGTCGTAACCTCAATCAGAGGCGAGATCAAACGCAGACAGCGCAAGAAAGGTAAACAAGAACACGACTGATCATCCTTCGATTCAATCCAAAGGACAGCATTTGCTGTGCTGCCTTTTTTTACCTTTAGTGTACGTTCCACCATTCCCCGCGCTTTACCCATACCAGCCGTGATCTGGTAATTATCTTCAATCTGCTGGCGTGATTTTGAGGGTACCCGTTTTGGTGTGCTCAACTTTTCAACTTGCACATGATCGATATCAGAGCAAACAGCAATTCCCTATAGCCGCCTACAACGGGTGTTAGACCTGAACTCATCACAACAACTCACAATCAGCGATACAGATAAGATCCTGCGCGCTCTTGGCAGCAGTCTAGAAAATGAAATGGCAGCTAAAATTGTGGTGCGCTTGAGGAGGGATATCCTTGATTGAGTGCAGGCTGAGGTCATTCACACGCTTGCATTCTATGGTAGGAAGGAGCGTAGTTTTATGTAAAAGATAGGGAAAACTTAAAATGCACCGCCATTTTATCGCCACTTGAAATTCAGCCAATAAAAAAGCCACCTTGAAAGGTGGCTTAATTATATGATTTTACTGCTAAAATTTGTGGATCCTGCTGGGTTTGAACCAGCGACCAATCGATTATGAGAACGGTGTACCACCTATATCAATCAATGGGTTACCATAAATTACAATAACTTAGCCATTGAGTGTTATTGGTTAATCGTGAACTTCTGAGTCTTGGGGGGACGAAAAGGGCTCATTAAAAAGTGTACCACGGAATGTAGGCCAGCCTTGGTTGATAAGCTCAGCGCTATCAGGATGATTTTGGCATGCAAAGCAATACAATACTGCTCGTTCTGTATTCGTTAATTTTACTTCGAGCATTGTTTTATATACTTCAGAGTCATTATCACTTAAATGATCCAATAGTTCTATTATCTTCAATATGACAGGTAACTCTGACTCAAAATCAAGGGATATATCTCTGATAGCACTTTTTGTGATACTTTCTATTTCTAGGTCAATAAATTTGTTGCGCATCAATCTTTCGATTCGACCTTTAATAGTATATGCAAGGGGGGGCATATTACCTTGCGGGATGAATATCTCTGAATCTTTAAGTGATTGTTTAAGTGAGTCGCTTAGCACATTTATTTGGTTAACTATTTTATCATTGTTACTAAACGTCATTAGTGCAGTGTGATTATCATTGGTGGATTTTATACTTTTAATAATAAAAAGAACGCTTACTAGAGATAATAGTGGCCCTACCGTTCCAGCAACATATGCACCAAAGTTTGACCAATCACTGGTTTTTTGTGATACAGGCATGTGATGAAAAACATAAAAATAGTAGCCAAGGCAGAAGGCGGCTAATGCTGTACAAACGAGCAACATATAATTTAATAATTTTTCATTTTTCATCTGTTAAACTCTAACGGGTTATACTTTTTAGCTTCCTCAAGATGATCTGGCGCAAAGTGCGCATAACGCATAGTCATCTTGATATCGGTATGACCGAGTATACGTTGTAAAACTAAAATTTTTCCACCGTTCATCATAAAATGTGAAGCAAATGTATGGCGTAGAACGTGTGATAGCTGGCCGTCAGGTAGCGCGATTTCAGAACGTTGCACCGCTTTTCTGAATGCTGAATAGCAAGAAGAAAACACCGGCCCTGCATGCTTGGGTATTGGCAGTGAGTTATAAAATTCGTCACTTATCGGGACCGTTCTGTTTTTCTTGGAGTTCTGTCAATAACTGTACCCGCTGCCGACAGCACGGCCCAGGGTTCGGGGTTGGATGGTACCCGAACAGGTGACGGTACCACACCAAAACCGCTTAATTTTGACCAGATGAGCAAGCGAGAACGGCGGGATCTGCATGACAGGTTGCGGAATATGACCAAAAGGAGACGGTCACCACCACCGCAAGAGAGTAAACCGTACCTTGTTACCCCTGAAATGGCCGCAGGACTGGGCCACTTAGGCGGTAAAGTGCTCGCGTTCCTCCAGTCGATTGGTATTGAGCCAACACCGTGGGAGTTAAACGCCTTGTTATCTGGGGGAGCGGTGAACTTTGGGGCGGGGCATACTTTTAGGTTGGAGGGGGGACGGTTATTGCCGATAGGATAATATGTATTAGTTACCCTCCCCATATTTTAGCAAGGGGAGGGTAATTTGTTATTAGAAACAAGGATGATTGCAGCACTGATGTGGATAACTCATTGTCTATGTGGAGTTTTAAATCAAAGATAGGTCTCTATAATTTTATGCTCACCACTGGTTATTCTCATCCATTTTTTTGTAAGAGTGATATCTCGAAAGCCTTTATCAAAAGTAAACTTTTCGTGAGCTTTATTATTAATATCACATGGGCCAAAGCAGATTCTAAACTCTTGCTGATAATCATAACCATCTGCCTTACAGGCTCTATTCCACTCAGTCCATGATGATAAATATTTGACGCGGTGAAATTCTATTTTTTTATCGGTGTTTATGCTTTGAACTCTTAGTATAAAATCATTGACTTTATCAATGGGGATAAAGGCAAGGTGTTCGCCTGCTTCGCTTTTCATTCTTTCTATATTTCTTTTTTGAACAGTTAGCTCTTCGATGGTATTAGGTTGCCTGAGTTCGAACCAACAGTGCATCCATGTGTCAAAGTCATTCTCTTGTTTAGTGGTTATACTTTTTATTGCTTCTGAAGGTATAACCATTGATTCGCTAAAGTGTTCATCTTCGGAAAACTCCATCATCGGTCGTATTGGATGGATTTTCTCTCTAAAGGAGTAATTGCAACTTTCATTTCTATCACCTACACCTGGTTGAGAAGTGGTTCGATAATATTCAGCGGTATTACAATATAATAAACCATTCAGGAAATCATCTCGGTATTTGTCACGATGAAAAAATTTAATTAAGCCTAATGTCATTTTATTACCTCGTTCAAATTGATATGGGTACCTTTAAAACGTCAAGGTTAACGTCGTCTCTACTGATACGGTCATTTACTTGCAATGCGAATTAATCAGGATGAGGGTGCAGGGTATCACGAGGGGTTTAATACGTCAATAAAAATAGACCAATTATTACATTATACATGATTTTCGTCGACATGCGCCACTTTTTTTTTGCATTTTTTGCTATTTTTCCATGGTTCCCTTGTCACCCCTCCCTGCTGTCGCCGGGGAGGGGCTAGTAACTAATCAAGCATTCCCCTGCAACAAATCCAGCGCATACTGACGTTCGTCAGGTTTGAGGCGCTCCAACGAAGCTTTAACCAGCTTATTGCCCGTCAGCCCGCTGGGGCTGAGTGTGTGCGAGTATGTGGCGTTAAAAACAAAGGTGTGGCCGCATTCCACTTCGGAACAGGCACAGTAAAGGTCCGCCAGTTGCTTACTCCTCCACTCAGTCTTACGGATAATGGCCAGAGCGCTACACTCCGGGCAATTGATTTTGAATAGGCGCATGTTAACTCTCCCGCATGCCAGCGCTAGCAATTGGGTGATTCTAACGTATTTACGGTCATTTTTTGCCCTTATCTGAGCTATTGTCCGCGCTATCGAGGTCAAATTGCAGGTGTAAATGTGCCGGTATCTCTGAGTCACTATTGATACCGGCCATAAATTTGCGTTGCAGCGGGATCACCTCATCCTTACGGTAGGTATCACGGGCGGTTTCAGGGTTTCCCATTATCGCCCCATTGGTGGGAATAATACCCGTCAGGCCAGCCGCGACGGTCATATTGTAAGGGGGCAGCAATTTTGCCAACACGCTGACTTTACGTTCTGAAGAAATATGTTTCACTTGTCACTCCATCGCCCTCTGGATCTATGTTTAGAAAGGGGGGGAACAACTATGCTGACACTGAGGGGGCAGAAGGGCGTGAGATAGCCAATAAGAGGCAGAAACAGAGGCTGACGTAGCAACCAAACCTAGGGCTTTTGGGGCCCAAAAAATAAATGGGGGGACGAAAAGGGGACAGTGACCCAAAAGCCAATAAAAAAGCCACCGCTTAGGGTGGCTTAATTATATGATTTTACTACTAAAATTTGGTGGCCCTGCTGTATCTGATTTGGTGTGGCAATTGATTGTTTTTAAATGATTTTATTTTTAACTATCAATCTTCGTATGCCTATTTGTATGCCTATTTCTTGTTATCAAACTTCGTTTTGCCGAAAAATTATGAGAGGTCGGGTAATTCGAATACAAGCGATATATTCAGATATATGGCCGCTTTACACTTTTGCTTTCCATGTTTGAAAAATATAGGGTTTTCTAACATCAACCGGAAGGATTGTTGCCCATATCATCATAGGCTAAAGTCAGTAATGACGTGGGTTCCGAGTAGGGCAAAAGCTCAAAAGTGAACAGGGCAAGTAGGGCGATAAACTTGACACTTTGTGCGCACTTTGTGCGCAAGAACTGGGGGATTACGGTGGTTGGTCTGTATAACACTGTATGCCCAATAGTGATGGAAACCCGCCAAAAGCTGATACCACAAAGGATAGGGGATTGTTGCTCCCTTCAGGGGGAGGGCCGAAAAAGAGTTAACCTGTATTTTTTTATGCCCGTTTGATACTTTCCCAGCAGATTAAGGTGCATTAGCATCGACTTGGCTAAGCCTCGATTAAATTTGGTAGTCGGCTAAGAGATCGTGCTTAGTTCAACTATAGGGAAGGGGCATGTTTTGGGCTGGGGCATCCCATAGTTAACATGTTCTATAAAGATAAAAATTTCACAAAAATTCTTTCGTGGCTCTAGCTGCTGTTTAATCATGTTCCTAATGTTGAATTAAAGCGTTATCATGTTGTAATTTTGTTCTTTTGCAAAGGTGTACAATGCTGAAGGTAATTAATAAGGGACAGGGTTTTAATAAAGCCGAAAAAAGATTAATAGAGCTAGCAAATAATGCATTCATAGGTTTATGGTCTTATCCTAATGTTTATAGCGATGAAGGATATTCTAAAAACAAATCCGGAAAATAAGTGTGTGATTTATTAGTTGTTTTTGAGAATGATGTAATAATATTCTCTGACAAGGACATTAAGTTTCATGAAGGAATCGATATATCTGTCGCATGGAAAAGATGGTTTAAAAAATCGGTAACTGAATCTGCCATTCAATTATATGGCGCAGAGAAATTTTTAAAAGAAAATAATGGGCGATTATTTTTAGATAAGGATTGTAATCATCCTTTTCCAATAGAAATTTGTAAAGATATGCGTTTTTTTCTGGTCGCAGTAACGAGTAATAGCTTAACGCAGGCATCTAAATACTTTGGACGCATAGCCCAAGGTAGTTCTGGTACATTTATAAATATTTTTCCATTTGAGCTAGAGGATAGCCTAGATAACCCTTTTTCCATTGGAGACATTTATCCGGAAAAAACATTTATTCATGTGTTAGATGAGTTATCTTTAAAGCTTTTACTAACAGAATTGGATACGATTACTGACTTTATTGCTTACTTAAAAGAGAAAGAACGAGTTGTTCGTTCTGGCTATTTGCACTTCAGCCCCGGAGAAGATGATACCTTGGGTGCTTACTTGAGCGGACATGGGGTAATCGTCGATGAAAAGGTGATTCCAGATAATACACTTGTTCAAATAGCAGAACATGAATGGGAAGGACTGAAAAGATCCCCTGATTATAACTACTATGAGGCTTTAAAAAAAGGCAGTAATTTTTGGGATCAAACAATACAACGCTTTTCCGACTCGATTTTAACTGCGACAGTAGGTTTGGGAATGGAAAATGATTTTCTTAGTCATGAGGAAACAGTAAGACAACTAGCTGCAGAAAATAGAATGTCGAGATACTATCTCTCCCAATGTTTTTTAGAAAAGCTTAAACAAGTGCCGACAGATAGAAGAAGTTCTAGAATGATCTCATCAATTGATGAGGAAGATAAATATTATATATTTCTGTTTTTCCCACGTGGTAAATTTTCATCATATGAAGAATACAGAACGGAACGTTTTTCTTGTGCTAAAATGTATGCCTTGGCAGCAAAGTACAAATATAGTAAAATTAAAAAAGTAATAATTATTGCAACGGAAACTAAAGGCTCTGAAAGTCGCTCTGAAGATGTTGTCTATTTTAGATTTGATAAGCCATTAACAAAAGATGAGCGAAAATTAGCTAAAGTAGCCATGAAGGAGTATCGTGTTTTTACTGATTTCATTCCTAATCCAATATTTAATGTGCCTTCATCCCCCGTAGTTAAGAATGAGAAAAAGATGGGAAAAAATGATCCTTGCTATTGTGGCTCTGGTAAAAAATTCAAAAAATCTCATGGATAGATGTGAGTCAATAAATTGATGAAGACCAGTGGTAGCGAACCGTTGATTCACTAACAGTTTGTTCTTTAAGGCCATACCCCGTAAAATAATGTTCTGTATCGCCATCATAGGTAATCTCGCCATTTTTAACGGCAGTGATAAGTAGAATCAGTTTACGCGATGTATGTGCTTCATCGGTGTAAAGCTGACTAGTTCACCACGATGCTCGCAATGTCAGCTTTTGGCACGAAATGGATAGACTGTTGGGCTATCAGGTCTGCTATGGGCGAGAAGCGGACATTTCTAACAGCATTCAGTGTGAATCAACAGGGAACTGGTCATGCCCTCAAGGTTCACTTTGTTCAGGTTAATTAGGTATTTTGGCGAGGTTATGAAATGAAAGGTTATCGTTCACATATTGTAAACGGCAAAGGGCAGTGCTATCATGTTCACATAATGTAAACAAATAGAACGACCGCAAGATGCACGTAATTTCAAAAGAGCCTTTTGAGGAAGCTGCAAAGCGATATCCCAACGATTCGTTAGCCATTCGGGCGCTCTACCGCTTAGTGCGCGAGACGGATTTCCCTTCTCCAACTGAGATGCGAACCCTGATACCGAGCTTGGATAATTTTAAGTACCGGAGCAAATGGTGGGTTTTGGATGTAGGAGGCAATAACTTGAGGGTTATCGCCTATATCAATTTCGTGAATAAGCGCTTCTATGTGAAGCATATCGCAACCCATGCTGATTACGACAAATTGAGCCGCTATTACAGGGAGAACAAAGAATGATTACCGACACTGCAAAAGCCATTGAAGCAACCAAACAACTCGTAGCTGCTGTTCCCTTCCTGGGGGGCAGTTCGTCCGAGAGCGATTACCGCGAAGCTATGGAGCTGGTGGACTACCTGATCGAGAACGACGACGAGAACCCACTTATTGACTTCCTGGCGAGTAAGATTACCGACTATGAAGATAACAGCCCTCGTTTCGCTGAATTCAACAAAGCTATCGCTGAAATGCCGGTCGGCGTTGCACTGCTGCGTACCCTGATTGACCAGTACAAGCTGTCTTACTCTGATCTTAAAGAGGAGATCGGTTCTAAATCACTGGTTAGCCAGATTCTGTCTGGTCAGCGCTCTTTGACCATCACTCACATTAAGGCACTGTCGGCTCGTTTTGGTGTGAAACCAGAATGGTTTTTATAACAAATTAAATTATGTTGAATAGCACCGGTTGTTTGCAGCGGTGCTATTCATTAATAGATTAATATAAACTGAGTATATACACGAACATGAGTGTGGAAAGTTAAAGTAACAGTGAAGATAAGGTTGAGAAGCCAAGTGTTTTGGGAGCATTGCATGGTGGATTAAGAACTAAATTATTTAATAAAATATACTTCTACGTCTTGCGGCCTTGCCAGGATAGTTGCTCATGAACCTGTATTCTGGGCTTACATACAGTAAATTTATCGTTTTTCTGGGGACGTTTTTCTACATGTTTGATTGTAACCAATTTCAGGATGGTTGGATTTAAATAGCTGTATGAATTCAATTTCTTTTTTATCAACTGCGCTTTTGTCATCAGATTCAAAAATAATTTCCTTGCGCAGAGAAAAATCACTTAACTGTTCTTTAGTAAAATCATTTTCCACAAGGCTGTTATTCCATGAACCAAAATAACGCAGGGAGTGGCCTCCCTTACCAACATCTTTCCCTATATATATCTTTCCATTGGGAAAGGTTATCTTATAGACGATATACTTAAAATGCATATCCCCCCCAAAATAAGGCCATCACACACTCCCCCCCTCTGGCAGGATAGTTGTCACCCTAATTTAATCTGAAAGTAGCGTAAAGAGGTCTATGAACATAATAGGATGTTCAGCCTTTCTGTTTTCCTCTGTATCGAGCAGTTCCATACCTTTCTTATGATAAAAATCTAAAGCATCTCGTTTGGCGTCAGTTATCAAAAACCTACAACCTACCATAGGACGGATATCATCTAGTGACATTGATAAAGCAAAGCCAAAAAGCATACCGCCAATCCCTAGCCCACGGCTTGTTGCGTCAACAGCTAAACGTGCAATTTTGACAGCTGGGAGAAACTCATATCTTTCTGCTCGCGCACAGTCCCCCAAGTCATACTCACTCAAGTTTACTTGACTACAGGTCAGGGTTATGTAACCCAATATCTGATAAGGATATAAATCGAGGTCATCATCTTTGTTTGATCGCTCATTGTCATCTATGACTACATAGGTTTGAGCTATGCATCCATCTTGAAACAGTAGAGCGTCTTTCTGGAGAAACGTCTTCAACGGCTGAAATTGTTCCGCACCGCTTTTAAAACGCTTATGATTGTGGAATTGATTAAGAGGGATTATTTGAAGGTCAGGCTGCACTGCATCATCCATATTGCTAACAACCTGCCCTAAATTTTAATTATCAGCGTTTAGCCATTTTAGAACGTAAAGCGCGAGCTTCCTGCAACGAGCGCTTAGCATTCTCGTTAGGTTTAGAATTGCTCATTTGTTTGAGCATCTGTTCGGCATCTTTACCCGACAGGATAGTACGGCCAAACATGCTACTTGTAATCGCCACATGTACCTCCTCGTTTCGGTTATGTGAATTTATATCTACTACGCTTGGAGTAATATTACGCTATTACTGACGGATACGTCAACCTGATATCTGGATAAAACGTGAGCACCACCTTAATCCGGCTTCACCCCATAATATATTTAAAATCAGCATATTAAAAAAATCCTCTTATTGTGGTAGGTGAAAGGTTAACCAACATTATCTCTTTACCGCTCATGGGTTCATACAAGCCGTATGATGATGCTTGCTCGTAGACCGTCTGGCGACTAACGCCGCAGTGTTTGGCATAGGCCGTTTTGTTCATCAGCATGGTGTTTTCCTTCTGCTTATAGGGGGTGATTGTCGTTATTGCCCAAGAATTCGGTTTGGGTCTGGTTGTTACAAAAGGGGTTCCCCCCCCTTCAAAAGTTTTAGCCCCTTTAACTGTTCACTGTGTTCACGTTGGCCTGTAACCCTTGCCACTCTTGACTTTATAGGGTGAACACCACTGTTCACGACTCGTCACTACTGTTCACTTTTTTAGGGTAGGGATGAATAGTTGTGAACAGTGAGTGAACAGTTAAACAAGAACTGTTCACTAGGTTATTTATTGATAAAAAAGAGAATTATTAAAAAGTGAACAGTAGTGAACAGTTTTAACCAAAAACTATTCTTAGGGGTTATATTACGGAAGGTATCGAGGGTGTCGCGGGAAGCCAATCTTCCGCACTCTCAGCCAGATCCATATTGTACCGCCAACCAGTATTCGTCTTGGCACGCTTGTACTTTGCCCCGTATTCCGCCATCACCTTGGGGAAATCCTTGCCGAATCGGGTCAGGGTTAACGGGCGTTCAAAACCGTGCGCTTCCATGTAAGACAGATAAGCGTGATACAGGTAGGTTCTTGGCGCTCTCGGTACGATGTTTTTGTTACCCATCATCATTCCCACCGCCTCGGCGAGGGTAACGATATGCCGACAAAATCCGTAAAGCGGATCGGAATTGCATTTGACGGTCATCGCCTCAAGTGAATTCCGCTGCGCTATCAGTAGCGCTTTCGCTTTGTTCTGGTCGGCAAAGGTCACTAGCAACCGGCGGATTATCACCGGCAACTCATGGGCGATTTTTTGCGGTAGGTCTGGATCCTTATCCCGTTCCTCAACCGGAATATCAAACGGGAAAATAACCCGCCGCCTGGCTACCCCGCCGTTACGTTCTGTAAAGGTCATGGGTTCATTATTGGTGGCCAGTACCACCGCATGCAGAACGGTCGTGAACTGCTTTTCATACTTCCCATCAATCTCCACCGGGTCGCCGCCGGTTATCGCTTTGATGCCCGTTCCCTCGCCACTGTATTTGGGTTGGTCAGGGAGAATGATCAGGCTTTTGCCGACGAATTGCGCCCGGCCTCTTGCCTCATCCAGTGCCTTCATGTTGCCGCTTGCGGTGTTGTGTTCGCCAGCCAGTAAAGAGGCAATGGCTGTAAAGACACTTTTCCCGCTGCCCCCTTCACCCGTCACCTCAATAAACATCTGCCAGTCGTAGCGCTTTGCCAGCACCATAAACAGCACCGCACAGATACGTTGCATCTTCAGTGCATCACGCCCGGCGGCATGGCTTAACCATTTATGAAAGTGGGGGGCGTTATCCCGCAGGTTCTCACCGGAGGTAGGGGCAGTAAACAGGATGTTGTTGTGGTTCATCAGCCAGTTGTCGGGGTTATGCGCGGAGAATGCCCCACTAGACAGATCATAAACCCCATTAGAGAATCCAATTAGCCCGGAGGGTTGCTGACCAACAATGGGGATTTCTAGCTTCATGGCTTCAACGGCATTGTTAACCCCATTAGTGCTGTAGTTAACATCATTTTCTCTGTAAATCGCCGCCATTTCACGCCGCAATTCGCTATCCGGTACTTTTTGCCAGATTGCGCCATTGTAGGTAAACACGCTTTCACTTTCAGGATGAACGGCTATTTGCCCGTAGCGTGTTGCCAACAGCCGCCCCCGCTGGCTTGCCGCCATGTGAGACAAATCCCCATCAACAGTTCTGTTGGGGTGAATAGTCCCCGTCTGGCCGTGTTTGGCTTCGTCCCTGAGCCGCTTTAGCTGACCAGTCCAATTTTCTAGCACGTCGTAGGCTTCGGAATGAAAAAAGGCTTCATTGACGCCAGCTAGTGCCAGCTTGGTGGCAATGGCCGTAATAGCCGATTGGCTTACCTCGCCAGCACGGTACACACGCACACAGCGCCGCCCTGCATCCACAATATGTAACTGATCGATCTCGGCCAGTTGCTTTTTATCCAACACCACGGGCGGTACCGTATCTTTGGCTGGATTACCCGCTTGCCAGTTTTTCGCATGGATCCAGGCATCCGCTCCGGCAAAAATAATGT
>NZ_JBXUGO010000037.1:0-15531 GCF_057180565.1 Serratia sp. HNCC26DJ244 | reverse complement strand
ATACTCAGAAGAGTAAATCTCATTTCAATAACAATTGATACAATATATTAACCATTTAAAATAGTTGCACAGGCTTAAATTCAAATTTTTTTGTAAACATTAAAAAAGTTTTCTTATTTAAAATCAATTAATTAATACTATAAACCCTACAAATCATACGCTTTTTAACCATTTTAGTTTTGCGGGTTATGATCTACATCAATTTTTGCCCTATACTGCTTTGCTAGTATCCTCATGTTTAATGTTTCATTTAAATTCTTAAGAGCGAGAGTAAGTTTGAGAGCTGGCAACCCCTTTGATATGTTGTTACCTGCTGATATGGCAAAAGTTGCCGAAGATGTAGGTGTTTATAAAGCAACTAAGCACCCGCTAAAGACCTTTTTTTTAGCGATATATGCTGGTGTATTCATTTCTATTGCTTTTGTTTTTTATATCACTGCCACTACCGGTACTGCTGGTGTTGTTCCTTTTGGCCTGGCAAAACTGATAGGCGGGATTTGCTTTTCCATGGGGTTGATGCTGGTTGTCGTCTGTGGTGCTGACCTGTTTACCTCCACCGTTTTGACGGTAGTTGCCAAAGCCAGCGGCCGCATCACCTGGGGCCAACTAGCCACCAACTGGTTAAACGTTTATATTGGTAATTTACTTGGCGCTCTGTTCTTTGTCGCTTTGATTTGGTTTGCTGGCCAACATATGGCAGCCAACGGTCAATGGGGTTTGAATGTTTTACAAACCGCTAACCACAAATTACACCACACTTTTACTGAAGCAATTTTTCTTGGCATTCTGGCTAACTTAATGGTTTGTTTGGCCGTTTGGATGAGCTATTCAGGGCGCAGCCTGACAGACAAAGCCGTTATCATGATCCTGCCAGTGGCAATGTTTGTTGCCTGTGGCTTTGAACACTGTATCGCCAACATGTTTATGATCCCGATGGGTATCGTGGTTAAGTATTTTGCTACCCCAGAATTTTGGCAAACTGTTGGGGCAACACCAGAACAATTTGCTCATCTGACCGTAAACAGTTTTATTATGGACAATCTGATCCCCGTCACTATTGGTAACATTATTGGTGGTGGCCTGCTGGTTGGGTTGAGTTACTGGGTAATTTATCTGCGTGGTGGTGAACAGAAGCATTAATTCTGTTCGCTGGCATGGCACGGGTTTAACAAAAAATCCACATTAGAGGTAGGTATATCATGACCGAACTTAACGAAAAATTAGCAACTGCTTGGCAAGGCTTCACTGAGGGTGATTGGCAGAAAGAAGTCAACGTACGTGACTTTATCCAAAAAAACTACACTCCTTATGAGGGCGACGAAGCCTTCCTGGCCGGTGCCAGCCAAGCGACCACCACACTGTGGGACAAGGTGATGGAAGGGGTCAAACTGGAAAACCGCACCCATGCGCCAGTTGATTTCGATACCAGTGTTATCTCTACCATTACTTCTCATGATGCTGGCTATATTAATAAAGACTTGGAAACCATCGTCGGTTTGCAGACAGATGCACCACTGAAGCGGGCATTGATCCCATTCGGCGGCATCAAAATGGTTGAAGGTTCATGCAAGGTTTATGGCCGTGAACTGGATCCACAAGTGAAGAAGATTTTCACTGAATATCGTAAAACCCACAACCAGGGCGTATTCGATATTTACACCAAAGATATCCTGAACTGCCGTAAGTCTGGCGTGCTGACCGGTCTGCCTGATGCATATGGTCGTGGTCGTATTATCGGTGACTACCGCCGTGTGGCACTGTACGGTATTGACTTCCTGATGGCTGACAAGCTGAAGCAGTTCAACTCACTGCAAAGCAGATTTGAAAATGGTGAAGACCTGCAAATGACCATGCAGTTGCGCGAAGAAATTGCTGAACAGCACCGTGCACTGGCTCAAATGAAAGAAATGGCCGCCAAATATGGTTATGACATTTCTGCTCCAGCCAAAACTGCCCAAGAAGCGGTACAATGGACTTATTTCGGTTACCTGGCTGCAGTTAAATCCCAGAACGGTGCTGCCATGTCATTTGGCCGCGTATCTACCTTCTTGGACGTGTTTATCGAGCGTGATATCAAAACCGGTAAACTGACAGAAGAGCAGGCTCAGGAACTGATTGACCACTTGGTCATGAAGCTGCGTATGGTTCGTTTCCTGCGTACCCCTGAATACGATGAACTGTTCTCTGGTGACCCAATCTGGGCTACCGAATCTCTGGCAGGTATGGGTGTTGATGGCCGTACACTGGTTACCAAAAACAGCTTCCGTTTCTTGAATACCCTGTACACCATGGGGCCTTCACCAGAGCCAAACATGACCATTCTGTGGTCTGAAAAGCTGCCGTTGAACTTCAAAAAGTTCGCCGCAAAAGTGTCTATCGACACCTCTTCCCTGCAATATGAAAACGACGATCTGATGCGCCCTGACTTCAACAACGATGACTATGCCATTGCTTGTTGCGTCAGCCCGATGGTCGTTGGTAAACATATGCAGTTCTTCGGTGCTCGTGCCAACCTGGCGAAAACCATGTTGTACGCCATCAACGGCGGCGTTGATGAAAAACTGAAAATACAAGTGGGTCCAAAAGAGCCACCGATGATGGATGAAGTGCTGGACTATGACAAAGTCATGGAACGCATGGATCACTTTATGGATTGGTTGGCCAAGCAATATGTGACCTCGCTGAACGCCATTCACTATATGCATGACAAGTACAGCTATGAAGCTGCGCTGATGGCACTGCATGACCGTGACGTTTATCGTACCATGGCTTGTGGTATCGCTGGTTTGTCGGTGGCTGCCGACTCTCTGTCTGCTATCAAATATGCCAAAGTTTCCACCATCCGTGATGAAGACGGCCTGGCCGTTGACTTCAAGATTGAAGGTGAATATCCACAGTTCGGTAACAACGACTCACGTGTTGATGATATCGCTTGTGATCTGGTAGAACGTTTCATGAAGAAAATTCAGAAACTGCATACCTACCGTAATGCGGTACCGACTCAGTCTGTTCTGACCATCACCTCTAACGTGGTTTATGGTAAGAAAACCGGTAACACCCCAGATGGTCGCCGTGCCGGTGCGCCATTCGGCCCTGGTGCCAACCCAATGCATGGCCGTGATCAGAAAGGTGCGGTCGCCTCTCTGACTTCGGTTGCCAAACTGCCGTTTGCTTATGCTAAAGATGGTATCTCTTACACCTTTTCCATCGTTCCTAATGCGTTGGGTAAAGATGATGATGTGCGTAAAGCCAACTTGGCGGGTCTGATGGATGGTTACTTCCACCATGAAGCTTCCATCGAGGGGGGGCAACACCTGAACGTTAACGTCATGAACCGTGAAATGCTGCTGGATGCCATGGAAAACCCTGAGAAATATCCTCAGTTGACCATCCGTGTTTCTGGTTATGCGGTGCGTTTCAACTCGTTGACTAAAGAGCAACAGCAAGACGTGATTACTCGTACTTTCACTCAGTCGATCTAATCACTGCGTCTTGACGGGGGGAGTTTATCTTCCCCTGGTAAAATAGACTTGGGCCGGATATTCCGGCCCTTTTAGTAAGCGAAATTTAGTAAACGAAATCTATTCCGGTTACGCTGCCAGAGCCTTAATCCCGCGCCATTTAAGCGATTTTCGCCTAACTTCTCTGAATCTGCCGAATAATGTCCCCCTGCAATAATCATAATGGTGGCTGACGATGACAAAAGCGATAACGCGACGGTCGGCAGAAAGAGGTATACTACAGCAGTAATCGGCGTGTACCCGGGCAACCCATCGCCCTACTCGTTACTCCGGCCGCTCCGTTATGGTATTACGGTCTCTGTCTGGGGGTAACGAGCCTATTTTAGGTTACGTTTGACAGTCAATATTGGAGAACACCCTGCAATGTCCTTAAAAGGTCGCATCCACTCTTTTGAATCCTGCGGCACCGTTGATGGCCCGGGTATCCGCTTTATTGTTTTTTTCCAGGGTTGCCTGATGCGCTGCCTCTACTGCCATAATCGTGATACCTGGGACACTCATGGCGGAAAAGAAGTCACCGTTAAAGAATTGATGACGGATACCGTGGCTTATCGCCACTTTATGAATGCCTCTGGCGGTGGCGTCACCGCATCAGGTGGTGAGGCCATTCTGCAAGCAGAATTTGTCCGTGATTGGTTCCGTGCCTGCCAGCAGGAAGGGATCAGTACCTGTCTGGACACCAATGGTTTTGTTCGCCGTTATGACCCGGTGATTGATGAACTGCTGGATGCTACCGACCTGGTGATGCTTGACCTAAAACAGATGAACGATGAGATCCACCAGGTTCTGGTTGGTGTATCTAACCAGCGCACGTTGGAGTTTGCCCATTATCTGGCGAAACGTAATCAACGCACCTGGATCCGCTATGTGGTTGTTCCGGGCTGGTCTGATGATGACGCATCAGTCCATATGCTGGGGGAATTCACCAAAGATATGAGCAATATCGAAAAGATCGAACTGTTGCCTTATCATGAATTAGGTAAACATAAATGGATCGCCATGGGGGAAGAGTACAAACTCAGTGATGTACATCCACCGAAAACTGAAGTGATGGAGCGAGTAAAAGGGATCCTTGAGAGCTATGGCCACAAAGTCGTTTACTGAGGCCCTACTTTCTCCGACACCCGAGTTCCATAACGTGACAGAACACAACGCTGGCTCTCCCCTTTAGCCTAAGGCTTGAGCCCAGTCATGGGTCACAGAGTCAGCGACTAGATGCATAAATACGTTGTGACCAGGAACGACAAATCCGCCTGCGGGCTGCCGCCGGCGGATTTAAATGATGCTGGCGGTGGTGCAGGGTGGACCTCATGAATGAGGCGCCTAACGCTAGCCAACACCACTGGCCCTGAAGTATCACGGTATAATCCCTTTTCCTCTTTTCATCAGGAAATCACGATGGCAAAACGTTTTAGCTGGCCAATAAAATCTAACCCTGTTCATGCTGCTTATCAGGCAGCATTTTCTTTACATCAGGCGGGGAAGTTGCAGGAAGCAGAAAGAGGCTACCGCCAACTACTACGCTCTTCACCGAATCATACCAGTGCTTTGCACTATCTTGGGGTTATCTGTTTGCAAACCCAGCGGCTAGAAGAAGCGGAGACGTTAATCTCACGTTCGTTGCAACAACAAGAAGATGCTAGCGCTCTGTTAAACCTTTCATTGGTGTGCCAGGCGCTTAATCAATCTGAACGCGCGATGACATTACTTGAACGCGTTTTAGCGCTGACGCCGAATAATGCCCAGGCTACCAATAACCTGGCCAATGAATACCTCAGGCAAGGTGAGGTTGCTCGTGCACTCACGCTGTATCGCCGTGGTACAGAACTCAATCCGGGGTATCTATTAAACTGGATGAATCTCGGCGTCTGCTTGCGTAATGAAAATCAGTTTGACGAGGCGGAAACTGCATTACGCCAAGCGTTAGCACTGGATCCTCAACATTATCAATCTGCTACGATTCTGTCTTCACTGCTGGAAAACCGCAAACAATGGGCCGAAGCGATTGCACTCTGCGAACGGGTTAACGATATTGCCAGCCTGTGCAGACTGAAGCGGAAATCTGCTGATTGGCAAGGGCTCGATACGCTGGAGGCACAATTACACAATCTGGTGGTTGACGAACACCAGCAAGAGATCGACCCGCATACCTTGATTAATTATCCGTGGCTCACCCGCGAGCTTCACCGCAATGCAGCTCGCCTGTTTGCACAAATACGTTGGCCAATGCAGTTGGCCAATCCATTGCCACAACCTGCTCGTTCTACCAATGCGCGCCTCAAGATTGGTTATCTTTCAGCAGATTTTTTCGATCATGCCACCATGCATCTGCTGGCTGGCGTGCTGGAGGCACATGATACCGAACGCTATGATATTCACCTCTATTGCTACAGCCCAAAAAAAGCGCCGGACAATTACACACAACGGCTAGCAGACAGCGGTTTACCCCTGCATTACCTGCGTGGCATTAGCGATAAAGCTGCCGCACAACAGATCATGGCGGATAACGTTGATATTTTAGTGGACCTGAAAGGTTTCACCACCTACACGCGCTTGGGCATCACCGCTTATCGACCAGCACCGATAACCGTGAGCTGGCTGGGTTATCCTGGTTCACTGGGCCACCCAGCGCTGGCGGATTATATTATCGGTGATGCTCAGGTTACACCGGTATCTCATGCTGGTGACTATAGCGAGACGCTGGCACTTATGCCGGATAGCTATCAGCCAAACGACCGCAACCGCCCACTTCCTACCCCACTTAGCCGTAAAGATGTTGGTCTGCCAGACAATGCAGTGGTCCTGTGTAGCTTTAACCAAATAGTAAAATATAGCCCCGCTCTATTTACGCTGTGGAGCCGGGTGCTGAATGCGGTGCCCAATGCGGTGCTCTGGCTCCTGGAAGGCAATTCACCAGTCGTTACTGATAATCTTCGCCGTGAAATGGTTGAACGGGGTATTGCTACCGAGCGGATTATTTTTGCACCTTTTATGAAACTTGAGCAACATCTGGCCCGCTTACAACTTGCGGATATCGCACTGGATACCTTCCCTTGTAATTCGCACACCACCGCCAGTGATGCATTGTGGGCAGGGGTTCCATTAGTGAGCTATACGGGTGAAACCTTTGCCTCGCGTGTCGCCACCAGCCTGCTACATGCGGCTAATGTTCCCGAGTTAATCGCCGCCGATGAAAACAGCTGGCTGCAATTGACCTGCGAACTGGCGAACGATGCCGAAAAGCGGGCAACGCTCCGTCAGCGTTTAATCGCTGGGCGGCAAACCTCTGCGCTGTTCGATACCCAACGTTTCACGCACAATCTTGAACAGCTCTACGATGCCATGTGGGCCCAACGGGATCAGCCCCGCGAGCAACGGACGACGCTTGTTTTAGAGAAAGATGATTGTGTTAGAGGAAGATGATCGTGTTAGGGGAAGATGACCATGTAGGGAAAGATGATCGTGCATGGCAATAAGCCAGGTTTAGTCACTTAGCCAAGCTCACTCTACTGGCAAGCACTTGCCGCTAGAGTGAGCCTTAAGGATGAAGTGAAAATGCTCGCCATACCTCTCTCGGCTTTATTGATGACGGGGATATGCCCGTCAAACTGGCAGTTTCACCTCACGACGTCAGGAAAACGGGTTGACCCGTGTTTTCCTGACGTCGTAGAGGCCGCTCAATCGATATTTTTAAGTTGCCATTCGCCAGCAAGAATACGATCAAGCATAAAGAAAGGCATGTATTCACGCCAAGTATGCTCTTTCACCACACTGGCATATTGGCATAGGCTATTGCTGTGCTGATCCAAGACTTCCCACCGCTGTAATTCACCCTCTTCTTTACTGCTAGCGAGGCCGGCCAATTGATAGCTGACATTGCTGCCAACATGAAATTTATTGGTTTTCCAACGGATTGGCGCATGGGGAGGGAAAGGTTGTGCTTGATAGAACCCAAACATATCATCGTGACTGAGCAAACTCTGTCGGATGGTGGGCCAGAGCTGCTGACGCATAAAATATTGATCGACAAAACGACGATGATTATCTTGCTTACTCAAATAATCACTAACCTGTACAGGAATTGAAGGCAGATTAGCATTATGACAACCGCCCCACATCCCGGCTAACAGCAGTTCAGTATGGGTAAAGTAATCACGCATATGGTGATACCAATAATCACTCTGCAACCAGGCTTCAACCGCCCCTTGCTCTCGTTCAGAGAGCAACGAATCAGCATCACGAATAAGATAACGTTTGACTTCGGGGTCATCCAGAACCAGAAAACGCCACATCAGTGCTGGGACATTCTGGTGCAAATCCCCTGCAACTTTTATCACTTTAGCGCCGGTATCCAGCAAACGCTGCTGCACTGGTTGGGGCACCGTATCATCCAGATAAAAACGGCAATGCCAACCAGGGAACAGCTCTTTGCTCACTTGCGCGTTCATAATCGCACTTTCACAGTAACGCACCTGTGAACCAAAAAGAGTAAATGAGATGGCATTCTCTTGCGGATTATGGGGATTAAACGCAGGCGGATGGGATTCGGGCAGAGGATAAAGCTGGCCACCACCAAATATCTGATCCCCCTGCTCCAGTGATATCAAACCATAGTGTTTCACTTCATCGGGACGATTCGTCCAACCACAAGCCTCCGTCAAACCATCAATCATCGTGGCCGGGAGTGCCTCTAATGGCAGACTTTGAAACAATTTCTTATAGGTTTTATAGGCTTTTTCATATTCTTCAGTTCGCATTAAACACAAGGCATAGCTGGACAATACATCAGGATTACGCGGCACCAAACGCAGTGTCGTTTCTGCAATTACTTTCCCTGCGGCATAATCATCATTCGCTATTGCGGTACGATACTGTTGCGCAAGATGGTTAAGCCGTTGTTCCTGACTATGAGACTGAGCTATTGATTTTTTTTTCTGGAAAGGAAGCATAGAATTAAATTCGCCTCAGACTGATCAATGATGATGGCGATGCTTACTGCCTGTACTGGGTGGCAGTAAGCACCCTGCTAAGATGCTTCAACGTTATGATGAACCGCCTTATTGAGGTTCACCCAACGGGGAAAAATGCAAATGCATCGCTACCACCCTGTTACTTGAAATCGGTTAGGTATAGTCCCGTTTAGTTTAGCTTACCTTTCCAACCAGCTCAGTAACATTGCGGCACTGGCAATCACATTAATGTTCGCAACGTAACCATCATAACGATTATTAATCGCTGATAGCTGGTTGTTAAAATGATCGTTTTCTGCCGTAAGTACATCCAGCAAAGTCCGCTTGCCGAGGTGATACCACTGATCATAAAACATTTGCCTAACTCGATCGGTCTCTATAGACAAACGGTCAAAATCTTGTGCGCGTAAAAACGAAGAGTCACGAGTCTGGACCAAATTATTAATTTGATATTCCAAATCTCGATAGGCAGTTTCATACTGTTGTTGAGCACCCGTCGCTTTAGCCAGCGCAGCCTGCTGAGCCGCTTTCTGTGAGCCACCGCTAAACGCATTCCACTGAACATTCACGCCGGTATACCAGCCGGTTTCATTACCATTGATATCTTTTGCGGTATTCTTGGAAACCACCAAATTAAGTTGCGGCAACCCCGCAGCCTTAATACTGTCAGCCTCAGATTCAGCCGCCTTGGTTTGTGCCTGCAATTTCAGCAAATTGGGGTTTTTTGCCAATGAGGCGATCGCCGTTGATGCCGGGACCATAGAATCTTGCCAGGAAATATTTTCAGGTAAGTTGGGTTCTACCCCCAATAAGCGCACCAGCTTGATGCGGCTTACACTTAATTGGTGTTCAATATCGTCTAAATTTGCACGGGCAGATAATAGTTTGGCTCTCGCCTGAGTAAACTCACTGGCACGGCCTTGGTCTGCTACCGTAATCTGCTCCAACATATCGGCCAGTTGCTTCATTCGCGTCATATAAGCGACTGCTACTACACGACTTTCCTGATAGCGCGCGAGATTTATCAATTCTGAGACAGTATTATACGCCAGCATCTCTTTGGTATAACTTCTCGCATTAACCGCCGCCGTCACCCCTTCTTCTGCGCTATCAACTTGATGGCTTATCTTGCCCCAATCATAGATAGGGGTAACCACTGAGACATTGCCACTGGTATCTTTGGCATTGGAGTTATTTCGCTGTAGGTCTGCGCTGCCCCCTTGGGTCGCCAAGGGTGTTGATACCCCAACCTGAACCTGCGGCCAGCGCTGACCTTTGGTTTGATCAACATAATAACCTGCGGCCAGAACATCTGCGTCAGAGGAACGCACTTCTGGGCTGTGCATCAATGCCATCGTCACCATTTTACGTAAAAAAGTATGAGATGAAGCATCGCTTTTCCCGGCGTAAACGTTGTCTGCCACATTACCCGCATCACGCTGGTTACTTTCAGTATTTGAACGCACTTTGCCATAAGCCGGGTCTGGCTGTAACGGCTGCGGGAAATAGTCGCCACTACTCTTCTGCTCTGGCTGCTTGCTATCTGCGGACATTTCATTTTTGATATAAGCATCGCTACGCAGATCATTGCGGTCAACCATCTTGGGCTGCGGTTCCCCCTGAGTGACATCACCAGATTGACTATTTGCTGCCTGGCTATTTACTGCCTGACTATTTACTGCCTGAGTCGGTTGGCTGTTAACTGAGCTTGTCTCGCCTTTCTCAGCATAAACGTTATCTACCGCATTATCCGAGGCACGCTCAATTTCAGCAGTACTTAAACGCGTTTTGTCATAAACCGGCTCTGGCTGAAACAGTTTCTTGCTTTGAGAAACCGTGCCCTGCTGTGCTGGCTGTTTGCTGTCTGTCGATATTTCACTCTTGATATCAGCGTCAGCACGCACACCATTAGGTTCCACTACCTTGAGCTGCGGTGCACCCTGAGTGACATCTCCTGACTGACTATTTGCTGCCTGAGTCGGTTGACTGTTAACTGAGCTTGTTTCGCCTTTCCCAGCATAAACGTTATCTACCGCATTATTTGAGGCACGCTGAATTTCAGCAGCACTTAAACGCGTTTTGTCATAAACCGGCTCTGGTTGAAACAGCTTCTGGCTTTGAGAAACCGTACCCTGCTGTGCTGGCTGTTTGCTGTCTGTCAACATTTCACTCTTAATACCAGCGTCAGCACGCACATCATTGCGTTCCACCACCTTGGGCTGCGGTGCACCCTGAATAACATCTCCTGCCTGACTATTTACTGCTTGAGTCGGTTGGCTGTTCACTGAAGTTGGATACGCACTACTCTCTGTTGAACTCTCTGAGTTACTGGTCAATTTAGGCGAAGGCGTGCTTGAGACGCTAGGTGAAGTTGCGTTGGCTGCCCCATCGGCAACAAATTGCGACTGACTGTTAGCCCCAGATTGACCGCTCTCTTTAACCTGCTCCACGCTTTGCGGCGCTGAAGGTTTCAGATTTGATTGCTCAACATACTCCTCCTGGGTCACCATAGGCGGTAATGAATTAATATCATTGTCGCTCTCCCCTGATAAGGAGGACTGTTGGTCAATTGCCAGGCTAGAAAAAGGTAAACATATCGCTATTGCCATGGCTATTTTCAACCGACGAAACTCACTCTGCTTCTTTGCCATCCGCTTATCTCTCTCTAAATGCTTCACGTGCTTTTAAGACAGGTTTCAATATATAAGACAAAATTGTCTTTTCACCTGTTCTAATTTCCACATCAGCGACCATGCCGGGCATAATCGGAAACGTTTTATCTTTCATATGCAATGCAGCTTGGTCGGTACGTACATAGACTCGATAATAGGTTGAGTCTCCACGGCCCGCACGTGCTTTTTCTTCATCGACCAAGGTATCAGAACTAAGATGTTCCACTACCCCAGACAAACCACCATAAATGGCATAGTCATAAGCAGTAACTTTCACCGTTGCAGGTAAGCCTGGACGAATAAAGGCCACATCAGCAGGCTTAATCTTGGCTTCAACTAAAAGGTTATCTTCCAAAGGAATGATCGTCATGATCTCAGCCCCTTGAGCGATAACACCGCCTATGGTGGTGGTATGAATATTATTCACTGTTCCACGCACTGGCGCGACAATGGTGGTGCGCTGCATGACATCCTGCCGACCACGCAATACTTCCTGGGTCTGAGCAAGTTCCGATTCAGCCTTATTCAGCTCATTATTCGCCTCAGAACGAAATCGGTTGATGCGATCGACGATTTGCAGTTGGAACTCATTGGCCTGGCGACGTAACCGTAGAATTTCCACATCTGACATCAGCCCTTTTTGGGCTAATGGCGCAGAAAGCGCGACTTCATTTTCCGCTAAAGCTAGACTTTTCTTAAGTGCGGCGACACTATCGTTAAGTGTTTTCAACTGAGAGTTGTAGGCTTTAGTTTCATTTTCGATAATACCAGCCTCCGCCATCACCTCTGGAGGAAACTCTAATTTGGTGTCATACGCTTGGGCACGTAATCTGGCTATAGTTCCTTTAAGGGCTAATACTTTTGATAAAGACTCACCATAGCTGGCCCCCGCGCGGGTCGGGTCCATTTTCAGCAGAACCTGCCCCTTTTCGACAATGTCGCCTTCACGGACATTCATTTCAGCCAGAATCCCACCTTCCAGGCTCTGAATGACCTGCTCGTGGCTAGCGGGGATGATTTTACCTTCACCACGGGTGACTTCTTCAACCTTGGCAAAATGTGCCCATACCAAGGCAACCACCAACACAATCAAGATAAGATAAAGCATGATCATGCTGAATGGCGTTTTTTGTGAAATCAACGCCGCCTGCAGATCATTCATAAAATGCAAGTCATCAGGCTCTATCTTTCCAGTGTGTTGCAGGTTATTGCCATCCTTTTTTTTCTTGCTGTTAACTTTATCTGGCTGGTTCACGGTTTTTATCTTTGCCTCATTATCTGCTATCGTTCCATCACCATTATTGCTGTAATCCGCATTATCTGGGCCGGCTAATGCCACGTCATCCTTGTTCATCCATTGTTCCTTGTCAGTGTATTACCATCATTTTCAAGGTATAACAGTATGAACTATCTGATCTTGAAATCGATTGGATGCCATTGCAGGTCACCACTTAATGGACATTTATTCTGCTAACTGCCCGCTGCAGCTTTCTGCGCATTCTTCTCGCCATTGGCACTCAGCATGGCAATCACTTGATCTTTAGGACCATCAGTCATCACATGTCCGTCATCCATAACAATCAGACGATCAAAAATACTCAGCACGGACATACGGTGCGTCACGATAACCAAGGTTTGTCCCTCAATCGCTTTTTGCAATTGCTGAATAAACTTGTTTTCTGTCAAAACATCCATTGAGCTGGTAGGTTCGTCCATCAGTAAAACTTTAGGTTTCAGTAATAAACAACGCGCCAAGGCAACCAATTGTCTCTGCCCACCGGAAAGGCTATTCCCCATCTCACCTACGGGCATATCATAGCCCAGCGGGTGCTTAGCGGCGATGCGATCCAACCCTGTCATCTGGGCAACGCGCAAAAACTCTGCTGTAGTGGCCCCTGGATTACCTATGGTGACATTAAAGCGTAAGGTGCCACTAAAAAGGCGGCAATCCTGGCCTACATAACCCACTGCGGCACGCCAATCTGCAGGATCAACCTGGGTCGCATCAACACCATCGATGGAGAGCTGACCGCTACGCGGTTGATAAATCCGCGCCATCACCCGTAGCAATGTCGACTTACCACTGCCAATGCTGCCGATAATCGCTACGCGCTCACCAGCTTTGATGGTGATATTGATATTATCCAAAACGGCGGGTGGCACCATCATTCCAGGGACCGGATAGGCGAATGCCACCTTTTTCAGCGTCAGATTGCCATTAAATTTGGGTGTTGGCAGATAATTAAATGTTGGATCGCGTTCCGTAGGCAGTGCCATTAACTGGTCAAGAGACTTTAACGCGGTTTTTGCATGCTGATAGCGCAGCGCCAACCCAACCACTGCCGCCAGCGGTGCCAGTGAACGACCTGACAGAATGACCACCCCTATCATCGCCCCCATGGTCAGTTCCCCAGCATGAATCAGGTAGACACCAAAGACCACGATAGCCACTGTACAGGCTTGCTGCATAAAGGTGACGAAATTTGAAGTCAAGGCTGAAAGATAGCGGGTTTTCATCGAAGAAGCGGCTGCCAAAGCACTGATATCATCCCAGCGTTTTTGCATTACCCCATGCCCTTGAGTGGCTTTCAGTACTTCCATCCCCTCAATAGACTCAATCAACATCCCTTGCTTTTGGGAGATTTCACGAATATTTTCAGCCATATAACGGCTTAACGGCCATTGAATGACCACACTGACCAACAAAATAATCGGTACTGCCAAAAGTGGAATGATCGCCAATTGCCCGCCTATCATATAAATGATAAACATGAACAGAATACAGAATGGCAAATCCGAAAGCGTAGAAAGCGTGGCGGAAGTAGCAAAATCACGCACTGCTTCAAAATCACGCAATTGGTTCGCAAATGTACCGGTTGATTGCGGTTTACTTTCCATCCGCATCGCCATCACTTGCCGGAACAGTTTTGCACCGACAATCAAATCAGCTTTTTTACCCGCGATATCGATCAAATAAATACGAACTTGGCGTGAAATAAACTCAAAGATGACGGCAATCATCACCCCGATGGCCAATGACCATAATGTGACATAGGCCTGGGTCGGGATCACCCGGTCATAAACGTTCATGGTGAAAAATGTGGTGGCCAAGGTGAGAATATTGGCTAGCAATGCCGCAGTTGCCGCACTGTAAAAATAATGGCGATAACGCCACAAGGTGGAAAACAGCCAGTGACTTTCACGGGTCGACTCTGGCAATATTTCATCGTCCTGGCGTGATTCCAGTTTTGGCGTCGGACTCGCCGCCATCACATAACCAGAAGCTGACAGATCCTTCTCTGAGAGTGTCACCGTGCCACCGCTTTCAGGTGCCACAATCTGGTATAAGCTGTTGGCCTTTTGCCCGGTTCTGGCGGTAACGATACAATAAGTGCCATCATTACGCGCTACAATCACCGGGAATAAGTAAGAAGAGAGTTGCGAAAGGTCACGCTTAATCCAACCAGCTGAAATACCCACTTGCTCCAGCATACGCAACGCTAACTCGGGCTCTAGCTTATCGCCCCGTGGTAAACCGGCGTAAAGCACTTCTGGGCTGTTTACTTTGTTATAGTGCTTACACAACCACTCAACCGCCCAAAGCAACGAGTCTCTGCTGTGATCATCAATATTATCAAACTCCAGTGAATGCATCACCGAGGTCTCCGTTGCCTCTCCTGGTTCCGGCAGTTGTTTACTCATAATCTTTCCCTAGTTTTACTTAGACTTTAATTAAATCGTGTAAGAAAAACATGTGTATAACTGTGAACGTCTAGTCTGAATCTATCAGAAAACGATAGAGCATAGGCGGTAATTTATCAAATTTAGCAAGCTACTTCAAAAGTTTGCTAAAGAGAATAGGATTCTTCTGTAAGTTAAATCAATCGTAGTAACGCATTGGAATTTTCACCTGAGTAATACCTTCCAGTACCTGCACATTAATATAAATAGGGTGTGTATACTACACTAAGTACAGTGTAACAGAGATGCATCTCTGTACCAAAAATCCCGTTTAAAAAAGTGTAATAAAGATAATAGAAGTATTAAAACTATCACTTGCTATCAAAAGTCAGCAAAATTGATGACGCATAGACTCGTAAAGGAGGGACAGAGCATAAACCAAGTCGGCGCAAATCGAAAGATATACCCGCCACCATCAAAGCAACGCACTGTTGCAGGCGTTGCTCACTCATCCAACAGTTAGAATGGCGACGGGCATATAAAGACTATAACAAACTGCTATTCACTACTATTTAACAACCCACACTATTTAACAATGCACTACTATTTAACAACAATATCTACCCGACGACCCTGGGCGTTACAGCTACTATCTTGATGCTTGGCATTGGCTACACACTGCTCAGC
>NZ_JBXUGO010000036.1:0-15792 GCF_057180565.1 Serratia sp. HNCC26DJ244 | reverse complement strand
GGTACTGGCCCGCCGTTACGAGTGGGAACTGGACACTTTGTGGCAAGAGCTGCTGGCCTGGCTGGATAATCGCCCGCGCTCGGTGCGTAGCCGCCCGCAGTTGGCGCAAACCACCCAGACCCTGCTGCAGGAAGCCTGGTTGCGTGCCTCACTGGCGGGGGAAGAGTCTATCCGCAGTGTTCATCTGCTGATGGCGTTGGTGGATAAACCGAAACTGATAGCCTGTGATGCGCTGTGGCCATTGCTGACCCTGGGGCAGAGCCAACTGGAACGTTTGCGCCCACTGCTGGATATGCAGTCGGAGGAACGCCCGGAAGTGCAGCAGGAAGCCGAGCTGGCACAAAGCGGCCACTTACCGGAACTGCACACCGACGCCCCCCCTGACACAGCGCTCAACCCCGGCGAGCTGTCCGCCGCCCTGCAGAACGCGCTGGACAAATTTACCCTGGATGTCACCGCCAAAGCCCGTGCCGGTCAGATTGACCCGGTGTTTGGCCGTGACACCGAAATCCGCCAGATGGTAGATATCCTCTCTCGCCGCCGTAAAAACAACCCGATACTGGTGGGGGAGCCGGGGGTAGGGAAAACCGCCCTGGTGGAAGGGTTGGCGCTGCGTATTGCCGAGGGCAATGTGCCGGAAAGCCTCAAGCCGGTGGCGCTGCGTACCCTGGACCTGGGGTTGCTGCAAGCGGGTGCTGGCGTTAAAGGGGAATTTGAACAACGGCTGAAAAACGTCATTGATGCGGTGCAACAGTCACCCACCCCCATCCTGCTGTTTATCGACGAAGCCCACACCATTATCGGTGCTGGTAATCAGGCCGGTGGCGCCGATGCCGCCAACCTGCTGAAACCGGCGCTGGCCCGGGGCGAACTGCGCACCATTGCCGCCACCACCTGGAGTGAATACAAACAGTATTTTGAGCGTGATGCTGCGCTGGAGCGCCGCTTCCAAATGGTGAAAGTGGACGAGCCAGACGATGACACCGCCTGCCTGATGCTGCGTGGCCTGAAATCCCGCTACGCCGAACACCATGGCGTGCATATCACCGACGATGCAGTACGCGCCGCCGTCACCCTGTCCCGCCGTTACCTCACCGGTCGCCAACTGCCGGACAAGGCGGTGGACCTGCTGGATACTGCCGCCGCCCGGGTGCGCATGAGCCTGGACACGCTGCCGGAAGCCATTGTGCGCCTGAAAGCCCAACTGACAGCCTTGGAGCTGGAGCAGCAAGCCCTGCTGGAAGATATCGCCACTGGCAGCCAGCAACACAGTGAGCGGCTGAGCGCCATTGAAGTGCAGCGTGGCGAACTGGAAACCGCACTGGAAACCTTAGACCACCGCTTTAACGCCGAAAAAGCCCTGGTGCAGCAACTGATGGCTTGCCGCCAGGACCTGAGCCGTCAGGCCGACGTGGCCACCCTGCAACAACAGCTGGAGCAGTTGCAACAACCGGAGCCTCTGATACAGGTGGATGTGGACACCCGCACCGTCGCCAACGTGATTGCCGACTGGACCGGTGTGCCGCTCTCCTCACTGATGAAAGACGAACAGACCGAACTGCTGAGCCTGGAAGGGGAGATTGGTCAGCGGGTGGTGGGGCAAGATACTGCCCTGACCGCCATTGCCCAACGTCTGCGCGCCGCCAAAACCGGCTTGACGCCGGAAAATGGCCCTCAAGGGGTGTTTTTACTGGTGGGGCCGAGTGGCGTAGGGAAAACCGAAACCGCGCTGGCGCTGGCGGATGGCCTGTACGGCGGCGAGAAATCGCTGATTACCATCAACCTGTCGGAATACCAGGAGCCGCACACCGTCTCGCAACTGAAAGGCTCGCCACCGGGGTATGTGGGTTACGGCCAGGGCGGCATACTGACCGAAGCGGTACGCAAGCGCCCCTACAGCGTGGTGCTGCTTGATGAAGTGGAAAAAGCCCACCGGGACGTGATGAACCTGTTCTATCAGGTGTTTGACCGCGGCTTTATGCGCGATGGCGAAGGTCGCGAGATTGATTTTCGTAACACCGTGATATTGATGACCGCCAACCTCGGCAGTGACTTGCTGATGCAGTTGCTGGACGAACAGCCGGAGGCCAGCGAAGGGGATTTGCATGAACTGCTGCGCCCGGTGCTGCGTGACCACTTCCAGCCGGCCCTGCTGGCACGCTTTCAGACGGTGATTTACCGCCCACTGGACGCCACGGCGATGCGCACCATCGTACAGATGAAACTGAATCAGGTCAGCCAACGCCTGCAACGCCACTACAGGCTTACTACCCAAATAGGTGACAGCCTGTATGACGCGCTGACCGACGCTTGCCTGCTGCCCGATACCGGGGCGCGTAATGTCGACAGCCTGCTCAACCAGCAGATATTGCCGGTGCTGAGCCAGCAGTTGCTGACCTACATGGCGGCGAAGCAAAAACCCAAGACCCTGACCCTGGGCTGGGATGAGGAAGAAGGGATTGTGCTGTCGTTTGATACTCCACAATAACTTCAGTGTTGAGAAAAGCACGGTGGTTGACGCCATTGAAGGCGTTGAACGCAGATGCGGCGCATAGGCAAACTCGCCATGGATGGTGAGTTTAGGCGAGACAGACAGGGAGGTCTGTAGCAGCCGGCCGTCATGCGCCGCAGCGTAGTGAAAGTAGTCGCGCCAGCGACCGCCTGAGTTGGCGCAGGCGCGGGTTATCAGGGGCCACGCCTTTGGCCCCTGATTCGGTCGCAGGTTTAGTAAGTTCATAGAACGAAAATCGCCAGGCGACCGAAACGGAACACAATATCAGCAGAGATATTGCTACGTTATGTCACTGCTTAAGAGGAAGAATAATGGAACAGGCCTTTGACAGAACGCATACCGAACTATCAGGAGAACCATCATGAGTATTGCGCCGTTATTAATGTTCAATCACAGTCATCATCTGCTGTCAGTCAAAGGCTGCAACAGCGGGCTGGATGTCTTGGTGTTTGAAGGTCAGGAAGCGTTAAGTCAACCTTTTAGCTACCGTATTGAGTTTACCAGTGCCGACCAGGCTATCCCCCGTGAAGCGATGTTGATGAAGGCGGCCTCGCTGACGCTACAGGCCCCGGTGGACCAGGGCTTTGGCATTAAAATCCAGCAGCCGTTGCGGGTGATACAAGGGGTGGTGACCGGCTTTGAACGCCTGAGCACCTCCAAAGATGAAACCCGTTACGCCCTGACCCTGCAACCCCGGCTGGCGCTGCTGGACCGCTCACACCAGAATGCCATCTACCAGGACATGACGGTGCCACAGATTGTGGAAAAAATCCTGCGTGAACGCCACAACATGCGCGGGCAGGATTTTCTGTTTTCACTGACGGCAGAGTACCCGCGCCGTGAACAGGTGATGCAGTACGGCGAAGATGACCTGCACTTTATCACCCGTTTGTTGGGTGAAGTGGGGATTTGGTTCCGCTTTACCACCGACACCCGGCTGAACATTGATGTGGTGGAGTTTTACGACAGCCAGCAAGGGTATCAGAAGGGGCTGACACTGCCCTCGGTGCCGCCATCCGGCCAGCATGACCAGGGGGTTGAATCGGTCTGGGGCATGACCAGCCACCATCAGGTGGTGCAACAACAGGTCTCAACCCGGGATTACAACTACCGCCAGGCCACCGAGGCGATGGACACCCAGGTGGATGTCACTCACGGCGATAGCACCACTTATGGGGAAGCCTATCACTATGCCGATAACTACCTGACGGCGGGCAGCAGCCATGAACGCCAACCGGCGCCGGAGTCCGGCGCGTTTTATGGTCGTCTTCGCCATGAACGCTACCTGAATCAGCAGACGCAACTGACCGGTATCACCAGTTGCGCCACCCTGTCACCGGGGCAGGTGCTGAAGGTCACCGGCGGCCATGAAGTCACCGATACCTTCACCAAAGGGGTGCTGATTACCCAAGTCCACAGCCAGGCACGGCGTGACCGCAGTTTTGAAATTCACTTTACTGCCTTGCCGGATAACACCGATTACTGCTTCCGCCCCGAGCCCGGCGCACGCCCGGTGATGGCGGGCACCTTGCCGGCACGGGTCACCAGTACCACCGAAAACGACACCTATGGGCACATCGACAAGGATGGCCGTTACCGCGTCAACATGCTGTTTGACCGCGCCAGTTGGGAAACCGGTTTTGAAAGCCTGTGGGTACGCCAGTCCCGCCCCTATGCCGGGGACACCTATGGCCTGCACCTGCCGCTGCTGGCGGGGACCGAGGTAGCGATAGGGTTTGAGGATGGCAATCCCGACCGCCCGTACATCGTTGGGGTGTTGCATGACTCGGCGCACAGCGACCACGTCACCATCCGCAACTACAAGCGTAATGTCCTAAGGACTCCCTCGAACAACAAGATAAGGTTAGATGATAACCGCGGCCAGGAGCACGTGAAAATCTCAACCGAGTACGGGGGCAAGAGCCAACTGAACCTCGGCCACCTGGTGGACAGTGAGAAACACAAGCGCGGCGAGGGCTTTGAACTACGCACCGACAGTTGGGGAGCGATACGTGCCCAGAAAGGGCTGTTTATCTCGGCGGATGGGCAGCCAACAGCGCAGGGGCAACAGTTGGATATCAAAGAAGCGAAGGCGTTGTTGTCCTCTGCTTTGGTAGAAATGCAGTCCCTCTCCGCTAGTGCTCAACAAGCCCAGGCATTAGCGGCTGATATTGGTCGCCAGCAAGCGTTATTGCAGCAGAAAATAGATAATCTGCAACAATCTGTTTTGCTGGTCAGTGCACCTCAGGGGGTTGCTCTGGTCAGTGGTGAAGATATGCAACTTTTTGCTGATGAAAATCTTACGTTGACTTCAGGTAAGCAGTTGGACATCGGCGCACAGCAAGATTTTACCCTGGCGGCGGGAAAACGCATAAGTCTCTACAGTCGAGAGGGGGCAAAGTTGTTTGCCTCGAAAAATGATATTGATATTCAGGCACAGGGAGGGGATGTCACCACTTGGTCGACCAACGATACACATTTTTCCAGTGGTAAAAAATTAGTTGTTACTGCTCAGGATGAACTCACGCTTATCTGTGGTGGGGGATATATCAAGATCAAAGGTGGCAATGTTGAAATTGGCGGACCAGGTAACTTGCTGATTAAGAATGCCGGGATCAAGAAAACAGGATCTGCCAGTATGCAGGGGGTGATGAAGTCATTTGAGCCTGAGAGCTTTGATGAAAAGTTTACACTGGCGCATGCATTGACACAGGAACCTTTGGCTAATCAGCCCTATCGTATTACCTTCTCCAACGGTCAGATTATAGAAGGGATCACCTCTGAATTGGGTGAAACAACACTTACCCAATCCCAAGTGACTGAGGATATGGTTATCACCTGGCTGAAGAAGGATTAAATGGTGAAAAATAAAACCTTAATTATTATTGCCATTATCTGTGCACTGTTGCTGATTGCCATGATAATTATTGTTAATTTACCTACCGTTGGGGGGAGTTTTGGTTATGGTATGCCTGGCCCTTGGAAGGAGGATACCGATAACCGCATAGTGGTGACAGATGCGCCCCCACAGGTAGTCTATCGGTTGGATGACCATCGCTTTCTCACCTTGGAAAATTATATTGCCTGCGATAAAAGTGGGCAAATGTATTACAACGATACCAAACTGGGAATTAAAACACGCCTTGAAATATATAGTCGAGATCTTCTAGATGATCAAGGCAATGTAAAAATTAAAAATTATTATACGGGTGATGATGAAATCCAACTCAAGGATGTACAAAATGGCATTATGGCTTACTCCGGCACTTTGATAAATAAAGCCACTAATGGTGTGTTGGTATTTCCTTTTGCTAACCTGACATGGCGAGGTTGCAATAATAATTATGGCTGTCATATAGGGGTGTTACTTTCGACCGATCATGGCAGAACATTTTTTCGAAGTTACTATGCTAGAGGGGATAATACTACTAGGCCTGAACATTTGATTATGGCTGAAAATGATCACTATTATGTGGCGGAGAAATATGATTACATAAATAAAAAAGTATCTTTAGATAAAAAAGATAGAATAATAAAGGAGGATAGGAGCATTAAATTCAAACCTGAAGATTTTGAACGGAATGATATACATGTTCGTTTTCAGTGCGATGATAATATCAAGCCCTCTAAAGTGAAATTTGTCAAACCGCCTAAGCAGGAGGGCAATCAATGAGCAATAAAAATCCCACTTCTGAGCCTACTCGGGTATTAATCACCCATTGTGTCGATAATGGCCGTGCTTCCTGTAAAATCTGTGCCTCTCCCAAGGTGCAAAATTTTCATAAGGAGAGTGAAATTGAAAAATAAAGCCTTAATTATTATTGCCATTATCTGTGCACTGTTGCTGATTGCCATGATAATTATTGTTAATTTACTTACCGTTGGCGGGAGTTTTGGTTATGGTATGCCTGGCCCTTGGAAGGAGGATACCGATAACCGCGTAGTGGTGACAGATGCGCCACCGCAGGTAGTGTATCGGTTGGATGACCATCGCTTTCTCACCTTGGAAAATTATATTGCTTGCGATAAAAGTGGGCAAATGTATTACAACGATACCAAACTGGGGATTAAAACACGCCTTGAATATCTTGATCGTGATCTGTTGGGTGAGGATGGTAATGTTAAGGTTAAAAATTACTATGCAGGTGATGATCAAATCCAGTTAAAAGATGTACAAAATGGTATTATGGCTTATTCAGGGAGATTAATAAATAACGCTAGTAATGGTGTATTGGTGTTCCCTTATGCGAATCTTACTTGGCAAGGGTGTAATAATAATTATGGTTGTTATATTGGGGTGCTAATTTCAACTGACTATGGGCGGTCATTTTATTCGAGTCATTATGATAGAGGTAACAATACTACGAGGCCTGAACATTTAATTATTGCTGAAAATAGCTATTATTATGTGACTAATAAATTGAGACATGTTAATAAAAAAATATCCTTAGATAAGCTGAATAAAAAAATTGAGGAAGATGATACTGTTGAAATTAATCCTGAGTATTTCGAAAGTAATGATATACATATCTACTTTCAATGCGACAATAATATCAAGCCATCTGAAGTGAAATTTGTTAAGCCACCTAAGCATGAGGGAAATAATTAATGAGCAATAAAAATCCCACTTCTGAGCCTACTCGGGTATTAACCACCCATTGTGATGATAATGGTCGCCCTTCCTGTAAAATCTGTGCCTCTCCCAAGGTGCAATATCTTCATAAGGAGAGTGAAATTGAAAAATAAAACCTTAATTATTATTGCCATTATCTGTGCACTACTACTGATTGCCATGATAATTATTGTTAATTTACCTACCGTTGGGGGGAGTTTTGGTTATGGCTTGGGCAAGCCAGGTAAACAAAGTACGGATAACCGAATTATCGAGACTGATGCATCACCTCAAGTGGTGTATCGGATTGATGATCACCGTTTCCTCACCTTGGAGAATTATATTGCCTGCGATAAAAGTGGGCAAATGTATTATAACGATACCAAGTTAGGGATTAAAACCTATCTCGATGTTTATGGTGATGGTCGACCTGATGATTTGATCTCAGAGAAACAGATCCAGCTAAAAGAGGTAAGGAATGCTATTATGGCTTATAAAGGTAATTTGATAAATAATGCCACTAATGGAACTCTAGTGTTCCCTTATGTTAATGTTACTTGGTCAGATTGCAATAATAATTATGGCTGTTATATCGCGGTGTTGGTTTCAACTGACTATGGACGAACATTTTATTCTAGTTACTATGATAGAGGAAATGTAAATACGGGGGTTAGAAGGTTGATTTTAGTTGAAAATAATTACTATTATGTGGCGGATAAATATCGTTATCTTGTTGATAAAGTATCATTGGATAAGATTGATAATAAGGTTGAAAAGGTCGAAAATATTAGGTTTAAGCCGGAAGAGTTTGAGCGGAACGATATCCATGTTCGTTTTCAGTGTGATAATAATATCAAGCCATCTAAAGTGAAATTTGTCAAGCCGCCTAAGCATGAGGGAAATAATCAATGAGTAATAACAATCCTTCTTCTGAACCGACTCGGGTATTAGCCACCCATTGTGATGATAATGGTCGCCCTTATTGGAAGAGTTTTACTTCGCCCAAAGCAGTCAAGGTACGTGGTCAATGTCAGGTACCAGTACATCTGCCAGGGTTGGTGATTCTGGTGCATGGGGTTAACTCTACCGGAGAATGGTATGAACCCGCCGAACAAAACCTGTGTGAAGGATTGAATGATCGTTTGGGACTTAATGGTACAGAATTTAAACTTCAACCCAATGTTTATAACTGCGATGGTAAGAAGCCTGATAAGTCCGCCCGGCGTAGTATTATCCAGCCAGGGCGCTCGCCAGTGATCCGTTTTTATTGGGGATACCGGGCCAAAGAGGGCGAGGAGGGTAAATACCGTATTCCATTAGTTAATATCCGCAATGAAGATTATCACCAGATGATCGCGGAAGGAGTAAAACCGGAGGAAGTGGTTAAAAAAGGACCCTTTTTCTGGGGCGGGGGACCGTTTCAGAATGGCACTACCCAATTGACCTCACTCTGGAGCAAGCAGGGGTTTAAGGGTAAGGTGCTTGGTGTGAGTACTGAGTCGATGGCGGATTTAGATCGTTTATTAACGCCTGCGCCCCCCCGAGAATATTATGCTCATGCGGCAAAGCGCCTGGCGGATCTGCTGGATTTGGTCCGCCAGCAATACCCCCATGATACTGTGAGTATTATCTCACACAGCCAGGGCACCATGATTGCCTTAGCGGCTACCGCCCTAGCTAAACAGGCACCGGATGCCTTGTTTATCCTGAACTCCCCCTATGCGCTGGATTTGAAACTCACTGATAAGGTGGCACTCCCTTCACAAGAGGCCACTATTGATAGTGCCCGTACACAAACCCTTTCCGCTATTATTGATAAAGTGGCGGCACAGGCCAAGCGGCTCTCCGCTGCGGATTATGCTGCGTTATGCGTGGGTAAAACAGCGGATAACAAGAGTTGGCGACCCGATGTAATACTAACGGCGGCTGGCAATGCCCCTGCGGTACCTGAACGGGATAACTATGGGCGGTTCTATATCTATTGTAACCCCCATGATCGGGTGATGGGGGCCAGCCCGTTACTCAGCCTGGGGTGGCGTGGCTTAATCAATAATCCTGATGGCAGCCCACACCTTCTACTCAACAAGCATCAGGGGCACCTTTATCAGCGTATTCTGGCCCGCTGGTTACCCTGTGGGGATACCCCCAACCCCAAAACCTCCTTTACTCCCAGTGATGGTAAACCTTTTTGGGACGATGACGGCGATCTGTTGACTTATAACACTCCTGGCTATTGGACGCTGGATATCAATGCGGAAAGAGTACCAGATCCTATCAGTCGAGATGAAATGCAGACAAGAGATTTTGATGAGACTCGGAATGACAAAAAGGAGACACCTGGGCAACCTTATGGTTATGGTTGGGGGCAACTGAATAAAAAATCACATGATATGGAAGGAAAAGATATCCCTAATGATGATACTTACCAGAACTATATCAATCTCTATCCTTTTAAGCAGATTATATCCGGTTTTAGACAGGAAGGAGACCGCTACTACACGACTTATCGCTCAGAAACAGTAGCAGAGCGTAATCGGCGGGTGGGTAAATATATTTCTCAGCCCACTGATCATAGTTCGCTGCCTAAAAGCCCTGACTTTATTCGCCGAGTAGTGGCCTATGACTTGCCGGTGGGGTTCTGTGATGCTTCTTGGGATAAGGCTTTTATGGCTAAATTGCGCGATATGGCAGATTGGACCAAAGGTTATGATAGTTATTTCAACACTGGGCAATTATCTATTCCCGCCATCCCCAGTATTATAGTGACAACCAGTGAAATACAGGAGATTTATGAAAAGAATTTAAAAAGTCCAGAGTTTCAGGATGCTATCAAACAAGCTAATAAGTATATTGAGCCTCCCAAAAAATCACCGAATGAGTATGACTTTGGTGATTAATTTAACCTGAGCTTTGGATAAAAAATCGAACTAAATACCTGTTCCAAGATCTGTTATTTCGACGAAGAAACATGCAGATCAAAAAAAGGAACAGGCATGGATAAGCTATTTGAACTTTTTTGTGATGTCGATGATTTTTGCAGGGTCTTCATCCAAGGAAAGAGCAGGTGGTAGGCCCACCGGGATCTGCTGTCGGAAGCCGGTCTCAAACAACCCCAGTTGCTGTGGTAAAGAGCCATGGTGTTAGCGATAAACATATTAACGCAAAACAAATCGTTTAAGGCAGGGTTACGCAGAAAGATGCGTCGAGCGTCGATGGCTAGAAAATGCTTGGCTACAGTCCTTGCGGGGTGTGGGGTTTCGTAATCTTGCCCTGCCATGCGGCGTGCTGCCATAAGAAAATTGGGAAATAAACTGATGGGAAAATATGCAGTAGTACTCGGTGATGCCACCTCTCACGGTGGCCGCGTCTCTTCCGCCTCTTCCAGCCTGGAGGTAGCGGGGAAAAAGGTCGCCTTGCTGAATGATGCTGTCACCTGCCCAGAACATGGGAACAATATTATTGTTGAATGTGACGTTCACGCCTATGAAGAGCATGGGCGTGGTATCGTTCTGCATGGTTGTAAAACACAGTGTGGTGCGGTGGTGATTGCCAGCCTGCAAGAAATGGAGATTGGCTGATGGGGTGGTCATTACCGAATGTGCCAGCGAAAGCGCAAATACGCCCTTGGTCACCGTGGGTCTGTTTACTGGTGATATTCATCGGGTTATTTATTGCGCTGGTTCGCATAGTGTTGCACTCTCCGGCTGCGGGAGAAACACCATCACTGGCGAGCGGCTATTGGTTACCGCTCACGCTCTACACATTGGTGGGTATTACCCTCAGTATCACCTTGTATTTTTTGTGGTGGGAAATACAGGCTTTCAGTGCCTGGCGTTGGAATGGCTGGCGGCAGAATATGCATCTAGCTTGGCGCCAGTCGGCACTACAGCATCTCTGCATCGTGCGCCATATTACTCTGACTGCAGATCCATTGATGATCAGCCGTCTTATGAGGGTAATTCCCGCAACCAGTGATCAGGAACCCCAGTTGACGCTATTACCTGATGAACCACTGACTCCGGGTATTTCACGTTTTGAACAGCTGTGCCAGCATTTGCTTGGTCAGCTTAAGCAATCCCTTATTCAACAGAGTGAGACCGGTAAATTAACAATATGGATTCAGACCACATCATCAGATAAAGAGATGGAATTGCAGGCGTTGAATCGCCTTTGGCGAGATGAGGGCTTACTTGGGGAACCGGCTATTAATAGCCTACCTGACCAATTGCCATTTGGTGAATGGAACCAGCATTTATCGGTTGCCTCTCAGCCAGTTTTGGTCCTGGCACTCCATTACCGCCAGCCGGGTGAAACCTTACCCGAGTTTGCCAGTGCATTATTGCTGACACCCGCAACTTGGTTGACGGCAACGCAGCAGCTAACCACCGTTCGCTTGTTCCGTGCGATGCCTTTCAACAGTGCTGCACTGAAACATGAATTGAAAGAGTTGGTGGAGATGGCGCAGCAACCTGCCAATAAAAAATATGTGGTGTGGCATAGTGGTTTGGCAGCGGCCACTCAACAAGGGTTAGGGCGAATGTTACACGAACTGCCATTGGCCTTGCACGATGATATTGCCACCAGTGGACTGGTGGATTTTCAGGCGGAGTTCGGCAACTATGGGGCGCTTGCTGGCTGGCTAATGGTCGCATCTGCGGTGGAAATGGTCAATTATGGCCCTGATAGTTACTGGTTGTTTTGTGAAAATAACCCTGAAGCCTGGGCCATTGTGTTAGGAAATAGCCAGCCACCCTGTGTGGCTGACTCCGCTATTCTGCCCACAGCCCCTTACCCGGCTGGAAGTATTATGCTTTCGTTATTACTTAATGCAGGCCTATTCAGTGTCATTGCATCGGCTTATCCCTCCTGGTTATTTTCCTGGACGGGAATAGTGTCATTATTAATTTCACTGGTGGTGACATTACCTGGCATGGTTTTTCTTTTGCGCAGTACCATCGCTTATATTCAACGCCCCAAATTTGTTAAGGCTGCCAGGCAGTCACCAAAGGAATCATCGGCATGAAAAAACTTCTGCGTTTTTTGGGAACAGGGTTATTGATTTTTATTGTTTTACTTCTCGTTCTGTTATTACTCTCCCAAACAACTCAATGGTCAGCACAAGTCAGTGAACATTCATTCTGGCTTTATTCGCTGGGGTTTATTTTTCTGGCATGTCTGTCATGTACGGTTATTTTCTTTACCCTGCCATTTCAAAAAAATGAAACTCCTGTTACACCGGGGAATTGGGGTCCAGAAGCCAGTTCGGCACTACTGGAATCATCAATTTCAACCGATTTCACCCAACTCAAAAACCACCTCGCCCGCCGTTATGGCCTGTTCTGGCGGCGTAAAGTGCGCCTGCTGCTGGTCGCTGGCGATGAGAGCGAACTGGCACTGCTGGCACCGGGCCTGAAAGAGAACCAGTGGCAAGAAGGCAGCCGCACGGTGCTGATTTACGGCGGCAGCCTGACCACCCAGGTTGATAGCGAAAAATACACTGCGCTGCGCAAGTTGCGCCGGGGTCGCCCGCTGGATGGCATTATCCGGGTACTGGGCCCGCAGCAGAATCTGACACCGCAAGTCAGTGACAATGACCTGCGCGGGCTGGAGAAAATCGGCGAACTGTTGCGTTACCAACCCCCGGTGTGGTTATGGCAACTGTGTGACAGTACCTGGTCACAAGCCGGGCGTATCGAACAGACCGTGGGGGCCTCCTTCCCCTGGCGTGCCATGCCCGATGATGTCGCCAGTCAACTGAATAAACTGCTGCCGCAACTGCGCCAGCATGGGGTAGAGCAGGTGCTGGAGCATCAGCAGCATGACTTCCTGTTGCGTCTGGGGCAGCAACTGCAAGCCGGTGGTATTGAGCGCTGGCAAGTTCAACTCACCCCCTGGCTGTTTGCCACGCAGCAACGGGTGCCGTTACGTGGCCTGATGTTCAGCCTGCCACAGCCCAACAGTGCCGAGCGCGCAGGATTGGGCACGCCGAACGCGGTTCCCCATGCACTGACCCTGCCGGCCATCTGGCAAGGGGTGATTGACGAGTGTGGCAAGGTGCGTGGTCGCCGGGTGGGGATGGCCTGGGAGCGCACCCTGGTCTGGTCGCTGATGACCGTGATAGGGCTCTGGTGGGCGGGTCTGCTGCTGTCGTTTGTGCTTAACCGCCAACAGATGATCACCATTGCCGAGAAAGCCCATACCCTGGTGGCGCAACCGGCGGTCACTGATGAGCAGTTGACCGCATTGCATGATCTGCGTAACGACGCCGGGCGGCTGCAGTACCGTGTTCAGCAAGGGACGCCGTGGTACTTGCGCTTCGGCCTGGACCACAATGCCTCGCTGCTGGCGGCGATGATGCCCTGGTACGGTGAAGCCAATAATCGCCTGATCCGTGACCCCGCCAGCCTGGCCCTTAAACAGCAATTGACCACCCTGGCCAACTCGGCCCCCAACACGCCAGAGCGTGCGGAGCTGGCCAAATCCGGTTATGACGCGTTGAAAGCCTGGTTGATGATGGCACGCCCCGATAAGGTGGATGCCAGCTTCTATGCCGACACCCTGAAAACGGTGCAACCCACCCGCCAGGGGCTCTCCCCCGGGTTATGGCAGAGTCTGGCACCGGATTTATGGGCATTTTATATTGCCGAGCTGCCCCACCAACCGGGGTGGAAAATCACCCCGGAGGCACCGCTGGTGAATCAGAGCCGCCAGGTGTTGTTGCAACAGATTGGTCGGCGTAATGCAGAAGGGACCCTGTATGAAAACATGCTTAAATCGGTACGCCGCAATTTTGCCGATGTGACGCTGGAGGACATGACCAGCGGTACCGACGCTCGCCGCCTGTTCAATACTGATGAAGTGGTGCCGGGCATGTTTACCCGTCAGGCCTGGGAAGGGGGCATTCAACCGGCAATTGAGAAGGCCGCCAATTCCCGCCGCGATGAAATCGACTGGGTGCTTAGCGACAGCGGTCATAACATCACGGCCGAAATTTCCCCCGAGGCGCTGAAAGCCCGCCTGACCCAACGTTATTTTGCCGATTTTGCCGGTAGCTGGCTCAGTTTCCTCAACAGCTTGCGCCTCAACCCCACCAATAATATTGCCGATGTCACCGACCAATTGACGCTGATGAGTGATGTCCGCCAATCACCGATGATTGCGTTGATGAATACCCTGTCCTGGCAGGGGCAGACCGGGCAGCAGAGTGAAGGGTTATCGGATTCCCTTATCAAGTCGGCCAAGGACCTGATCAATAACAAGGAGAAACCGACCATTGACCAGAATGCCGCCGGGCCTCAGGGCCCACTGGATGACACCTTCGGCCCGTTGTTGACCCTGATGGGGAAAAACAAGGCCGGTAACGTGATGTCGGCGGATAACAGCCTCAGCCTGCAAACCTACCTGACGCGCATCACCCGTGTGCGACTGCGTTTGCAACAGGTGGCCAGCAGTTCAGATCCGCAGGAGATGATGCAGACCCTGGCCCAAACGGTGTTTCAGGGCAAAAGTGTCGACCTGACCGACACCCAGCAATACGGCAGCCTGGTGGCCGCCAGCCTGGGGGAAGAGTGGAGCAGCTTTGGCCGCACCCTGTTTGTGCAACCGCTGGCCCAGGCGTGGCAAACTGTATTGCAACCGTCGGCCGCCAGCCTTAATGACCGCTGGAGCCGGGCGGTGGTGGCCAATTGGCATACCGCCTTTGATGGGCGTTATCCGTTTGCCGCCAGCAAGAGTGATGCCTCGCTGCCGATGTTGGCAGAGTTTATCCGCAAGGACAGTGGCCGCCTTGAGCGCTTCCTCACCAGCGAACTGGGCGGGGTGCTGCATAAGGAAGGCAGTGTCTGGGTCGTGGACACGGCGCACAGCCAGGGGTTGACCTTTAACCCGGCGTTCCTTAAGTCTATCAACCAGTTAAGCCAGTTGTCCGATATTTTGTTTACCGACGGTAGCCAGGGGATCAGCTTTGAACTGCAGGCCCGCCCGGCACCGCAGGTCACGGAAACCCAACTGACCATTGATGGGCAGAAACTGCATTACTTTAACCAGATGACAGACTGGCAGAGCTTCCGCTGGCCGGGTGATACCTATAAACCGGGCACCATGCTGACCTGGACCACCACCAATGCCGGGGCGCGGCTGTTTGGTGATTACAGCGGCACCTGGGGCTTTATCCGCTGGTTGGAGCAAGGTAAACGCCAGCAACTGGACCACAGCCAGTGGATGATGAGCTTTACCACCCCAGACGGCCAGACCCTGCAATGGGCACTGCGTTCACAACTGGGCAATGGCCCGTTGGCGTTGTTGCAGCTACGCAACTTTACCCTGCCGGATCAAATTTTCAGTGTCGACGCCGGGGTGGCGGAGAACGCCCTATCTGGAAACAGTAGCGGTAACAGCAGCAGTAACAACAGCAGCAGTAATAATCTTCCGCTGGAGGGGGAACAATAATGGCCGACCTGCAAAGTTTAATGGCGTCCCTGCTCTCCGGGCTTATCAGCCTCGACCCAGTGCGTGCGGCGATATTGTGCGGTTAACCCGTTACGCTGAAACTCAGAGAAATAGAACCTTATGGACGACTTAACCCTGCGTTATTACGACGCTGAAATGCGCTACCTGCTTGAAGCCGGTGAAGAATTTGCCCAGGCCCACCCGGACCGTGCGGCGATGT
>NZ_JBXUGO010000035.1:0-16324 GCF_057180565.1 Serratia sp. HNCC26DJ244 | reverse complement strand
CTGATGTTCACCGACGAAGGGGGCTTTGTGCTGGATGGCAACACCCCGTTGGGGGATGAGGTGATGGATACCAGCAGCCAACTGCTGATTGAATTAAGTACCGACGACCAGGATGAAGCCCACGGCTGGATGCCTGAGGGGCAGTTGTATCAGGACTTTCTGGTGATGCTGCGTGTCTACCTGGGCTGGCGCTTCAAGGCCAAGATACGCTTGACGGTCAACACGCGCTTGCTCAGTGTGCCGCCGTTGGGGGAAGCCCCCTTCTGGCTGGGGATGAGCGGCGTACTGGGGGTAGAAGGGGAGTGTGTCCCTGATGATATCCCCACCACTTTCACCATGGAGCTGGGTGGTTACCAAGGTTTATGCCCGGCAATCGAGACAAAAGGAAACCAACGTGTTACGTACCCGTTTGACTAAATCTGCAGGCTGGCTGCTGTTGCCGGTTCTGGTGGGCACACTGTCAGGGTGTGGCCTGACCCAGAGCGTCAGTGATGGCACCAAATCCGCCGTATCGTCGATTTTTTATAAGAAGATAAAGGTGTTGCGCCTCGACTTCACGGCGCGTGAGGCACTCAATACCGATGCCCATGAGAATAACTCCCTGTCAGAGTCGGTGGTCATCCGGGTCTATCAGCTTAAAGACCGTAAAGCGTTCGATAAACTGGTTTACCAACAGTTATTGAAGGACGGGGAGACGTTGCTGGCGGCGGAGTTGATTGCCAGCCGTGAGGTGGTGCTGAAGCCCGGGGGCGATGCCTCGCTGGATGCGCCGATGGACCCCGATACCCAGTTTGTGGCAGTGGTGGGGATGTTCCGTCACCCGGATATGGCCAAAAACAACTGGAAGCTGGTGCTGCAGCGTGAAGAGCTCGACCCGGACAAGCCACGGGTGATTGAAGCGGGCAGTAACCACCTGACCCTGCTCCCGTTAAAGGAGTAACCCATGCCCCGTCCCTCATTATATGAAACCCTCTACGGCAACTTTGCCGGGGGGTTGGATTTACACCAAATCAGTGAAGAGAACCAGCTGATTATGTCGGTGCTGGACAATATGCAGCGCATTCTCAATTGTCGCGCTGGGACCTTGTCGCATTTACCGGACTATGGTCTGCCGGATATGAGCAAAATCCTGCAGGGGATGCCCGGTACGGCTCACCAGTTAATCACTACCCTGTCTGACGTGTTGCTGAAATATGAGCCGCGCCTGAAGAGGATTGATGTGCTGATGCTGGAACAGAGCACCCCTGGTGAGTTGCGCTACGCCATTGATGCCGAGCTGAAGGGCGTCGGCCTGGTGCGCTATGGCACCGAATTTACCCCACAGGGCAAAGTGTTGCTGCGCCACCTGCGGCAACAACAACTGATGGATAGCCGGTCACTTTATTAGACTGTATCCCTGTCCTCCTTTAAGGGATGAAATTAGCTCGGGGGCACTTGCACTGGGGCTGGCAGCACCTGCATTCGCCCACGGCGGTGGAGTAATAACTGGTGGCATCAATAACGCCGTTGCCGGAACTCCCGCGTCCGGCGGGGCAGTTGGGTGAGTTGCGTGAGCCCGATTCACTGGTCCAGCGGCAAGCGGAGAGTCTGGTACAGCCACAGGGCGCGCAATCACAGGCAGAGCAGCAACTGGCACAACGGCTTAACCGTTATATACTGATAACTCAAAGACAAGCCGATTCAGCGCAGTAAGGTTGAAAACAAAGGAGAGGGGGAAGGATGATGGAACCATCGCAGAAATACCGTAATCACCGTTCGCGCTGGACTATCAGAGAGCTTCACTTTGTCGAAGAACACTATGGCAAGCTGCCCGCGCAGGACATCGCCGATCAACTGAGTCGAAGTATCAATGGCATAAGAAGGGTTGTCCACTTGTTAGGACTGGGTAACAAGTCGGTTGGGCCATGGACCGAAGCGGAAATCGCGTTGTTGCACAGCCATTATAAAAAGGGAGCGGGGCTTGGGAAAATACAATCACTGTTACCTGGGCGAACCAGAGGTGCGATTGCCGCACTGGCCAGTAAGCTTGGCATCACCGGAAGAGAGAGTTGGAGTGCCAGTGAAAAGCGTTTTCTAAAGGAACACTACGGTAAGATGCCCACCAGGAAAATTGCAGCCACCCTGGGGCGAAGTGTCAGCGCAGTGCGTGTGACCGTCAATCAATTGAGCTTGGGTAAAAAGTCAGTTGGGCCATGGACTGAAGAGGAAATGGCGGTGTTGAGTGATCATTATGACCGAGGGTTGGGTATTTCGTATGTCCAGTCACGCTTACCTGGTCGCACAAAAGGGGCCATCAGAGCGCAGGCAAGCAAAATGGATCTGACGGGAAGACGACCCTGGCAACCGTATGAAGATATAATTTTGCGAGAGTTTTATCCTGATCTTGGTTCTAGCATTATTTCTAAACTACCCCATAGAACGCTACCGGCTATCAAGCATCAAGCAAAAAAACTCGGGTTACGATACCGACGTTAACCCCATCACTACAGGGCGGATAGTTCGCTTACACCGATTCTTGTCCAGCGGTAAACTGCCGTAATCCAGTAGCGCCTTGTACAACTGCTTAAACGCTATATGCTGATAACTCAAAGACCAACCGATTCAGCGCAGTCAGGTTGAAAACTAAGGAGAAGGGTGAGGATGATGGAACAACCCGCTAAGACCAGAAGGAACAGCGTACTCTGGACGCCGGATGAAATTGAATTTCTTAAGGCATCTCATGCCAAGTTACTTCCCACCCAGATAGCGGTCAGGCTGGGGCGTACGCTTGGCGCGTTGAGGACGATGGCGCATCGGTTAGGGCTTGAGCTTCAAAAACCCGAGCCCAAGACAGCGGTGAGTATAGAATCTCCCCCGCGAAATGGCCGCTCACGCTGGACGATAACAGAACTGAACTATGTCGAAGCCCACTACGGCAAAACATCGACCCGGGAGATGGCGGCGACGTTGGGCCGGGGGATCAGTGCGGTGAGGTCGGCGGCCCAGTCATTGGGGCTTTGCAAAAAACAATCGGGTGCGTGGTCGGATCAGGAGCTCGATATCCTGCGCAAATACTATGCCGATGGTAGAAGCCTTGATGATATGCAAACCTTATTGGCGGGTCGGGGGAAAAGCGCCATTGAGGCCATGGCAAACCAGATAGGGGTAACCCGGGTACGCAGTTGGCATGCCGATGAAGAACGCATTTTACGCGAATTTTACCCCACGTTAGGCACCAAGGTGGCCAAAAAACTCCCCCTCAGAAGTCGTGAGGCGGTTAAAATCAGGGCCAGTGAGTTAGGGCTGAAATACCATAAAGTAAAACCCCGAGAAGCACCGCCCCTGCGTTGGAGCGACGCCGAATGGAGTTTGTTGGAAAAACATCTGGCCTGGCCTTACGACGAACTAAGGGCGTTGTTTCCTGGGCGCACCAAATTGGCGTTGGAAAAAGCCAAAGAGCGATTAAGGGCGCGGAGGAAGTACGGTATGTGATGGGCTGCGGATGACAAATAGTGATCTCCGCGATCAAAGCTCACTCATCATAGAGATATCACAAAACCATACCGAACCATTTTTTAAAGGCCCGTTTCCCACTGGGTGTGAGATTGACTTCCCTAAACCCCGGTACGCGGGTTAACCATCCTTTTTGTTCGCAATGGGTAAAAAAAGCGGCACCTGCGTCCCCAGCCAGATGAAACTATCGTGGCCTAAAAATTTGACCACGACAGTGATTACTGACGATAGCGGTGAAACAGCGCAATGGCTGTTCACCTCTGTAGGATTTGCCGTCAGGCGTTATTGGTTTGCCCTACGCTTCCCCAGACTATCTCCCCCCGGTGGAATGTGGCGGTTCTTGGGGAGATCCGAGCTACTGCTTCGGCGGAGCAGGATGCGTCCACCAGCACGAAGCTTGCCTCGCCCTCGGCTTTAGGCCATTGACGTTCCCCTTGATCATTGAGCGGTAATACATCGCCTGTGGCAATAGCCAGTGCACGGGACAAGGTTTTTTCATTCGGCCGAATGTAAAGCTGAGCATAAAGATTGGCTTTTTCCAGCATGTCACCCTGGCCATAGGGTGACCAGTGATCAATAACACTGTCGGTGCCTGTCATGACAAATACCCCTTTTTCCCGCAATTGGCTCAGTGGCATATGCAGCGTGCCGATGGGGACGGTGGAAGCGATAGTCACTTGCTGCGCGGCCATACGGCTCGCTAGTTCATCAACCTGCTGTTCATTTAGCGTTGCCAGGGCAAAGGCATGGCTGATGGTCAGCTTACCTTTTAGTTGTGGCGTTTTTTCTACGGTATCCATCATGTAATTTATCGCGGCCAGGCCTGCCGGGCTGGTTTCATGCAGGTGGATATCTACACCTTTGTTATAATCCAGTGCGATCTGGAACATAGTATCCAGGGATTTTTCCATCGCACCATCAACAGTGGTGGGATCGAGCCCCCCCACATAGTGCGCGCCCGCTTGCATCGCTTCACGCATCAGTGGTTCCGATTTTGAATAGAGTAATCCGTGTTGTGGAAAAGCCACAATCTCACAACTAAAGCCTGACTTCCGCCGAGCCAGAACGGCTTGTAGTGCCTCCAGGTTTTTCAGCCCCGAGGTGGGTTCGACATTGCAGTGGCTACGAGCGATGGTGGAACCACGGGATTGTAGTAAATCGATCAACTTCTCTGCTCGCTGTTGCGTATAGGGCTGCAACTCTGGCAATAGCTTCTGTTCCAGTGCGATCATATCCTTGATGGTGGTGCCAGCCGGGCGATTAAGGGAGCGCCATGGGCCACCGTAAAAGGTCTTATCCAGGTGAATATGCATATCTCGCATCGCAGGCAGCATCAGCTTGCCACCTGCGTCATAAACGGCGAGTGTGTGATTAGCATGTAGATGATTATCCAGCAGGGCGACGATCTTACCCTGTTTGATCTCCAGCGTTTTCAGCTCGGTCCGGGTGCTAATGGGGGTTGCCCCGTTAAACTCAAAGCCGCTTTCCAGCAATACATTGTCCAGATAATAATGCGGGCTGCTAATTTTCATCCCGTGACTGGGTTCGCCGCTGGCTATGGCTGATTTTGCGGCATGAGTGGCAGTAACACCAAACAGCGCACAGGCAGCGGCTATCTTGGTGCTGCGGCTCAAGAAATCTCGACGACTGTTATTCTGGATCATCTTTTCTTCCCTCTTAGGTATTGACGATATGCGTTCCTGTTTCACCGCGCAGAGCAGCGGCTAGACACTCAGGTGAAGTGATCACCACGCGTTTCCCTCCTTGCTGCAAAAATGCCAGGCTAGCGGCTATTTTAGGCAACATACTGCCAGGAGGAAAGTGCCCCTCCGCCATATAACGCGTCATCTGTGCCACACTGACCCGATGGAGCGCTTGCTGGTTCGGCTGGCCGAAATTAATGCATACTTTTTCTACGCCAGTGGTTATCACCAGCACATCAGCATGGATTTCCTGAGCCAGTAGTGCGGTCGAGAGATCTTTATCGATCACGGCGTCCACACTTTGATACTCACCTTGCGGGCCACGGATCACCGGGATCCCGCCACCGCCAGCACTGATAACGACAAACCCTTGTTGTGTCAGCGCCTTAATGGCCGCCGCCTCCACAATCTGCCGTGGAGCGGGTGAGGCCACGACCCGACGATAACCGCGGCCAGAGTCTTCGATAAAATGCCAATCTGGATGCTGTTGCAATAAGGTATCCCGCTGTTCTTGGCTAAAGAACGCACCAATCGGTTTAGTGGGCTGCATGAATCCGGGATCGTTAGGGTCAACTTCCACTTGGGTAATTACAGTAACGGCTTTCTGCTCACCATGCTTTGCCAATTGGTTGCTAAGGGCTTGTTGGATAAGATAGCCGATACCGCCCTGAGTGTCTGCCACACAGTTGGCTAACGGAGTCAGCGGTAACCCGGCGTACTCATGGGCAATTTCTGCCCGGCGTAAATCCAACCCCACTTGCGGGCCGTTACCATGGGTCAGTACCAGATGGTAATCTGATGCCAGCATTTCCAATAGAGAACTGGCTACAACCTTCACAGCGGCGGTCTGGTGTTCGATAGACTGGCTGGCATTATCTTTAATAATTGCGTTGCCGCCAATGGCAACGACCATAAGCTCTTTCATTGACGTTATCCGTTCAGAAGCGGGGCGAACCCCGCCAGGGTTAGATTGTTTTGCTTGGCGATAGCTCAGAGGCAGGAACCTCTTGGCGGCTATCCAGGAAATGTTTCACCACAAACAGGGCGGTCATCATCAAATAGGCTACGGTGAACGTCAGCGAGCTACCGGTAGCAAAGCCCACCATCGGGGAGTGAATTATACCGAACAGGGCGAGTAAGGCACCGGTTGCCGCAGCTACCGCACCGCGTAATGGTTTATCGAGGATGGAGAAGATAGCGATGCAGCCCCACAACATACTGGCCAGTGGCGCTCCGCTGCCTAAAAATATCAATCCCTGATAGTACACGCCTTTACTGTGCAGCAACTCGGCGCCTAGCTTGGCCGCTGAGGTACCCGCCGCACCCATAATGCTATTGACCATGGTGAGTGCCCAGTTGGCAATCCACGGGAATAGGCAGATGAAGATCACCGGAACTTCGATTTTCGGTGTTTCCCGCACGACCTGATTGGCGGTGACCACCCCGATAAAAACCAGAATAGGAACAATGGCGGTCATCGGAATGATAGCCAACATAAAAGCCCCCAAGCCGAATAGCGGAACGATAAACATCGTCGCACCGGAAGCCAGGGTATAGCCGATACTGGCTCCCATGGCTTTCCAGCCGGCATGCCCGACGTAAACGGTCACCGGGAACGGGTTACCCATCAGGCAGCCCAGCATCGAGGAGAGGCCGTTGGCCATCATGACGTTACGGGTATTGTAATTATCCCCTGCGGCGTGTGCGCTTTCGATGTTCTCAAGGTCAAAGATGTAGTTTGCCAACCCCAATGGGACGGCAGAGGCCAGATAAGGCAGAGCATGAGGCACCCCTTGCAGAAAACCATCAATATGGATCCCCGGTGGGTTAAAGCCAAAAGAGGACATGGAGGCTTTAATGGCTTCAGGGCTTTGTAAACCAGAAATCCACGCCAGAGCCGTACCCGCAACCAGCAGCAATAAACCAGTCGGGATGCGAGCGAAGATCGGCTTTTTACCAAACCAGTTAATAAATATCAGCAAGAGAACAATAAAGGAAACGGTAGGGGCTTCAAATGCTTGCAGCATCGGGTTCATTGCCAACAATAACAACCCCAGGCCGGACAGACAGGAAAGTAGCACCGTACGAGGGATCATCTTGCGGATGGTCTCGCCGAGGAATGAACCCCCAACCAGGATCAGTGCTTCAACAAAACACCATACCAGACCAATCTGGATCGCAAAGTCCGCATCACCGGTTTGTTGATACACCGGCATCAGCACCAGAAAGGTCACGGTGAAAATTGACGGGGCACTAGGGCCGGAAGGCAGTGCGGTCACATCGCTGCGTCCAGTTTTACGCACCATCTCCAGGCCAAACCAGGTGTAACAAATACTGGCCATAAACACCGCCAGCCCAAAGGCTGGGGCAATACGGCCGAACACAATCTCTTTGGGGATCCCGACCACGAAAATCAGCAATCCCATCATTGTTAGCAGGTTGGTCAGGTTATTGGTCATCAGCCCAAAGTAGGCAGCCCAATCACCACGTTTCCACTCTAATTTTATTTTGTTCATAAACCCTCCTTCGCAGGTCGTTAAAACGTAGGTTGTGATCGACGGGAGCACTTTCGTTCCAGCAGATGAACAACTTTTGTTTTAGTGACCCAGGTCAGCATCGGAGCCAGCCCTGTTTTCCACTCGTGCTTAAGTTATGCAGCCAGGTTGTTGGTTTATGCTGCCCAGCCCAGGGAGCCCCGGAGCGAGGGCAACCGGTCACCTGGCTGCTCCTTGAAAATGTTGGGGCCGCTTATTGGCAGTAGCGAATAGCGTAAGTCAGTATCGCTTTCTCAAAGCAGGCAAACGGCGGGTGAACGATACCGGCACCAATCATGCCAATACCGGCATCCTTATGGGCAATGGCGGTATTGATCACCGGCAAGATACCGCTGTTGCCAACCTTGGTGATGTCGATGGCGGTCGGGATCCCCATAAAAGAGAGCAGGGGAATAGTGACGTTAGGGTTTTCACCGAGTGTGATTTCCCGCATCTGGCGTGAGAAATCGATCGCCTCATCCACGGTGCCGCCAACCAAGGCCACGATGGCCGGGGCAGTCGCCATGGCAAAACCACCAATGCCGTAGGTCTCGGTAATGGCGCTGTCACCGATATCCAGCCCGGAGTCTTCTGGTTTATAACCGGCAAACATCGGGCCAATGACCTGCTGGGCCGGGCCGGTAAACCATTGACCGGGTAACCCACTGATGCGCAGACCGAACTCCACGCCGTTACGTGCCATCGTGGTCACCACGGTGCTGTATTCAATGCCATGCGCGGCATCCATGGCAGCTTTACACATTGCCATCCAGGTTGGGCCGGAGAAGTAATCACTGCTGGCAACAAAGTCAAACAGCTCGCGCTGCTGCTCGACCGGGTAACCGGTCTGGATGATCCAAGGGGTCAGCGCCTGGATCAGCAGTGCGGTTCCCGCATTGTTGCGGTTATGGCATTCATCGCCCATATGCAGCGCTTGCGCTAGCATTAGTCGCAGATCGATTTCCCCTGCCAGCTTCATGGCATCACGCAGCATTGGCCCTTGCACATCGCGCATCCAGTTCAAACGGTCGATCACGCTCTGGTCGTTGGCCCCCATGCGCAAGATTTTCGCCATTTGTTCGCTCATATTGGTGTAAGCGCGGTTGCCATAGGTCTTGTTTTCAACGATATGCATGAACATTGAGGCAGAAGTCACACCGGCCATTGAGCCTACGCAATCATGTTCATGGCATGGGGAGAAGATGATTTCACCGGAGGCCGCCAAATTGGCCGCGCCTTCCAGAGTCGTGGCCAAACCTTCGAATACCAGTGCCCCGGTAACCGCACCTTTCATTGCGCCGCACATCTTGTCCCAGGTGATGGGTGGGCCCGCATGCAAAATGGTATTGCGTGTCATGCCGGGTACAACATTGATTGCCTGATCAAAGCCCACCAGTACCGGATGTGATTGAATAATCCGCGTCAGTGCCAGTTGGTTGGCGCTTGCAATTTTTTCTGCAAGCTCGGGGGAAGCGATCTGATCGAGCGCGGCTATCACGGCCAGATTACCCAGTCCAGGGGGTGTCCAGTTGAGCTGGGTGACCGGTGTATGTTGGGCTTTAAGATCGTCGCTGAACATTTCAATACCAATATTGATGACATTCAGTGGTTGATTGAAGAATGATTGGCTCATTAGGCTTTCTCCCCTTGATAGACAAATTCGCGTGCCAGTAATCCGGTATTGGTGCTGCTGCTCGCCCAGATGACACCCGCATCGGTGAGCATTTGGCACTGCTGCTGTAATGAGGGCGTATCGAGATCGGTGCCCAGCACATAGCCGAGGATCTCCAGGGGACGCTGTTCACGGGCCGCAATCGCTTTGGCTTCTTTTATTGCATCGATCATCACACCCACCGGGTCTTCATGTGAGCCAAAGCCCAGCACGAAATCCATCACGATCACGCCCACTTGCGGATCGCGAGCCTCCTGCAACAAACGGTTGATACGGTTGGTTGGATCGATCATCGGGTGTGGTTTACCGTTGGTAAAATCATCATCACCGAAGTCCAGGAAGGTATGGGCCACGCTGTGGTTCACATTTTGCAAGCGCTTAGTGGGGTCGGGTTGAATATTGCTGTAGACGTCATCATATTTTTCCAGCGCAGCAAACATTGCTTCATCGCACAACGTGCCACCACAAAACAGGCCGCGAATATACTTCTGTTGCGGCGTTAAACGGGCGCGGACTTCTTCAATTAAAGGCCAGTTAAGTGGGTGGAGATCGAGGGAACTCTCGTCGATGCCGCTGAGCAGCACCGCTTTTAATGCAGCTTCTTTGGTTGCACGGGCAAACAGCAATCCAGCCTCATCTGCGGGTGGGGAGTTGCGCCCCAGGAAACAGACCACCACGGGTTTACTGCAGGCTCGGGCACGCTCCAGCACTTTATCTGCCACTGCTGGTGCTGGGGGTTTGGAGATGAGCACGATAACGGCTGTTTTTTCGTCCTCTTCCAACATTGTCAAGGCATCAAGCATCATCAGACCGCCAATTTTCTCGCTCAGATCGCGCCCACCGGTACCAATCAGCTGTGAAATCCCGCCACCAAACTCATGAATACGAACACTCACCTCTTGGCTGCCGGTGCCGGAAGCACCAATGATGCCAATGCTGCCACGACGTACCGCATTACCAAAACACAGAGCGGTACCATTAATAATGGCGGTGCCGCAGTCTGGGCCCATCATCAGCAACCCTTTGTCATGCGCCAGCTGTTTGAGAGCCAATTCGTCTTCAATGGAGACATTATCGGAAAACAGCATCACGTTGAGCCCATTTTGCAATGCCTGGCGAGCTTCTCGCGCTGCATACAAACCATTTACTGAGATCATCGCCAGATTACTTTCTGGGATGTGAGCTTTGGCGCTGGCAATAGTCGCGTAACGCGCTTCATGGTGGGTGCTTTGGTCTTTATGGGTGAACAACTCCTCAATGGCTTGCAGAATGGCTTGGTTAGCATCATCGCTTCCGCTTTTGATCACCATCATCAGGTCGCCATTTTTAGCCGCTTCAAGTTCAGGTGTTAGTAACCCGAGATCCTTGAGTATCCCTTTGTTCATTTCCGTACCCATAGCGACAAATGCCTGTTCAACCCCAGGTAATTTGTTGGCTTTGGTGGAAATCGACATCAGTGTAATGGAATCAAACCACGTGTTTTGTTTAACAATAATCCTGATGGACATATTTTTCTCCAAAATATGAGGCCAATAAACAGGTGTCAGCTATGCTATACAGCATGTTCCCACCTGAATTTCAGTCGCTCTTTTAATTCTCGTTATACTTAAAGAAACTTGAGTTGTATGACAAAAACCTAGCTCGTTTTTGAACAGCGCTGTACGGATGCTTTATAAAAATGCACCGTCATAGCAAATACCCAAGCAACTTGATGTATAACGCCTGTAGTGATGTTACTAATAGGGTGGTTCGTCATGCACTTTTAATATAATGCGACGATCATATTCCTTTTCGAATGACCTTATGTAAGGTTGGCTCCATGAAATTTAAAATGGTTTGTGTTTTTTAATGCGACAAAAATAGAATAAAGGTATTTATTCTTTCTCATTTCACCCCTGTTCTGATAAAACAACCTTAGAACAGGGGTGTTGTATATTATTTGCTATAGCCCCAGGTTAGTTCAAATTACCACTTACCAGCAACTTGAATGAACATGGCGATTGTCCGCTTATCCTCTTTATGCGCCCGCCGCTATCAGCAGTTCAGCGATTTCGTGATAGTCTTTTTCTTTAGCCAACGTCAGTGGTGACTTGCCATATTTATCGGTCATATGAGGATTGGCACCATGCTCAAGCAGCAATTTAACAATTTCCTGCTGCTTCGGCCCACCATCGTTGAGTACGATGGCTTCCAGCAACGGAGTCCAGCCAACAAAATTGGTGTGGTTAAGATTAATATCGGTACACGTTAATAATTCACGCACAATTTCTACATGGCCTTTTTCACTGGCAGGCGTAATACCAACACCACCAAAACGCGTTAAACGATCCAGATCCGGCTTAGCGGGTAATACCAAGCGTAATAATGTCAAATCGTTATTTAGGCAGCTTAATAGGAAAGGGTTAAAGCAAGTTTGGTCCTGCTTGTCAACATCTGCGCCGGCAGATATTAATAACTCAACACAATCGTAGTGTTTATTGAGGCTAGCCAAAGTAATTGCGGTACGACCTTGACGGTTGGTACAGTCAAGGTTGATATTCTTGCTGATGCATTTTCTTAATGTATCAATATCCCCTTGTTCTGCAGCATAAAGGAATTCGCTATTCATTGAAGTATCAGACATATATTGTTCCTTTTTCTTGTGTCTTTGCCTGCTATTTATTGATAGCAAGAGTATCAATAAACAGCTAAGAAGAACATCCGGTTAAAAAGCATTCATTGCAAAGCAGCTGATTGTTGAATATTATTCAACAACAATAACAAAGCGTGCGACAGCTCAATATTTTTCTGCGGGTTGGTTCTTTTTTTAGGGTAAATGCTGCTTTAATCCCCTTGTTTTCGCTGTCTGCAACGTCGAGGGGGAAACCAATCATCAGAAATGTGAAGCCCATCAAGTAAGTTGTAAAGACAGTGTTAAATTACGTTCAATACTGTGACCACGCTTGTTTGCCACATTGGCAGGAGTTTGGGTATAAAGGCGGTTGGGTTAGATCTCCCCTTGCTCTACCGCCGCCATCCAGCAAGGGAATGGAGCCAAGTGTAACCAATGAACTCGATTTTTACCGAAGAGAATCTTTTGGCATTCACCACCGCGGCGCGCTTTGCCAGCTTCAGCAAGGCAGCGGTGGAACTGGGCCTGACAACCTCAGCGATCAGCTACACCATCAAGCGAATGGAAACCGGCCTTGATGTGGTGCTGTTTAATCGTAACACGCGCAGCATTGAACTGACGGAGTCAGGTTTTTATTTCTACCGTAAAGCGACTGATCTACTTAATGATTTCCATGCCATCAAACGTGGCATCGACACTATCTCTCAAGGGATAGAGGCTCGGGTGCGTATTTGCATTAACCAGTTGCTCTATACCCCTCGCCATACTGCCCGGTTGTTGCAGGTACTGAAGAAACAGTTCCCGACCTGCTATATCACGGTGACGACGGAGGTCTACAATGGCGTTTGGGACTCCATCATTAATAATCAGGCGAACATTGCCGTTGGGGCACCAGATACCCTGCTGGATGGGGGAGGTATTGATTACACCGATATTGGAGCTATCCGCTGGGTCTTTGCCATTGCCCCTGATCACCCTCTGGCATTTATGCCGCAGCCCATATCAGAGAGCCAACTCAGGCTCTACCCAAACATTATGGTTGAGGACACGGCACATACCCTGAATAAGAAAGTAGGCTGGTTGTTACATGGGCAGGAAGCGATTTTAGTGCCAGATTTCAATACCAAATGCCAGTGCCAGATTTTAGGTGAGGGTATCGGTTTTTTGCCGGAGTATATGGTGAGTGATGCGGTAGCAGAGGGGCTGTTGATCATCCGCACCATCCATAACCCACGCCAGGATTCCCGTATGTTGCTGGCGACACAGCACGCTGCAAGCGGGCAGGTCACACAGTGGATCAAAAAGCAGTTTAAACCGGGGGGTGTGTTAGCCGAGATTTATGCCGACCTGCTCTATACGTTGAACCCTGAATAATGGCAGGGCTTGTGGAAATAAAGGAGTAGGTAATGACTCCAATGAGTAGAACATAGACTTTCGATGAATGCCCCGATGACTTTTCATGCAACTCCATTGAGCATAAAAAGCAAATCGTTCTACGCACCAAACGCTTAATGCGAGTTCTTAACGTCAGGTTGTTACCTTCAATACGTTGAGTGAAAATTTTCCGCTCAAATGCTTATCATTCGGTACTTCCCGCCTATGACTGCCCCAGTCGTTGCATTTTGTTCTGCACTTTGCATAAGTTTGGGTATGTAAAAGAATGGTTAACTGACTTTTTTCTACTACACTTTCTTAAGAAGCGAATGAGTCTCAAACCTGATGCTCATGAGGCTCTCTATACTTCAATTGCAGGGCTGTTGGTTGAGTTATTCAGCCTGGTTCCCTGTAATTACTCGTTTCGGCGCCAGAGGTGATGTGGGTGCGAAAGGGCTTTACCTGTAACTTGAGTGTGGCAGGACATAAAGAGTTCACACCTTATCACTCTATTCTATAAAACATTAACTCAATTTATTTAACAAACCTGTATCAGTGTTACGCAAAGAGTCATACGATGGGTGACATCATCATATAACCAATAAATTCAAGATATTGTCACCTCATTTAGAGCAATGCTGGCATAGAGGGGATGGACAGTATGAATCGTGTATACCGTGTTGTTTTTAACTACGCTTTAGGGCTTATGCAGGTGGCTTCTGAGTTTACACGCCGTACTGGTAAGTCATCCTCTGGTCAGACTGTGGTTGAAGGTGCTGGTTGTCACGCTTCAGAGAGTCAAACAATTAAAAAAAGCGCTTTATCAATACGTGGTTGGCCACTGCTGAGTGCGGTTTGTCTTTTTTTACTCTCGCAAGGGGTATTTGCCAATGGTACGGGTGGCGATAATGCTTCTTTCAGGGGCGGGAATGGCGCTTATGGTGGAGCCGGCGGGGGCGGGGGCGCTAATGGTATTGGTGGGCAACCTAGTACCCGTTCTATAGCGGGTTCTGCTGGTTTAGCCAATGGTACTGGTGGGGCGGGGTCAAGAGGTACCGCGAATGACAACAGTGACCCTTGGGGGGCGGGAGGCTCAGGTGGAAGTGTCGGTAGCGCAGGTAATCCGCTAGGTGGAGTTGGTGGTGCCGGAGGTGATGCTACCTGCACACCTTCCTGTACGAGTGGTTTTGGTGCTGGTGGTGGGGGTGGAGGGGGCGCTGGTTTTGTGGGTAGCACATTAAACACAGTTACAGCGATTGCCCGGGGTGGTAATGGGGGTAATGGCGGTAATGCCTTAGCTAGTGGTGGTATGGATGGGGGGAGTGGCGGTGGCGGTGGTGCCGGTATCGTGCTGACAGGGACCGGCACCACCACGGTGAATAATAATATTTTTGGTGGTTCGGGGGGTAATGGCGGCCCTGCTGCTGGTAGTGGTGCTGGTTCTGGTTTTGGTGGTGGAGGTGGTAGTGGGCTGATGAGTACTGGCGTCAGTATTACTAATAGCCGGACCATTACCGGGGGCACTGGTGGTACTGGAGCAAGTGGTACTTATACTGCAACTAGTCGTTCTGGTGGGGTCGGTGGCGCAGGGATAACCGGGTCATCATTGACCATCACCAACACCGGAACTATTCAGGGGGGGAGTGGCGGAGCAAGTGGCACGGGTGCCACAGGTACACAGGGGGCACTGGCGGCGGGTGGCGTTGGTATCACTGGCAGTAATATGACCATCATTAACACCGGTACTATCAGCGGTGGTCTAACTAGCACCGGTGGTGCGCGCAGCAATGCCATTGCATTTACTACGGGTACTAATCGCCTGGAGTTACGGGCGGGCCACACGATTAACGGTAATGTCGGGGGGGGGGGAACCAATACCTTGACGTTAGGCGGTACGACCAACGCTACCTTTAATATGTCCCTTTTCGGTGGTCAATTCAGTAGTTTCACGGCATTACAAAAAACCGGCACGAGTACCTGGACGCTAAGCGGTAGCAGTACTACTACTTCGCCATGGACTATTTCGGCTGGTACATTGCAGGCGAGCACTAACGGCGCATTGGGGAATGGGGCAATCAGTGTTGCTAATGGTGCGGTGTTATTCTTTAACAGCTATTCCGGGACAGCATTTGTCAATACATTAACGGGTGCGGGGACCTGGACGTTAAATAACAGTAATATCAGTATGGCCAGCCGTACCAACGCCAGCAACTTTACCGGTATTTTTAACCAAACTAACACCTCCAGCTTAACCCTGAATAACGCCACATCATTAAATAGCAATGCCCGGTTTAATATGACTCATGCGAATAGCCGCTTGCTGATTAATAATACCGCCAACTATACCCTGAATAATGGCATTACCGGCGCAGGGCAAATTAATGTCAATGGCAGCAATGCGAATTTGAGCTTTGGTTTTGGTGCCAATGCCGGTAGTGCTTTTACCGGTACCGTGAATCTACAAAACAGCCAGTTCGCTTTGACCGGTAATAATACGACAGCGTTAACCCGAGCGACACTCACCCTAAGCAGTGGCAATCGGACCACGGTGGGTGCGGCGGGAACAACCAGTACGCAAAATATCGGCAACCTGGGCATAGCCGGTGGCACAGCAGAGTTTTATAGCAATTTATTCAGTGATCGTGCGGATAGCATTATTAGCGCCACCGCCCTGACCGCCACCAGTGGCACCATTAATATTGTGGGTGATGGTGCCATCAATGCCAATACGTTAATAGGGAGTCGTTCTTTACTTAACCAGAATATAAATACCCAGTGGACTCAGTTGGTGAACGCCACCAGCGCCGGCAGTGTCAGTGGGTTAAACATGCAGCTCAATGGGGCTGCAGTGAACCCAGGTGTGCGCTATGGCATTACTCAAAATAGTGAGCGTGTAGCCAACGGGCTGTATGATTTTAGCTTATTGAATAACGGCAGT
>NZ_JBXUGO010000034.1:0-17635 GCF_057180565.1 Serratia sp. HNCC26DJ244 | reverse complement strand
TACATTATTTTAATCACGCAACGCGAGTTCACCGTTCGGGTTGAGAAAATCATCAGCAATCAATCAGCCGATATTTAACTCAACGCGCCGGGTTGGACGTGTCGGTCAGTGCTCGCAAGTGCTGTGCTAACTGGTCAACGGTTTTGTTGCCTGTGGCAGCGTCTACGGTCAGATTTTCCAGTGTGTTGTCGTGATCGCGGATGTTGATTCCGTTACGGTAGAGAAAGGTCATGGTGACAAAAAACGCGGTGCGCTTGTTGCCATCATTAAAAATGTGTCCACGCGCAATAGCCACCCAGTAGGTAGCAGCCAGTTCATAGACATCGGTTACGCCTTCGTAGTGCGCCCGGTTTTGCACGCGATAGATGAGGGCTTCGGCTCTGCCGGGGTCAGGCATGCCAGTCACGCCGGGTAGCAGTTGCAGTATCCGCTCATGAAAGGCGATGACTTCCTGTGCACTCATCCATATTATCGGTTTGTCAGCGCCTCTACGGTATGCCCATGACGCTGCATGATGAGGTCAAATTCCGCATCCAGTTTGGCATTCTGGTAGGCCTCGAATTGCGCTTTGCTGATGACAACCGCTGCGCTTCCATCTCTACGGGTGATTTCTACGGGTTCGCCATGTGTAGCGGCATCCAATACTTCCGAGATATTGGCGCGTGCTTGTGTTGAGGTGTATGTACGCATGTTATGCCTCTTTTAATGTACATTTAGATTGTACATCTGCTGTTCGGTTCATTCAATTGTGGGGGCGATTGTTTGTCCAAATGGTTGGTGTTGCGGGTTTCGGGTGTGTTTTTGTACTGCATTGCCGGGATGGACTTGCTGATCAGTGTTGTTGGAGTTATCAGTGGACTTACATGGTCTGGATTTAAGTACTGTGCAGTGCTGCTACATGGAAGTGAATGAGAAATTTACGCTTTTACTTCATTGAAGTGTGGTGCTTAAAAGCACGCACTGGAAGGAGATTTGGAGCGGGAAACGAGACTCGAACTCGCGACCCCGACCTTGGCAAGGTCGTGCTCTACCAACTGAGCTATTCCCGCGTCGCATAGGTACTATCTTATCATTGACTTATTACTGGCTTACTTATTACTGCGTCATCTGTTGTTTAACAGCATGATTTTCGCATTTTGAGCCAGAAAAAAACCAAGCTCAAATTTAACACATTGATATTAAATGCTTTTGAACATTCGCTACCAACGTGGGGCGCATTATGTACCAATCGTTTTGCCTTGGCAACCCCCACTTTTCAATAAAACGCGGTCTGACATTCTGAGTGAACATTTTCCGTTCATAGCGATCTATTCTTGAACACCCTTAGCGGTGCGGCTGATATCGCAGTGTTCCCCCCTCCTCTGTGATCTTCCTGACAATAACAAACAAAAAATCGATTTTAATCAAAAAAAGAATGATATTTTCTATTTATTGAAATTGTATTTCAATAAATAAAACTACATTATTGCCGTGATGCCGCTTATCGATACTGGTCACTGCGGCAATCAAAAAATAGAAACTTTTTCCAGAAAAATGATGTTTAAACATCACGTTAACCTGATTGGAGAAGAACATGTCTGGTTTTTTATTTTCTCGCCGTATTGCCTGCTGTCTACCCCTGGTATTCAGTGTATTAGTTAGTGGGTGCGATAATGGCTCGAGTTCAAACATGAACTCAAACACGAACTCAAGCGAAAACGCGAACTCGAATGAAAACTCGAACTCGAATGAGAACTCAAACTCAAACTCAAACTCAAACTCAAACTCAAACTCAAACGAGAACTCGAATTCAGACTCCCCCGTTGATCGCTCTGCCGCACCACAAAATGTGCGTATTCCGCCACTTGCCTATGATGAACATAGTGTGGTGCTAGTATGGAACAAGCCGCAACAATACAACAATATCAGCGATTATAACGTCTATATGAATGGCAAATTGCTTGGTGGCACCAAAGCCAACCACGATGCCTACTCACCGGCTAAGCCCTATATCGATAATTTTTATCAAAACCGGGATCCTAATCAGTGGCATAGCAAAATCAGCCTGCATAATTTTACTGTTCAGAACTTAACGCCTGAAACCACCTACCAATTTACGGTACGTGCAGTTTATGCTGATGGAACCGAATCGATAGAAAGTTTACCACTGGCATTTACAACCCCCACAGCGCCCCAAGTGGTCAATATCCAAAACTACGGCGCAGTTGGTGATGGTACGACACTGGATACCGTGGCAATCCAAACAGCCATTGATAGCTGCACCATTGAACTGTATCCGCAAGGCTGTAAAGTGCTCATTCCCCCGGGCACCTTTAAAACCGGCGCACTGTTCTTACACAGTGATATGACGCTGGAAGTCGCCGCCAATGCCACTTTGCTAGGGTCAGCATCCCCTGACGATTACCCGCTGGAAAAAGGCTATTACCTCTATCCTTATCAGCTCCCTGCCCCACTGCCAAAACGTCCGCCATCATTGATTAATGCGCTAAAGCCCAATGATACTGGCTCTGCCCATGCCGGTACCTTCAAGAATATTCGTATTGTTGGTCAGGGAACCATTGACGGCAATGGCTGGGTACGCGGCATCAAAGCGGGTGGCCCGGACAATCTCACCGATGAAACGGGTAACACACTGCCACAATATCGTGCCAGTAATGTCAATAAGGTCAATACGGACGGTATTCTCGCCGCAGCACAAACTGCACAGGGGATTGCTGATGGTCTTCCTGCCAGCACCGCATACAGTAACCGACGCTCCAGCTTAATCACCTTACGCGGTGTTGAGAATCTCTATATTGGCCAGTTGACCATATTAAACCCGGCCTATCATGGCATCATGATGTTGGAAAACCAGAATATCACCATTAATGGCATTATTAACAAAACCTACGATGCCAATAACGCCGACGGGCTGGAGTTTGGTAATAGCCAGAACGCCATGGTGTTTAACAGCTTCTTCGATACTGGCGATGATTGCGTAAACTTCGCGGCAGGTTTCGGCGCAGGAGTTGAGGAGTATCACCAACCACCGCAAAGTGGCACCTGGATTTTCAATAACTATTTCCGTAATGGTCACGGGGCCGTTGTCGCTGGTAGCCACACTGGTGCCTGGATCGAGAATATTCTGGCGGAAGATAATGTGATGTACCTGACCGATGTTGGTCTACGGATGAAAAGCCGCCCCTACTATGGTGGTGGTGCACGTAACGTGGTATTCCGCGATAATGCAATGTCATCCCTTGGCCAGCAACCGTTTATCTTTACTATCAAGTACGCTTCTGATGTTAATGACGCGGTGCCTGCATCAGAACCGGCACAGTTTCGTGATGTACAAGTGCAGAATATCAGCATTGATGGCGGTACCAAGAACAGCATCCTGGTTGATGGTATGACTATTGCGGAGATGGAAGCGGCTTATGGCTTCACTTTCCCACGTGATGCGTATCATCAAAACCTGCATTTTGAAAATGTCAGATTTAACCACGCCATTGCGACCAATATTTCCTTTCTACATAACAGTCAATTCGATAGCGTGACTTATCTTGATACGCAAAAGGCATGGAACTTCAGCTATATACAAGATGTTTTGTTACATGACTCGGCCAATAACATCACCCTGACCACGCAGGCAGATGAAGTGCTGACTTATGAAGCCGCAACAAATTAAAGGAGCGTAACTTAATTTAAGTCCGCCGTAGATTCATGTCCTGGTTTTCTACTCACTGCACTGTGATGTAGAAAGCCAGGCATGTTACTGGTCACTAAGCGGCACTCTCTCGTCTGGGGTAAATCAGCCATTTACTGATAGGTAATACCCAGCGTTACCGCACCAGTGTATTTTCCTGGCACAGTCTTAGATGTTGTACAGGCGTACCACTCCAGTGGGATTGCGATATTACGGCTAGTAGCAGAGAGATCGAACACATAATATCCCGGCAATAATGATTGGGGAGCAAATAAAACTGAACTTGCCTCCCTACCTCCCGAACAGTTTTTTGCGCGGGAATTTCCCAGTTCACCACGAATAATGATCCCTGTACCATCCACCTTTGATTGTTTGGTATCACTATTGATCAGCCCCAGCCCATACAGATCAGCCGTTGTCGTTCCTGTTATCCCAGTGGCTCTCACATAGGCTTTAGCACTGACTGAGCTGCCAGTACAATTCACGGATAAGCTATCCCCGACTGATGCTGACATATCGGAAGATGTCGACAGGTTAGTAAAAGTGACCGTACTTTTGCCCACACCTAACGAACAAGGGGGCGCTCTAACAATCAGCCTATCACCTGGATTGAGAATAGCTTTACTTGAAACCAATGTTGCCGTCCCGGTTGAAACTCCCTGACGAAAAAATAATTGCGTCAAGTTATAATTTCCATAGGGAACATTAGGACCAATATAAGCCCAGATATTCAAATTAAGGGTGGCAGGAACATTCCCTGCATTCGTATTAGCGGCACCAGTATAATATATGCTCCCACTGGTGGGGGCCCCTGCCGGGTAGAGGCAATTCCGGCCCAAACTCGCTGCGGATGCGGTGGATGAACTTATCTTGCCATACTTGTCCCAACTGCCCGCAATGGAGTAGATATTTTGCTTACCAGACACCGCCGCAGATGTGGTGCCGATATTAACTTTCGCCCCGCTACTGGTACCGGTTACCCCCACCACAATATCAGTGCGCCCACCCACTGCCGCGGTCCCGGTATAACCATTTACCGTGACGGGTACTTGACAGGAGCTATCAATACTAACGGTTGTCAGCCCACCACCCGCCATACGCAAAGAATAGCTTGAGCTGGTAATTGTCGTGCCGGTCCCGCCGCTAAGCTGCCCGTTAATGGTAGTCAGCTGCATCACACTCCCAGGGAAAACGGTATAGTCAACCGCAAAAGCAGGACAAAGCATGAAAAGAGCGACGCCACCCACTGCACCCTGTCTCAAACTCAATAACTGACGTTTGGCACGTCGAGAGACTAAACCTGCATAGAGCATGGTAATAGTTTTCATTATTCTTATCCTGTCATTTCTAGTGTTAAATATAAATTTATAGCGTTCTAAAAACACCACGATAAATAAGTTCAGTTTAATAAAATAGAAAATGGAACAATTTTAGCTTGCGCCATTAATCCTTTATGTTGCCCAAAAAACCAACGGCAGTATCTATTTCAGGATTCATTTATGTCACCCTATTCGGCTAGCCGTTACTTGCCGCTTGAATTTCAGGTGCTTCAAATAAACATCTCAGCGTCACCTGGCGAATACCATTCTCAGGATTAAGGGTTAATGTTTTTTCGTCAAATGTGGCCGTACAGTGTTGCGAGGATATATTCCCCCACTTCACCACAATACTGCCGGATTTCGGTAATCCACTCATATAGACCAGGCCATTATCCCCGACAATCGCACTATTTTCCTCCCCCGGTCGGACGCCCATTAACGATGCGATGGCCCCAAAAGGAACCATGCCTTGATCATGCATTAAGGTAATCAATGCCTGATAACCGACACGCGTAGCGAAGGTCGCCTTAACCACCGCACCTTGCGTCGGATACAAATTGATATTGGAACGCACTAATTCGACATCATCAGGTAACGTACTCGGATCAAGCCCGACATTGTTTCTGGTATAAGCCGAAAGATAAGGAACAACCGCATAACCTCGCCAATCAGTAACCGCATTGCTGCTATTAGTTTTCACCCCAAATGCATCAGGGGCACTGACAAGTGCCACTGAATCCCCCAGTGTATTGGACAGCGTGATCCCCTCTGCATGTATCAATACCCCTCCACTGGCGGTCATATTTAGGCTATTTGATTGATGGCTGTAACTATACCCGCTGCTCAGTGTCCCTTTGCTGCCGTGATACCCCACATTGAGATTACTATTTGCCGTTTGGCCTTGATTACCCCAGCTTTGCGATAAATTGTAATTCACATTGCTGTTCGGTAAATGGCCACTCAGCCCCGTTTGGCTCTGCGTCTGCCCACGGTTGTCATGGGTTATTGATGTCGTTGCATAGTGAGATTGCAGTATCGGTGAGGAGCCCAACATGCTAAAGGGTATACTGATATTCAGCGAGATTTGGCGATTTTCCGGCCAGTACCCCGAACTACTTTTCACCCGGTCAATGTTGTAATTAATACCATAGTTAATCCCGTGGATATTATTACTGTAGCCCAGAGACAACCCCCTCAAGCTTCGGTCACTGCCCCAATAATCATCTCGATTAGCACGGAAGTTCAATGCCCCCCAATCTCCCATCTGCTGACTTAACTGGATTTGGAGACTGCTACGCCGACGTTGTGCCACCCACGGTGTCACCCCCTCACTTAATTGATATCCCTCACTATTAAATTCACTAAAACTGTAATAATGCTTGGTCGAATAACGTAATGCCGTTAAATCAACCGCGGTCCCGGTTGACAACAGACTTTTGGAATAGCGCACACGGTAAGATTGCCCAGTTTTGGTACCCTCTTGTTCAAACTGCGCGGCAGAGTGAGTCATATCAACAGAAACAGCACCAATATGGCCCAACGATATCCCCATGCCACCACTGGCCGTTCGATAATCTTTGGACAACAGTGTCCCACCGTACACCGTGACATCCTGCGGTAACCCGTACACACCGGTCAGCAAGAGAAAATCGGCATTTCGTGACTGAGTGGTATAACCTCCGTCATAACGCCCGCCGGTCAATTCATACTTCCAACCACCGGGACGTAACATCATCGGTAAAGACGAGTAAGGCACAGTGAACTGGCGCACCGTGCCATCCGCTTCGGTCAGGGTGACATCATAATTGCCCGACATCCCGGATTGTTGAATGTCATTAATCGCAAAAGGCCCCGGCGCCACATAGGTTTCATAGACAATACTCCCGTTCTGGCGCACCGTGACGCGTGCGTTGCTATTGGCAACCCCGCTAATAATCGGTGCAAACCCGCGTAACTGATTGGGCAGCATTTGCTCATTCGAGCTCAGTTTGATCCCCTTGAAAGGCACACTGTCCAGGATCTCACTGCCGGTACTGCTTTCTCCCAACAACAGGCTTGAACGTAATCCGCGAAGATCACGGGACAAATAGGTATTGGAGAATTGGGTTTGTGAATGATTAGCACTATAGTCCCCGCCACTATCACGGGATTGGGTATAAGTCATGGTACTGCGTTGCCGCCACGGCCCTACATTAGCCCCCATGCGGAACGAGGCAAACATATTATCATTCTGTATTCTTTGTCCGTCCGCCGTATTGGTTGTCCGACCGGCGCTAATACTGTAGTTAGTCAAAAATGCCGGAATGCCGTGATCCCATAAACTGGGATCAGCCCAGTTGCCATAGGAACGCTGCATGGCTATTTGTGGCACGCTGACAGTTAAACGCGAATTGGCAAGATCCAGCTTAGTCGTCGCCTGAGGAATATAAGAGGCTAAATCATCAATCACCGTCTGTGGGTCAAGGGCTTTGAGTGTCGGAATATTATTGACATCCACCCCCCACTGTTCCAACTGTACAATCGTGAGTAAGGGAACCACTTGGCCTTGGGCATTTTTCTGAAAGATCAGCGTAAATTCCCCGGTGGCCTGCTGATTGATCAATACCACTACCGTGTATTCCCCTTCAGCGACACCGCCAGGCTTAGAAAATGCCGATAAATCCACCGGTGTTGCTTCACCCAAAAAAGCAGGGTCAAAGTAATCATCTGCCAACACCGGGTGACATCCCAAACATAAGGCAAACATTAAAGGATGATACGAAAACTTTTTTTTACCTAGCCGTCTGTAGGAAAGCTGAGTGTAATAAGGCCTAATCATCTATTTTCTCAACGATTATTATTCAGTGTGCGTGTCACAGGCTCTGTCTTGACACCATAGTCATCAAGTAACCGCCAGCGAACTTCGCCTGATGACACCGCATTTGGCAAAGGGTAGGTTTGCTGCCCCAGCGGTGGCACCATGCTAAATAATGCGTCTGCCCCAATGGGTTTTCCTGCTACTGACAATTCATCAAACGTGGCATAAAACGCGGTAGGATTAGTCACGACAAGCTGCGTTCCCTGACGCTGAAATTGCAAGGACTGGGCAACCTGTTGAACGTCATACGGCGGTAACCCCTCAGGGCGATAGAACAGCTTCAAGGTATTTTGTAATGCCAAGATAATGCGCGCTTGCCCAGCCCCATTGCTCTCAGGCTGTTTGTCATCTTCACTTTGGCTTGGGATCGCTTTGACCTGAAACGCAAAGACAGACTCACGGTCTGCGGGTAATATTTTTTCAATCAAACGAATACGCAATGTGAGCGTATCCTTGGACTCTAGGCGAGTTAATGGCGGCAGGACGATAAACGGTGAAGCCGCTTTCATCTTACTGGATGCATCGACCGGTTCAGCAAGTGAGGTCGGCCAGGCCTCAACGCGCGATTGCACCAAGTACACCGACTGAGTATCGTTAGTGACGGCAAAGGTTACCCCTTTGGTCTCATTAGCCGGATAAATAACGCGCGTGGATTGCAAGGTAATGCCCTGGCGTTCATTGGCATTTCCAGCCCAAGCGTGCCCAGCGCAAAGAAACAGTAATATCCCCATCCACAGATATCGGCGATTTCTCACTGCATATCCAAATGCTTGATGCCAGCCCAAACTCATGGTCTGCCCCCCGAAGCGGAAATGGCCAGTTGATAGGGTTGACTCACTGCGCCGTAATCATTAATGGTGCTATAAGTCGCCTTAGCTGTTTGCCCCATTACCTGGTAGGTTTTCTTGGAAAACGGGGCGATCATCGCTCCGGTTTGCGCCAAGTCGATGTTTTGCCCTTTAAGCTCGAGCGTATTTAACGTCAGGTAATAGGGGGTAGGATTTTCCATTACCACCTCATCCCGATAAGCACGAAATACCAGTTTGTTTTGTGCCTCACGCGCCGTCATTGGTAATGCTGCGGGGCGATAAAACAATTTGATTAGCGGCTGTATCCCTATAGATAACCGGGCGGTGACAGCAGTCTCCGCCGCCTGACCCGGTTGGGATGTGGAAGGGATCGCCAAAAAACTCAGATAAAACACAGATTCCCGATCAATGGGTAAATTTGCTTTTCCCTGCAGTAAAATACGAACCCGGAACTGTTCTTGTGGCTCTAAGCGAAATAAAGGCGGTGTGACTAAAAAAGGAGCGGCTGGTTGCTCAGGCTGCCCGGGAAGATTCACCACCTCGGCCTTCACTAGGTAGGGAATATCACTCAGATTTTGAATGCCCGCAGTGGTGCTTTTATTCTCTGCGTGATAAATCACACGCGTCTGGGGCAGTTTGATCCCTTCCGTAGCCCCCAGCATTGGGTAGCCCCCCCATAATGCAACCCACAACACCGTCAACACATTACGAATTTTTTTCATCTATTTATTTTCCGGGATCACTCATAAGCCAATTGAAAGGTCACCGTGGCTTTAAACGCCCCCAATTCATGTGACGGTGCATCACTACAAGGGGAATAACTTCCACATGATAATTGCGCTGTTAAATTCAACACGGTGCCATTTAATGACGTAACCGTACTCCCCGTTTTTACACGGATCACGCCCCCGCCAAGTACACCACCAGTAACAGCAATATTGCTGTTGTCCTGAAAAAGCGGCTGGCCGTTGACCGACAATTTCACGCCATAGCCATTTGCAGGCTTTGCTAACGTCGGCGCATCAGCAAAATAGTAATCACTCCCCCCCAATCGCACCGTTCTTCCGGTAACGATAATCTGTGGGATTGCGGCGGCAAAACTCTGATTACTACAATTACTAAAAGCAAGCTCCACCCCGCCAATCGCTGCCACCCCTTCACCGGTTAAGGCTGAAGACTGAAGCGAGGATCCATTGGCGGTGAAATTAACCGAAGAGGGCACCTTCATGGTACAAGTGGGTGCGACAAATTCCGCTGAAAAGCTGACATTCACCGAATCCGCCGCTCTAGCGGTGATACTTATGCCGCCCAAACCTAGCAGTAACGACCCGACATAACGCCAAGATGACTTCTGGCATAATGCTAACAATCTCATCTTGACCGTCCTTCCATTATGGAATGATCCCCGTGATGGTTATCGTCGCCTGAAATGCGCCCGGTGTTATTTGGTTGCTGTCAACCATGCCCACCAAACCGACCCACAGCACTTGGTTTTCACTGAACCCGTTAGCCTGGTTTAGTGGTAGCAGCGTCATAGTTTCACCATTCGCAATGGCCTTGCCTGCCAAACCACTGGGATAAAAATCACTCAATGACGGCGGTGTATCGCGCTCTGCCACCGACGTTACCGGCTGAACCATAAACCCCACCCCATTAGTATTCGTTGTCCATTGGCTATTGGCGTCAAGAAACACCTGCTGGTTGGCTGAATAGGGGGTCTTACCGGTGATCATCACTTGCGGAGTAACGGCATAATTGCAGCGCATATTGACCTCAATCGGCTTAACTTCAACCGTTTTGCCTGGCGAAAAGTCCGCTGCATTCCGCGGCATAAAGGCCAGTGCATGCCCACTGGTATAGTCCAGCTCACAACTACCATCATTGATGGTGGCAACAAATTGAGTTGTTCCAGCGCTACCTATCGGGGTACTGGCGATAACCTGACCGCCGATGAGGCAGCAGCCCATAGCGATGAATAGCTGCAGATAACTATTGGATTGAGCCATGAAACGCTTCCCGGCCACCATGATCATTAATGGCACTCCATTGAACACTTCCCGTAGTGGGGGCATTCCCATAGCGCTGGTTGCCATAGGGGGCGATCATATTTTGTTCGCGCGTGGTGCGGATATTCACCGATTTACCATTCACCTTCAGTGAACTGAGGGTGATGTAATACGGTGTGGGATTGGAGACGTTGAGCTGGTTGCCTACGGCGGTGAATTGCAATTGCCCCATCGCCGCTTTTTGTGTCACCGATAAACCATTAGGGCGATAAAACAACTTAATGATATTGCCCGTAGCAACAGTCAAGGCGCCTTCTGGAGTCGGGAGCACGGCTTGAGATGGCCCTGATGTTGCAGGTAAGGCAGCCACACGAAGATAAAAAAGGGATTCTTTATCCTGAGGCAATGCGCCCCCTTTTTTCATCACCCGGAACTGATGCTGACTTCCTGGCTCAAGCCGAAACAGTGCGGGAGAGATCACAAAAGGGACCTGAGCATCCTGGCCTTCAATATCACGAAAAACTTGAGCTCTAATTAGAAAAGGTTTTGTAGCGTTATCATCACTACGCACACCTATGCTACTCCCCCCACGGCTTTCATCAACAATAAGTCGTGTGGCTGTCAGTGAAATGCCCGCAACGGAAGATGCCGACCATAACATTATTGTCAACATTAAGGCTGCATGGCGCATTAACCCATAAGAATGAATCTGCATATTTCCCCGTGCTCTCTTTATCAACAATTTTTCAACAAAAACTGATCCCATTTGGGTATTCTTTTTATACTGTGCTTTTTCCACACTATTCATGTCATGCTCAGGCAACCTCGTTGATTCCCTCTGGCATAGACTTCCAATAAAAAATAATGTGTGTGCGATAACTATGAGGTTTCCCCCATAGTTATTTTCGTTTTCTTAATTAGCAGAATAATTATTCCGAGGCATAAGAAATAATAATTGGAGCAGTATATAAGCCTGCAGTTGGCGCAGCTAAGGTTGAAGCCATAGCTACATTAAAGGTATATGACGCACCGCCATCGGGTACTGACACCTTTAGAGGTACAGAGGCGTGATTTTGTAATGCATCAACTGAATCGGTGCCACCGGATTTTAGTACCATAAAGCCTGTTGCTGAATCATTACCCACAAAAATATTGTTATTACCATTATTGGCGGTGGTGCCGGAAATATATAAATTGCCACCACCTTCACCAGCACCTGTGTCACCTTGGCAGTTTTTCAGTGTCACTTCCATGGTCACAGGTGTGCCAGACACATTATTGGTATTACCCGTAAACGCCTCGGAGATATGAACGCCGGTATTGACAGTCGTTCCGCCAGTAACACCGTTAACATCAATATCGCAAGTAACGGCAGAGATAAGACCACTGAGTGTGACATTAGCCGTATTTTGATCTGCCGCATTCGCGCTTAAGCTTAACCCAGCTATCGCGCTAAATAATGCCATGGATAATACGTTCTTTCTTAAAATCATAATGATTCCTATGTTGGCTTGATGAAAAAAAACACAGATATGATCCCTATTCACGAGTGCATTACAGTTTGGATTTATGGATGGCAAGCCTTGATGCCGTTTGTCCCAATACAGTGAAACCTACGGTGTTTGATGTGACGGTCATTCGGTGTCTGGCATTCAACGTTATACTTAAAAGCATTGTTCAAACCCGGTCAGCTCAGCTTTAGCAAATCTAGCCCAAAAAATTGGCACCAGTTCATGGTTCGTCTGGTAATAAAATGCAGTACTTCCTGTCCTGTTGGTCCGCTTTATACGCGATATAAAAACCCATATCAAATATTTTAAGTAGTTTTATGAACTGCATTTTATTATTTTTATAGTCTAATATTCTGATATGTAATAACAATCCTATTGTAAATAACTAGAAGAAACCATTAAATTGTCAAAATATATCGCCTGTGTACAACATAGCGACATTAAATGCTGATTCTTGTAAGCACAACAAATCAGCAATACAAGGGTAATAAGTAACAAATTATGAATATTCGATGTAATACTCCATACCAAATCACTTTGGCAACCATCTTCGCCAAGAAATCCTATCCTCATAGTGATTTATCTTGATGATGTCGGGGGTAATATTCCTGCTGGCAACCAACGAAATCGGCAGTTTAATCCTGTGATATTGAGTATCGGGTTCTCGGACAGCAGGTGGTGATTTTTGTGATTTTGGATGGCAGACGGGATATGCAGTCATTGCTGATCCGCAGGTTGCTGGGGCGGTAGATTTTTTCTTTATGTGCGTTTTGCGCTTCGTGACGCCCCTCTCCTGCCAGGATCCACGCTTACAATCGGCCAGGTGAAACATCGGCAGTTCCTCTCTGACTGTTTGTACCAATTACAAGTTGAGGTGACGAGGAATAGAAAACGGACGCCTACGACCGTTAAAGGCAGGTATAGATGCTGATAAGGAAAATTGCCTGATAGACTTGCTGAACGAGCGCAATGGCGTTATCAGTAGGCTTAACTGTATGGTTTTGAGTGTGTTTTGGTGATGGTGCTTGGCAGCCACTGAACAAATTTACGCTTTTATTTCAGTGATTGGAGCGAATGATAACTGGCCTTGTTTTTTGCCACGATCAGCCCCATCTGCATTCCATGAAGCACGTGACATTCGTCACCTCGACAAGTCTCAACTCATAATTAGATATGGACTATTGGCATATGACTACACTCTACACCACAGAAGTACGCGCCACCATTGAGCGGCTTATCCACAATGGTTGTCATTACAACCTGGAAGAGCTTGACAAACTCTAGCACCCCGACCTTTACATCGTCATCATCAACGAAACAGGCGAGGTCATTACTCTCAATCGTCAAGAAAACATGGACTTCTTTGCTGCCAAAAAAGCCAGTGGAGCCCCACCACTGAGTACCAGTGTTGAATTCAACTACCTCGAAGCCAATGCTACAACCGCACATGCCATCGTGACCCGTTACGTGAACATGGGTCAACGACCTGAAAAAATCATCTTCAGCCTAGATTTGCGAAACACCTCGGGCGCATGGCAAATCTACAGAGAAACAGCCTTTGCCCAACCCGGCTGAGCCCACACAACTACAAAAGGCTGGGCATAGCGTTGAGATCAGCAATATGCCTAGCCGACAAGGCCACAAGTCATACTCCCCTGCTCCGCCAACTCCAGCCGAGCCGCCAAATCCGCGCCGATCACCTCCCGGCTATTCAGCACCGTCAACAACTGCCCCCACGAATACCCTAGATGTGCCGCCAGCGCCGTAACACTCAACCTGTTACCATACACCTGCTTTACATACCGCCCCCTGCCATCCCCATGGCCCAGATCCATTGAAGTTAGCGCCAGCGCTTCTTTTTCTGTATAGCCCTGCTGTGTGTAGTGTTGGATGGCATCCTGCGCCCACGCATAGCGGAGGCTGTGGGGTGAATGTTTTCCTGTGAGGCCAATTCTGCCTGTCTGGGTGCGCCAGTAGGTCATGGCCTGTTTGAGGCTGGGTTTGTCGATCAGGAGGCCGTTTCGTTGTTTGGCGATGTGCAGGGCGTTATTTATGGCCTGTTGTACGCGTTCGCGTTCAATAATGCGGGTGTCGCGTGGTCTGCCGCTTTTGGTGCCAAAGACGACCGTCAGGCGTTCTTTTCCCTGTTTGAGATCTTTGTGCCAAGTGTTGAGAGATTGGACGCTCTGAACGGCTTCTTCACCTCTTAAGCCCATGACTCGGGCAAGCTGGATCGCCGCTGCTAACCCTTGATCTTTTTGCTGTGCAGCTTGCATCACCTGCTGGTAGTGTTAGGGGGGAATGGCGGTGTCGGTGCCGTCACGACAGCTATCGTGGATGTTCAATGATCGATTGCTCAGCGCTTCTGAACTTGCCAGTTTTTCTCTACCTGCCTGTTTGAGTACGCCCCGAATCGCCGCCATTTCGTATTGCAGAGTGCGTTTGTCAATGCCCTGCGCCAGTCTGTTCTGGATGTAGTGCTGAATGTGACGGGTTTTAAGGTGGTCGATGTGTTTGAGCTGGATGTTGTGCTGCCGGAGTTCGGTGTACAGGCTCTCAATGATCAATACACGATCATGCACGGTTTTATGAGCACCGCCAGCCTGCCGGGCAAGCTGTTTCAGGGCGGGTTTGAGTTTTTTGTTCATGCTCTTTTTTTCCTCTTCTTTTCCTGTACTGCAATTCCGGGTGCGTGGTTGGGTGGAAAGCAAAACAGCCGCTTTCCGTGAGCGATACCTGTGCACCCGGTGAGATGCGGTTTAGGTGTGGTGGGGTTCGGTGATGAATGCTGTGCAGCCGCCTGCTGATGCAGGTATGCCCCCGGGTCGTGTGACCCGCCATGGGTATCGGTCGGTTTTCTCCTGTAAAAGGTGGGATAAAGAGTGCGTCAGATTCTCAAAAAGCCGTGAAAGCGGCGTTCTGTCTGGTCTGGCGCGGTGGTGATGAGCGGCGTCACTTTCTCGCTTTGCGCGTTGAAAGTGACGCCGTGTTGCCTATTGCGGCAGTTAAAAAGGTGCGCTGTCGGGGCGCATTGAATGGGGGCAGGCGTGAACCTGTGAGTGTAGGGGTTGCCGCAGGCTGGCTGCGACAGGTGGAGCAATGTTAGCGGTCAGGCTGTTGGGAGCAGGTCGCGTGATTTTGCTGTTTGATGCAGCGATGTGATGCGTTTAGCATCATTAATACGATGACGAATTGTCTGTCTGTGATGACAGTAGGTGCAAACGTGTGACAATGGTCGCAGATAAATCACGCGATGAAAGTCAGCCAGCAGGCTGTGAGGATAGATCGGCCTTCTCGCTTACGCGTTGCCGCTGAGGTGAAGGCATTTGCGGCAGGGAGGTTCCATTCAGAGGGGAACTCTAAACGCGCACTTGCGGGAACCGGTGCGCTTGGGTGTGTGCTCTACGAGCACGATTGACAGGGTGATTATAGGGCGACTGGAAACAGTTGCAAGGGGGTACCAGAACAGTGTTTTTGGGTGGAATGCTATGGATATAAATATTTTTTAGTTGTGCTGATTTGTGCTTGATATGGCACCTTTGCTACTGTGCATTCGATTAGATTTGACAGGCTACCGTCTGCTAAAAGCGAACACCAATTGCGTTACAGTACTTTATTCTGTTGGAATTGTGTCACAGCACGCAGCAATTGTTTAGTATTTTTACAAAATGTGTAATATGCATTTAGTTTAATTGCACGCTCATTGTGAAACACGAAACGGGTAAAGGGGAAATGATGAGAACTCTTGAAATCGAAGGCCCATTTTATAGAGTATTTAAGGACGCAAACAAGAACTTTGACCAGGCTACATTCACTTGTGCTGAAGAAACGACTTCAGCACTTCTGAGTAACTCGACAACATCCGAGCAGCCTGGCATGCTCCTTGGTAAAGTTCAAAGCGGAAAAACGCGTACCTTTATCAGTGTTCTGGCATTAGCTTTTGACAACGGTTTCGACATCGCTATCGTCCTTAGCAAAAACTCTAGAGCATTAATCCAGCAGACCTATAAACGACTACATAAAGATTTCGAGATGTTCGTCAATGAAAAGGAGCTTGAAATCTATGACATCATGAGTGCTCCAAAATCATTCGGTAAGTTTGAACTTGATTCTAAAATGATCTTCGTTGCGAAAAAACAGGACGATAATCTACGCAATTTGACTGAGTTATTCCAATCACATCCCAAAATGGCTGAAAAACGCGTCCTCATCATAGATGATGAAGCTGATAGTGCGTCTATAGGGTATTCAAAAAAGGGGGATATTATAAACGCTAACAAGATCGCATTGATGATTAGCGAGCTTCGTTTACTCATATCCAACGTTTCTTTTCTCCAAGTTACCGCAACACCATATTCGCTTTACCTCCAACCAACTGAGGTGGAGGTAAACAATGTGATTGAATTCAAACCTATACGACCAGCCTTTACTAAACTGGTGCCAGTCCCATCTGAGTATGTCGGAGGAGATACTTATTTTGGAGAATTATCTAGCGATATAAACAATACGCTGGAAAGTTTCATCTATTACCGTGTTGATCACCAAGAATTTGATCGGCTAAAAAAACCAGATGGACGTACTTTCAGACTAGAAAAAGCTTTGACTAGTAAAAAAATTGAGGGGTACTGTACTGCGCTGATCACATTTATAACCGGCGGATGTATTCAGCGGATAAACGGTATAAAGGCAAATTTAAATTCAAAAAAATTACGTTATTCTTTCCTTTTGCATTCAGAAGCCAGCAAGGGTGCCCATGATTGGCAAGAGAGGCTGACAAATGAGCTTGTAAAGCAGTTTAAAGAAGCTGCGGAAACTGACAAAGCCATGTTTATTGATCTTATAAAATATTCTTATGATAATTTATCTAAATCACTAAGATTGGATAATAAGCCAGTCCCTCCCTTTAATGAAGTATATGCTGCTGTTATTGATGCTCTAAATGAAGATCACATTACTATTTCTAAAGTTAATTCGGAAGAAAATGTCATAAATATGCTAGATGACACAGGCCAACTCAAGCTACGCAGCCCGCTTAATATTTTCCTAGGCGGGCAAGTACTTGATCGTGGAATCACTCTCGCTAATTTGATTGGATTTTATTATGGGCGCCGCCCCAATAGGTTTCAACAAGATACCGTACTGCAGCACTCGCGAATGTATGGATACCGTCGTGAGGAATTGGCCGTCACACGTTTTTACACTTCCCAGCCAATCTATGCTGCCATGAAGCAGATGGAGGAATTTGATTCAACTCTGCGTAATGCTATTGAAAACGGTGGTGATAAAACAGTTCAATTCATCCGTAAAGCAAGAAACGGCACTATCGTGCCATGCAGCCCTAACAAGATTTTAGTATCAACCACCCAAACATTACGCCCTCACAAGCGTATTCTTCCGATAGGTTTTCAGACGCATCATGGTACTGGTGCTAATGGCATTGCTAAGGTA
>NZ_JBXUGO010000033.1:0-19280 GCF_057180565.1 Serratia sp. HNCC26DJ244 | reverse complement strand
TAAGATCAGTATGGCAGAAGGTAAGAAGAACGAATGAAGCTGAATTTATCGCCACTGGCGGAGCATGACATCGAAGCCATCGGCGACTATATCGCCTAGAATAATCCGTTAAGGGCACTGAACTTTACCGAGGAGTTATATCGGCAATGCCTGCAGATAAGTGAAACGGAGCCAGAGATATCAATGTGCTTTTCCCAGAGTCGTCGGAAGAAACGCGAAAAGCTCCGCGATAAATACCCTAAAGGGAGTCCCACTGTGAATTATTTTCCAGAAAAATATCATGCATGGAACCGGATTGTTATCGGTAAAAAATTCTACGGTGTTAATGGATTGATATATTTTTTTGAAACTCCTGACTTGGAGCATCCTCAACAGTTACAGTTAATTTTCTCTGGTACCAATCAGGATATTAGCTTTCGCTGTGGAAAAGATGGTTCAACGCTTGCATTGACTGAATTACCTATGCAAGAAAGTGATCTTGGTGAATATGGTAAAGAAGTGATCATGAGCATGGCAGACACATACTTATTTTACCGATATATTGGGAAGATAGTGTCAAAAGTTTTGGTGATTTACTCTGATACAGAAAAGGCCATTATCGGTATAAAGTTAGTTTTTGATAGTGACCTTGATTTAATTATCATTAACTTAGGTGATGAACTAAACATCCTTGACTCTCTTTCATTACCCTATGAGCAGCAGGAAAGGATCAGTTATTGTGAAATATTTACTTAAGCATCTACAGCCCCTATGTGTAAATCTAAGCCCTACAGCACCCGGATAATCCCCAGAGCAGCGGAAAGACAGAGAACGACTCTGACAGAGGTGATGCGCCAGCGAGCAGAAGAACTGGCCGAGGAGGAGCGGTAAATCTCCGAATCCCAAACGGCCCCCGAAAACACGATGGATACCTTTTTATCTATTAAAACATATCAAATATGCAGATTTGATATATTAAAACTAATCAACTTTGAACTATTGCGATTATTTTGATATGCTTTGATATATATTTATTAATTGTCGATATAGTAAAACATATCAAATATGAATTATATAACCGAGCAAATACTGAAAAGCTTAAGAGAAGCGCGTGCGCGCAAGGGATTTAGCCAAAGAGAGCTAAGCGCCCGCTCTGGTGTGCCGCAGAGCCATATCTCGAAAATCGAATCCGGTGGTGTTGACCTAAGGGTATCCAGTTTGATTACTCTGGCGCGCGTGCTCGACTTGGAACTGTTTGTTGCACCCAAAAAATCTGTGCTGGCCATTAAGTCAATTATTCGCAGCGCCGAAGGTAATCAGGATGAGGGGGAACAAGTATCTCCAGCCTATCGCTTGGATGAAGACTCAGATGAGTAACAATGTATCCACACTGAATGTGCTGCTCTATGGCGAGCCTATCGCGACGATCACCCATGTCGGCAATGAAAAAACGCTTTATTGATGATAGATAATAGTTTAATAAATATTGCCAACCGCGAAGTACCACAAGTATAAACATAAAAAACCCAGCGAGCTCTATACTCACCGGGTATAATAAGGCCATTCTATTTTCTTAGCCAAACAAGAGTTAATATTTAACAATATTACTCCCGCATTATTTATATTTATCGATTTCCCTAGTGTTAGCCTATTTTGAGTCTACTTTATAAACCCGGCTTGTATATACGTATTTATTACGTAATCATTAGACTCCAGTTTCCCTTTATGCTTCAGATATGTTAATGTATGCTGAAAAACCACACTAAACCAAGGGATGGTAACCGATGTCTTATTATATTAAAAACTCGTTGGAAGAACTCATACCTTATCTCGAAATGACTGATGTCCCCTGGGGTATCAGGGATCTTGAGTCGGTCAATGTTTTTGTCAATGCCGCTGGTATAAAGATGCTAAGCCTTCCCAAAAACTATGACATTGTAGGAAGAGTTGACGAAGAAGCACCCGCTGACTGGAGTGAATTGGCTGAGGAATACGTGGCTCAAGATGGGGTAGTCATTAGGAGAGAAGCTAATGTTCCGATTATAGAAACTAGCCAGTGGTATGGTAACTCTCATCTTTCCGTCTTTATCGGTGATAAGTATCCTATTTTCCGTGGTGATACTGTGGTAGGGACTATCTGGTCTTCACGCCCCTTCCAATTGCTAACCCCGATGAATTATTTCAAAAATGAAAAAGCCCGGTTCGTTAGTTCATTAGCCCCTACTGATACCTTTACGCCAACAGAGCTGAAAGTCATATTTTTCTTGATACAGCGACATTCAGCCAAAGAAATATCCAAAGCTTTGGATATAGCCCCCAGAACCATTGAGCGGCATATTTATTCAATATATCAAAAAGCAGAAGTATCCAGTCTGCATCAGTTTATTGAGTATGCTTTGGTTATTGGCTTGGACTGCTATATACCAGAAGACTTTATTGTGAGAGGCGTTAATTTTATTTAAGGATAAAAGAGTGTCTAAAGAAATAGATGAATTTGCATTAAAACGCGTCCCTCGTAATGGACGGTTACCTTTCATTGGTGTTGCTCTTGTTCATGCTGGTATGCTCACGGCACTGGATCAGTTTATGTTAGGGGCAGCGTTAGGGCATGGCATGTCGATTTTTGATGCCTATACCGCGATTTTGATTGCCAGTATCATCTGCGGTGTTCTGACCTATGGTATGGGCGTTGCCGGTATGCAAGAGGGCATGTCCTGTAGTTTGTTGGCAAGATGGTATGGCTTTGGTCGTATTGGCTCTGCACTAATAGGTCTCGTTATCGCCATCAGTTTAATGGGTTGGTTTGGCATTCAAACCGCGATATTTGGCAAGTCGCTGGATTTTGCCTTCGGTGGGCATCTTGGTTTTAAAGTTTCGGCGGCCATCGCCGGTATCTTATTAACTCTGTTGGTTTCTATTGGATTTAAAGCCCTGCGGTGGATAGCGAAATTTGCCATCCCACTGTTTCTCGCCGCCATTTGTTATCTCTCATTTATCACTCTTTCAGGGCATGATATTCCGGCATTGATACAAGCCCAGCCAAGCGGTGAAGTGATTAGCATCAGCTCCGCCATCACCATTATCATTGGTTCATACATATTGGCAGCCCTGATAACGCCGGATATCACACGTTATCTCAGCAGTAAAAAGCAAGTGATGGGTGTATCGCTTATCACCATCATTGTGGGTGAGTTTATTGTTAATGGGTTGGCGATTACCCTGGCGCGCAGCATTAATTCTGCGGATGTGGTAACTATTATGTCCACGGCGGCAGGCGGAGTAGGTTTATTAATTGTAATTTTCTCAACCCTGCGTGTTAATGACCTTAACCTTTACTCGTCTTCCCTGGGGTTGGTAAATGCGGTTGAATGCCTGTTTGGCATTAAACTTCACTATGCCATCACCACATTGTGTATTGGCGCGGTTGGAACAACCTTGTCCATTATGGGTATTCTGGATCGGTTCATTGACTTCCTGGAACTGTTGGGCATTCTATTCCCCCCAATTGTCGGCATTATGCTGGTTGAATTCTATTTTGTACGAACCTATAAACAAGTGTTGGACAATTCTCGCATTACAGAAACGCTACCTGATCAGAAGAATACCCCTAATATCGTCTGGCCCGGTATCCTCGGATGTGTATTCGGGGCTACTATCGGGTTTGTCATTACTGTGGGGGTTCCTGCCATCAACTCGTTAGTTGCAGCCAGTCTGTTTTACTATGTTGTCACCGTGCTTTTATACCGATATAAGCTGATGAATAGACCATTGCAGCTTGACTGACTATTTGCATTCAACAGTTTGACGATATTATTAATCTTGGGCTCAGTAATGGGCCCATTTTATTGCCACTCACCAACGCCCAGAGCGAACAGGAGAAGTAGAGAGTCGCGTTACTGTATGGAGGAAGCCCCTGAAATAGGGTGCTAAGCCTGCTGGCGAAAAGAACGAGACATTAAAAATACCCAAAAAAAACTGATCCCGATTAAAGGATCAGATGCCAAATTGGCCAACACCAGGGAAATCTTCTAAGAAAATTCCTAAACATTGTTGTAAATCACTGGTCACTTGTCAATCCGTTTTCCTCCCCAATCACGCAATAAGGTACTAAATGCCTATTTTTTATCCATTAGTAATCAACCACAACGTCCGTCACTTCATCCCCACTTAACCTTAGAAACATTGCTGAGGCTGGTTACTTCGCTGGCAGGGGTACCGTCATCGGCTCACAAGGGTGGCAGCACGACCAGTTAATACTGAACACCACTGAAGAAAGAGGCGTCATCAAAATCAAACGGGCCTTATGGTGACCCGCCTTGAGCGCTGAACCAATAACAAAGTCACCGAACTCGCCTGAACGACAGGCCCCTTTTTGCCTGAACTTTCGTTATACTGAGCACATTAAATTTTTTCGGGATTTTTTATGGAAAAGCAATATGCGCGTCTGGTGCAGTCTGCTGCTTTAGCTGCTACCACGGTTGCATCTGTTTTGCTGTTAATAAAAATATTGGCCTGGTATCTCACTGGCTCAGTGAGCTTGCTGGCGGCCTTGGTAGACTCATTGGTTGACATTGCCGCTTCAGTGACCAACCTACTGGTGGTGCGTTATTCCCTGCAACCGGCGGATGCCAAACATGCTTTCGGTCATGGTAAAGCGGAGTCGCTGGCGGCGCTGGCGCAAAGCATGTTCATCTCTGGTTCTGCCCTGTTTCTGTTTCTTACCGGTTTTCAGCATCTGTATGCCCCACAACCGCTTAATTCTCCGGGCATCGGTGTGATTGTTACGGTAATTGCCCTGGTGAGCACCCTGGTTCTGGTGTCTTATCAACGTTGGGTGGTGAGAAAAACCCGTAGCCAGGCGATACGTGCCGATATGTTGCACTATCAGTCAGATGTTTTGATGAACAGTGCCATTCTGGTGGCTCTGGGGCTCAGTTGGTACGGATTCCACCGGGCAGATGCTCTGTTTGCTCTAGGCATTGGGGTTTATATTCTTTATAGCGCACTACGTATGGCCTATGAGGCAGTACAATCGTTGCTGGACCGCGCCTTGCCAGAGGATGAGCACCAGGCAATTATTGATGTGGTCTCTTCCCGCCCTGGCGTCACGGGTGCGCACGACCTGCGGACTCGGCAATCTGGGCCCACACGCTTTATTCAATTACATCTGGAAATGGACGATAACTTGCCGTTGGTACAGGCACACAACATTGTCGAAGAGATTGAGCAGGCGCTATTGCAGCGTTTCCCGGGGGCGGATGTGATTATCCACATGGATCCTTGGTCTGTCGTACCACCAGGCCAACAAGGCAAGTGGGAACTATAATCAAGCTATCTGAGTCTTACCTAATGCTCTACTGGGCTATTAGCTTTATCTATTAGTCAAGCTGTTGTGAATTGCGTAATATTGATCTATCCCAGGCTATCACATAAGACTCTTACCTTGATATTGTGTGACCTGAATCAATTCAGCTAGGTGTTTTTGCTATAAAATCGAGCAATAAAAGCCGTAAACCGGGTTTTTTCGTCAGTGACGAGTACCAGGGTAGCTGGCGAAGACAGAATCCTTAAAAAATTGCATTAATCAGTTCAGAGGTAGTCATGATCAAAAAAATCGGTGTACTGACAAGTGGCGGCGATGCCCCAGGTATGAATGCGGCCATCCGTGGCGTGGTGCGTGCTGCGTTGTCAGAAGGTCTGGAAGTATTCGGTATTTACGATGGCTACCTTGGTTTGTACGAAGACCGTATGGAACAACTAGACCGCTTCAGCGTGTCCGACATGATTAACCGTGGCGGTACCTTTCTAGGTTCGGCACGTTTCCCGGAATTCAGAGATGATAACGTACGTGCCAAGGCGATCGAAAACCTGAGAAAGCACGGTATTGATGCCCTGGTGGTTATTGGTGGTGACGGTTCCTATATGGGGGCAAAACGCCTGACAGAAGAGGGGTTCCCTTGTATTGGCCTGCCAGGAACTATCGATAATGACGTGGCTGGGACTGACTATACCATTGGTTACTTCACCGCATTGGAAACCGTGGTGGAAGCGATTGACCGCCTGCGGGATACCTCTTCATCCCACCAGCGTATTTCCATTGTGGAAGTGATGGGTCGTTACTGTGGCGACCTGACCCTGGCTGCAGCGATTGCGGGCGGCTGTGAGTTTATCGTGTTGCCAGAAACCGAATTCAACCGTGATGATTTGGTTGATGAAATTCAAGCCGGTATCGACAAAGGTAAGAAACACGCCATTGTGGCGATCACTGAACACGTCTGTGATATTGATGAGCTGGCGCGTCATATCGAGGAGAAAACCCAGCGTGAAACCCGAGCCACTGTGCTGGGCCATATTCAACGTGGTGGTTCACCGGTCGCTTATGACCGTATCCTGGCTTCGCGCATGGGGGCGTATGCCATCGATTTACTGGTACAAGGCTATGGTGGTCGCTGTGTCGGTATCCAGAACGAGAAAATGGTACACCATGATATCGTGGATGCGATCGAAAACATGAAACGTCCATTCAAGGGCGATTGGCTGGAAACGGCAAAGAAACTTTATTGATCCCTCCTCAAGCGAATTGCTGTCAAAAAGCCCCAGTTTTGGGGCTTTTTTCTTTTCAAGTTACTTCAGGCATGACGAATATATACCGCCCCATCTCCGGCAGCAGACCCCCCTTCCTGATTGATATATTCCAGAATGGTCTAGTAGGACGTTTTTTATTCTTTAATGGTAAGAATGTTTTCTGGCAGGCTCTATACCCAGGGCAATTCAAGTTACCGCTTGAATGGCGAAGAAGGTATATCCAGATTGAATCAGGTAGTAGGAACCGATTTATCCCATGATTTGGGATGACGGTTTACCTGCTGAGGTGAGTCATTTTCTTGCGGAGAAATGAGCAATGCATAAGTGGGGGCTGATTATATTGCTACTGGCATCGGGTGCCATGGCTAAAGATATTCAACTACTGAATATTTCATATGATCCAACACGTGAGTTCTATCAGGAATATAACGCTGCATTTGCTCAATATTGGCAGCAGAAGACAGGAGACAAAGTCAAGGTACGCCAATCACACGGGGGCTCAGGCAAGCAGGCTACCTCGGTGATCAATGGTATTGACGCGGATGTGGTCACCCTGGCGTTGGCTTATGATGTAGATGCCATTGCTGAACGCGGTCATATTGATAAGGCGTGGATCAAACGGCTGCCAGATAACTCGGCCCCTTATACTTCGACCATTGTCTTCCTGGTCCGTAAGGGCAACCCAAAACAGATCCAGGATTGGGGGGATCTGGTTAAACCTGGGGTGGCGATTATTACCCCGAACCCTAAAACCTCTGGGGGTGCTCGTTGGAATTATCTGGCGGCTTGGGGCTATGCCCTGCATCATAATCACGGGGATACCGCCAAGGCGCAGGAATTCGTGAAACAACTGTACCGCAATGTAGAAGTCTTGGATGCTGGCGCCCGTGGAGCCACCAACACCTTTGTTGAGCGCAATATGGGTGATGTGCTGATCGCTTGGGAAAATGAAGCCCTGATGGCAGCCAAAGAGTTGGGTAAAGACAAGTTTGAGGTGATTACCCCCAGCGAATCGATTCTGGCAGAGCCTACGGTATCGGTGGTGGATCGGGTAGTGGATAAACGTGGCTCGCGTGATTTTGCCACGGCTTACCTGACCTACCTCTATTCAACGCAAGGGCAGACCATTGCGGCAAAAAATTACTATCGCCCTCGAAATACTGAGGTAGCTGAAAAATTCGTGCAACAGTTTCCGACGCTGAAATTGTTCACCATAGATGACACGTTTGGCGGTTGGGCAGAGGCGCAGAAAGTACACTTTGCCACAGGTGGCATATTTGATGAAATCAGCAAACGCTGAGGGTGGGTTTCCGCAATAACCCCGGCAAACCGGGGTTATTCATACTGAAGGAAATCAGGCTTTTTTCGCTGCGGCAGCGGCTTTAACGATCACGGCGAAAGCGTCTGCTTTCAGTGATGCACCACCCACCAGCGCGCCGTCGATGTCTGGTTGACCAAACAATTCTGCGGCATTTTTATCATTGACCGAACCACCGTACTGAATAATCACTTCAGCAGCCACCGCCGCATCTTGCTTGGCGATGTGGTCACGGATAAATTTATGTACTGCCTGAGCTTGCGCAGGCGTTGCAGATTTGCCGGTGCCGATCGCCCACACAGGTTCATAAGCGATAACAGTGCCTTTAAACGCTTCTGCACCTTGGGTTTTTAACACCGCATCGATTTGGCGAGCACACACTTCTTCGGTTTTACCCGCTTCGTTTTCGGCTTCGGTTTCACCGATGCACAGCACTGGGATCAAACCCGCAGCTTTGAGCACGGCAAATTTCTCAGCGATCTGCGCATCTGTTTCTTTGTGATAAGTACGACGCTCTGAGTGACCGATGATGATGTATTGTGCACCAACATCCTTCAACATGTTGGCAGAAACTTCGCCAGTGAACGCGCCGGAGAGGTTGATATCAACGTTTTGTGCACCTAAAGCGATACGGCTACCGCCCAGCGCGTGCTTGGCCAGATCCAGATACATAACTGGTGGCGCAATAGCGACATCACAACCCTCAACACTGCTCAATTCTTTACGCAGGGCGGCGATCAGTTCGTTAACCATATGAACGCTGCCGTTAAGCTTCCAGTTACCCATAACTAATGGATGACGCATGTGTATTTCTCCAAGAAGGGGACGCTAAAGTCTAAAAACAACTGCCGGGCAGGCAGTTTACCTGTGCAGCAGTATATACTTGTCGTCATACAAATGGCATGAGGCTAGTCAACACCTTTGCAATTTCCATGACGACGAATGCATTAATGGGGTACATCGGCCTCAGATAACCTCAGCTTAATCGGTTCAACAGCGAAAGTAATCCCTTTATCGCCATCATCAGCGACCACGTAGCGAATTGCCCCAACCTGTTGCTGATAAAAGTACGACCCTTTACCCTTTTCCAGCAAGTTGTTCACTTTGACGATGCTTTCCCCCACTGTCAGCGCGGTTTCAAACTGGCGCATCAGCGCAGCCATGTAGTTAATGGCAATGGCCCGAGCGGCTTTTTCTTCATTGCCTTGTAATAGCAAATGAGTGATTTGGATGGTCTTGATTTTACCGGTGCCCTTTTCCAGCGCCGTAGAGGCGTAGAGGTTTTCATTAATCTTACTGGCGGCACGGGTGAGTAAAGGGGAATCCTTTTTGGAGGCAATAACCCGAAATTCACTGAGGGGCAGCTTTGGGTTGTCACGGTTGTATTTTTCGCGGAACCGAACCACCGTCACATCAAAGGTTGGCGCCCCCGCCTGCAGATAGGGGGCGCTCTGCGGTTCCGAGGGCGCGGCATTTTGCGGTGCCCCCCAAGCATGGCTGATCCCCAAGAACAGGCAAATAATGATGATGAACTTTTTCAGCATGGTGTGTCGCACTAATGACCAAGGTGACACTGATTAAAACCATATATCCATCGTCTTTCAAGCGGCAAGATGAATGTTTGCGGATGGAAAATCACCACTTGGGTTGCTGTTCTGCAGGGGGAAATTGCCTATGCTACACTGCGCGGCAGACTATCGGCAGCTCAAGAGAGCATGATTCAATGACGTTACAACAGTGGTGTTTTTCATTTAATGGCCGTATTGGGCGGCGAGATTTCTGGTTGTGGATGGGGGTTTGGCTGGTGTTGATGGCCGCCGCCTTCTCGCTGGCCAACTACCAAGTGGTGGCGATCCAAACCATCGCTTTCTTTATCGTCGCACTGCTATGGCCGACGGCGGCGGTGCTGGTCAAACGCCTGCATGACCGCAATAAAAAGGGTTGGTGGGCCTTGTTGCTGGTGTTGGCCTGGCTGCTGGCGATGGGTAATTGGCAGATGCTGGCACCGATTTGGCAGTGGGGAGTGGGGCGTTTTATTCCGACACTGATTACGGTGATGATGTTGATCGACCTGGGGACCTTTGTGGGTACCGAAGGGGACAACCGGTTTGGCCCTGAGGCCGAACCGGTAAAATTCCGCTAGACTCAAGCTCAATCAAACTGCAGGTAGGCGGCAAACGAGCGAATCCCGATGAGCTTACATAGGTAAGTGATTCGGGTGAACGAGAACAGCCAACACCGCTGCAGCTTCATTGACGATGGGTATAAGTTACCAATAGTGCTCGCTGGTAATATGCCCAGGCTTGCGCCGTAGATGTTTGCGCATCTGGCGGTGATCTTTTAGCGTTTGCTGGGTATCTCTGACCATTTGCGGGTTGCCACACAGCATCACATGGCTGGTTTCGGCATCAATGGTTAGGCCGACAGCCGCTTCTAACTGACCGTTTTCCAACAGTGCCGGGATGCGCCCACACAGAGAACCGGCAACGTCTTCACGGCTGACCACGGTTTGAATGCGCAGTTTGCCATTATAGTGCTGCTGAAGTTGCTGCATTAACGGCAGGTAACTGAGGTCACTGGCCCTGCGGGCCGCATGGATCAGTACCAGGTTATTAAACCGCTCCAGGTCCTTCCCTTCCCGCAGGATCGACAAATAAGGGCCAATCGCGGTGCCGGTTGCCAGCATCCATAAGGTGTCACAGGTGGGGACTTCTTCCAGTACAAAGAACCCGGCGGCCTCTTGGGTCACCTGCACGTCATCCCCAGGGCGCAGTTGTTGCAGTTTCGGGCTCAGTTTCCCATCCGGCACCATGACCAGATAGAACTCCAGGTTGGGGTTGTCGGGCGCGTTGACATAAGAATAAGCACGCTGCACCCGTTCACCATCGACATCCAGCGCCAGTTTGGCAAATTGCCCCGCAGTGAAACTGTTGATTGGGGCATTGAGGGTGATGCTGAACAATGTCTCCGTCCAGTGCTGAACCTCTATTACTTTGCCATTAACCCATTCAGCCATATCTTTCATGCTCCTGTGGTTTGATTCACTTAAAGTCTATCTTATAAGACTGTGACGTACAGTGTAATTTATGCATGTGATGGTGAGGGGATAACGCTCAGCGGCCTTGAGCCCAAAGTGGCTTTACCAGCCACTTCAGTTCAATTTAATTCAGGGCCATCGGCTGAGCGTTTAATGCTGATCGTTTCACGCTGAGCGTTCAATAACTACAGCAAGAAGGGGTGCAGCGAGCTGTCTTTACGGTCCAGATAATGGGTGGAGCGGATGCGGCGGATAGTGCGTGATTTACCACGAATCAGCAGGGTTTCAGTGGTGGCGATATTCCCCTTGCGGCTAATACCGTCCAGCAAGTCACCTTTGGTGATACCAGTGGCAGCAAAGATCACATTATCAGTGCGCGCCATATCATCCAACAGCAAGACTTTACCTGCTTCGATACCCATTTGCTGACAACGAGCCAACTCCTGCTCACCAATGCGGCGGTTTTCTTCGTTGTCGCCTTTTACCTGATGGCGCGCCAACAAGCGGGCTTGCATATCGCCATCCAGTGCGCGGATCACGGCGGCAGAAATAACCCCTTCCGGTGCGCCGCCAATGCCGTACATCACATCCACTTCGCTTTCTGGCATACAGGTCAAGATGGAGGCTGCAACATCCCCATCAGGAATGGCGAACACTTTCACCCCAAGCTGTTGCATTTGCATGATCACCTCATCATGGCGTGGCTTTGCCAAGGTAATGACGGTGAGCTCTGATAGCGGTTTACCAAGACGGTTGGCGATATTGTGCAGGTTGGTGGCTAAAGGCAGGTTGAGATCGATAACTCCCCGAGCTTGCGGACCAACCACCAGTTTTTCCATATACATATCCGGTGCATGCAGGAAGGAGCCCCGATCACCCACCGCCAATACCGCTAATGCGTTAGACTGCCCCATGGCGGTCATTCGGGTCCCTTCGATAGGATCAACAGCAATATCGACCCCGTCCCCCAATCCAGTACCGACCTTCTCGCCGATATACAGCATCGGCGCTTCATCAATTTCACCTTCGCCGATCACAATCTGGCCATCGATATCAACTCTGTTGAGCATAATACGCATGGCGTTCACCGCAGCACCGTCGGCGGCATTTTTATCGCCGCGCCCCAGCCATTTATAACCCGCTAGAGCGGCGGCTTCGGTAACGCGGGAAAATTCGATGGCTAATTCACGTTTCATGGCAAACCCGTTACTGGATAAAAGGAAGGAAAATTTCGGCGAAGTTTATCACAGAGCAACGCTAGCAGGGGGAGACAAATGTAACGATGGCCATTCAAGCGGTTAGCGTGACCACTTGAATGACCATCAACATAACACCGATTAATCAGTCGTGATCTTCCCAGGCTTGTGCACGGGCAACGGCTTTTTGCCAACCACGGTAAAGTAAGTTACGCGCGCTGGTTTCAATCCCAGGGTGGAATCGTTTCTCAATAGCCGCTTTGCCTTTCACTTCATCCAGGTCATTCCAGTAGCCAACGGCTAGCCCCGCCAGATACGCCGCCCCCAATGCGGTAACTTCACGCACTTCAGGGCGCTCAACGCAGGTTCCCAGAATATCCGCCTGGAACTGCATCAGGAAATTATTGGCAACCGCCCCGCCATCCACGCGTAAGGCTTTTAGACTGGTATTGGCATCGGCCTGCATGGCATCAAGCACATCACGGGTCTGGTAAGCGATAGACTCCAGGGTGGCGCGGATAATGTGGTTACTGTTCACCCCACGGGTCAGGCCGAAAATAGCGCCACGTGCATAAGGGTCCCAATAAGGGGCACCGAGCCCGGTAAAGGCGGGAACCACATAAACACCGTTGCTGTCGGCTACCTTGGTGGCGAAGTATTCTGAATCGGCAGCATCGCTGATTAATTTCATTTCATCACGCAACCATTGAATAGAGGCTCCGCCAACAAAAACGGCCCCTTCCAGTGCGTAGTTAACCTCACCTCGTGGGCCACAGGCGATGGTGGTCAGCAGGCTATGTTGGGATTGCACCGCCTTGTCACCGGTATGCATCAGCAGGAAACAGCCAGTCCCATAGGTATTCTTCGCCATCCCCGCGTGGACGCAGAGTTGACCATAGAGCGCCGCTTGTTGGTCGCCAGCAATACCGGCAATCGGGATACGAGTTCCCCCCTTCCCCCCAATATTGGTCTGGCCAAAGATTTCAGAAGAGGAACGCACTTTTGGCAGCATGGCTCGCGGAATACCCAGCACTTTAAGCATATGGTCATCCCAGTCCAGCGTATGGATATTGAATAGCATGGTGCGAGAGGCGTTAGTGTAGTCGGTAACATGCACCTGCCCTTGGGTCATCTTCCATACCAGCCAGGTATCAACGGTGCCGAACAGCAACTCACCGCGCTTGGCACGTTCGCGGGCACCTTCCACATGGTCGAGGATCCATTTGACCTTGGTCCCAGAAAAGTAGGGGTCAATCACCAAGCCGGTATTCTGGCGAATGTACGCTTCCAGACCGCCCTGTTTGAGTTTTTCGCAGATCTCGGCAGTACGGCGGCACTGCCAGACAATGGCGTTATAAATTGGCTTACCGGTCTCTTTTTCCCACACGATAGTGGTTTCGCGCTGGTTGGTGAGACCAATAGCGGCGATTTGATCAGAGCTGATATCGGCTTTGGCCAGTACTTCAACCAGCGTTGAGCTTTGAGATGACCAGATTTCCATTGGGTCATGTTCCACCCAGCCGGCCTTGGGGTAGATTTGTGTGAATTCACGCTGTGAGACCGCGACAATATTCGCATCGTGATCAAGCACCACGGCACGTGAGCTGGTGGTACCCTGATCGAGAGCAACAATATATTTTTTTTCAGTTGTCATAAATTCATCCTGCGGTCATTAACCGTTAGCGTATCCATTACGGCTTGGTTTTGTCCTGACTGGTCTGCCTAAAAACTGTGGCTATAGACAGTAAGGGGCCAGCTACTTACAATTGATTTTATTGAAACAAGCGTGTTATCGGGACCCACGCCTGCTCTATAGCCAAATTCACTCAAACTGATGGTTTTATTGCCACTTGAGTGGTGACAGCGATTATTGTGGTGGTCTTGTCGCGCAAGTATCTACCACTGAAGTGATAATGATACTTATTATAATCGAGTTTTTTCAAGCTGCAGGTGGGCAGTAACGGTGTCAATTTAAGTAAATCCGAGCAAGTGGAGCCGATTTTCCTGTAGCTTGATGGACGACAGGTATAGATCTATGCCTTGCTATATATGAGAGGACTGAAGAATGTCATTTGAAGTATTTGAAAAACTGGAAGTAAAAGTTCAGCAGGCGATCGATACCATCACGTTGTTGCAGATGGAAATTGAAGAACTGAAAGAGAAAAACAGTTCTCTGTCTCAAGAAGTTCAGCACTCTGCGGGTCAGCATGAAGCCTTAACACGTGAAAACCAGCAGCTAAAAGAAGAGCAGCATGTATGGCAAGAGCGCCTGCGTGCCTTGCTGGGTAAAATGGACGAGGTTTGATCACTGTTGTTTTGAGTGACAAATGAGTCTGCGGGGGAATGCCGGTCAGCCATGCTGATGGGTGTTTTCCCGTTTTGTTTTTGGGCTATTGATGGTTGTTGATACCCGGCATTGGGCCCAATAAAAAACAGAAAGCGCGGTAACAATTTTCGTTCCCGGTGCCAGACCGGAAAGCGCCAATTGTGCCGCGCCTGATTATCAGCGGTATTGATTAATACGCTGCGAGTGGCACTTGCCAGTTTTCGTGATAGATATGTGTGGCTTGCTCCTGCGTGGTAACAGGGTCGCCAGTCAGCCGATAGCCGATGGTGAAGGCAAAATCAAACGCTGCCCCCAAACCCTGGCCGCTGATTAAGTTGCCATCTTCTACAACTTTTTCAGCCACGTAGGTCCCATCTTCGATTTCCAGATGCAGACCGTCGGAACAGACATAACGGCGGCCTCTCAGCATCCCGTTGGCGGCCAGCACCAGCGCAGCGGCAGAGCTCAATGGGCAGATCAATTTGGCAGACTGGTCATGACGGCGGATAAACTCCACAGCCAAGGCATTTTCTGCCATTTCGATGGTTGCTTTGGGCCCACCGGGGATCACCACGGCGTCGTACAGTTGGCTTTTGCGGCGTTCTAGCAGCGCATCAGCGAACATACGCATCTGGTGGTAGCTGCGGAGCTCCAGCCGATCCTGACAGGACAGCAGTTCCACTTCGATATCCATACGGCGTAACACGTCGATCACGATAACCGCCTCAGCCTCTTCAAATCCTTCGCTTAGCAGGACGGCAACTTTCTTGGTCATAGCATCTCCAGCAATGGACGGGTAAATACCCCAGACTAAGTTAGGTTAGCAGATAAAAAGGCCAGCCGTGGTAGCTGAGGCGAAGTGTAAGAGGGTGATCGCGGAAATATGAATTCCCCCTTAGCGTGATGTGGGATTCGCGCTATAATCGCCCCTTGCTTGTGATTTGCAGAGGAAGATCTTCGTCCCCGGTGGGGCGGCTGGACTTCAAATCCAGTTGGGGCCGCCAGCGGTCCTGGGCAGGTTCGACTCCTGTGATCTTCCGCCAAATATCTTCCATAGAGTTTCAATCCCGTCTATTTATATCTATAAAAACAATGGATTATAAATGTCACTATCCATCTAAGGCCGCGTAGAATTTCTCAAATTCGCTTAAAAAATGTATAGATATGTGTATAGGATTTGTGACTAACTACTTGTAACCGCTTATCACCACGATTCAGCGCTGCTGCTCAGCTTTTCAAGGACTGGCAACATTCATTGCAGACCTTGCTACTTTCCTTATTGACCAAGGGGTTAATTGCCATCGGAGCTTCTTTCAGATCTCCGCTCATCCTCGAACGGGAAGTTTTTGGTGCGGCATCGCTGCTATGAACTGCGAATAGGTTAGATCGTGGGGAAAAGGGAGCGGGTGCTTTGTGTGCGCTCAGGGCGATGGATAATTTTGTGCTCATAGTCGACAGGTTTAATCTGGCCGCTGTGTGCCAGAAGCGGAACTATCGAGGTTTGAAAGTGGCCAGCTTTTATCGACCACTTCATATACCTCTACAGAACCACATCACACGAGGGATTTAATACTAATCTTAAGCCACGGCCTGATCGAGCGCCTCGATCGCACCTATCATGGTTTCTACAGTTGCCCTGTCAAATTCTGCCCTGTCGTTTTCATCATGTGTACCTTTATTGAGGTATCGCCATTCACGTGATTCTCCGCTAAAGCCGGTTAAAACATCGATAGGAGAAAACACAGCATTTTTATTTGGGTCATTAAAATCGGCCCGACCAATTTGTTTTTTCAATTGATCTGAGAGATTACGCAACTCAATAGGTGCAGTTGCTGACCTCAGTTTAAGACTGAGGTTACCGTTACCGTGCTTGTTTACATAACGCCAGACTTTCCCCTTCATCAGAGATTCAAGTGACTGCCTGCATTTAGTCAGCGCTTCCCTGATTTCATTACGTCCATAATGGCTTCGCGCAGAAAGAATATAGTTCCTGGGTGCACAGTTAAAATCCACGCGGATATGCAATTCGTCCAGACGCGGTAGGAAGCTGAAAGTTCTGGACTGTGCAGCCACTGGCGCTGGCAATAAATTCTGTATGTCTTTGAAGAACTCTTCTCCGTGGCAGGCCAGGATGATTTGCTTATCTGTAAAGAAGGCGTCTTCAAACAGCGTTCTTCGAATGGATTCTCTGTGATCGTCATCGATAGCATTGACCGGATCATCAAATATCAAAAGTGGGCATTGCTCACTGATGTTTTTTGCCAACAAAATAGCCAACCCTAGGCAGCGTACATGCCCCTCACTGAGCACATGCAGGGCATCAAAATATTGCGCTGGATTGTTCTGGAATGCCACCTCCAGTCGCTGATTCTGCATCAGGGGGAGTTTGATACCAGCGAGCTTTTCTCTTGGTGGGTCATTACGGTTGAATGCATTGTACAGAGTAACAATGCCGTCTCCGAGATTCGCAACCAACTGCTGAGGCAAACCCTCTTTATAGGCGTTCAACTGCAATACGAACCGGGCATAGGCTCCTGAGATTTCTCTGTTTTTTCTTACAACGGATTCCTCAAGTGCAACTTCTTCAATAAGTTGCCTGTTTTCCGTATCAAAGTTACCAATCAACAACTGAGATGCCGCGATGGTCCTTTCTGTCGCACTTCTTCTTGTCTGTAATATTGTTATCTGGCGTTCTGACTCACGCAGCCCCATAAGATCGCGCTGCCGAGATTCCCGCAATTTAGTAGCTGCTTCTGCTTTTTTATCTTCTTCTTCCAACTGCAACACCTGTTTCTCCAGAAGAGACCAGGGAGTAATACCATCGCCTGCTGGTTGATGCAGATCACGCCACAAAGCGATGCCATTGTCTTCCCGGAATCTTTCGAGAACATTTTCATGAGGAAGAAACTGGCAACAGGTGCCGACAACTTGCGAGACGCGGTACATCTGCTGGCTGATTAATTGTTCCAACTGAGCTATTTCACCCTGTAAAGCTGACAAAAACTCAAGCTTCAGCAATTCCTCACTTGCATGACTGTAGGGGTTTTTTGTGACTTGCTGGAGTGGGGTATGGCATGCAGGGCATTGTTCTGGGCTGGTGCTCTGTAACTGGACGACTGCCTCGAATAAACTTTTAAACGAAACCTGCAGACTCGCTTCTGCCAGTTGCTTCTGTTTGCCATACAGATCCGCCAATACAGTTTCAACAGAGCTACTTAAGTCCTTCAAAATCGCACAGGTCAGGTGACTCTTGTTCGGAAGAGGTGTCTGTAACTCTGTCTCAAGCTGCCGTATGGCCCCGATATTTTGCTCATCCCCTTTTAATTCAATCATCATCTGTTGAAAAGAAAGGCCATCGCGGTAGCCAGAAGCCAGCGTCTGTTCCTCAGAAGCCAGTCCTTCAAGATCCGCCTTACCCGCTTCCAGTTGCTGGATAGCCCCCTCGAGTGTGCGGCGTTTTTCTGCCAGTTGAGCGGCTTTTACGCCTGTAAGATCGATGTATCTGGCATCAATCTCCGCAGTAAAATTTCGGACAAAATCATTGAATGCATCCAGCCCGAATAACGTTGAGATTAGTTCGGTCTGCCTTGCCGGGGCCAGCGCCGCAATTCTTGAAAAATTGTCGATGCGGTTTTTTTCAACAAAGCAAAAGCGGTGCTGTGCTTCGTTATCCTCAATCGCCACATCCTGCCCTTGAGCTCCAACACCAGTAATCACAGGCGCAGAAAACTGATTGACGTATGCGTTTCTAAAATAGTCGGTTTGATTACGAAAGCGTTTACTTTCAGCCTCAGCAACGCTGCCCAGTAACGTATATTCAAGTGCTTCGCAAAAACTGGACTTCCCGGTACCATTGGGCCCATAAATCAGCACCAGACGCGAATCCAGATCAAATTCCTCCTGTCTGGCAAATCCTCTGAACGGTCCAACGGACAGCCTTCTTAGCCGACTGAACGTGGAGACGCGTTCGGAGTCCTGCTCAGGCAGTGGCTGGACTTCCAGACTGAGGGTATCCCAAGCGGGCTGCGCCAGCTCAACGATACGCCTAATCCGCTGTCCCTGCGCGGTACCTAACGGGATAATACTATCCATATTATCCCACACTAGGTTCGCCATTTTTCTGACATCGGCGGGTACATCTGCTGTGTCTAAAGTTTGGAAAAAGCGCAAAAACTCGTTGCTGAGCATCATGAATCCTTTTTGACTTGTCGTTTTCTCTCGTTGTAAGGCAATGATAGAAGATACACTTTCAGCTTATGTATTCATGTGATCTGCAAATCAAATATCTGCAGTTTCGCTCTCATGTTGAACTCACCCCGGATGAAGACAGTATGAATCGCCACGATTTCGATAGTCATGCCAACATCCGCTTTTCGTTCACAGCAAACCTTCAGCTCAGTCAGCCTGTCTGATTAGTGAAGCAGACTTTAAGTTGTCCAAGAACAGCTCTCATATCTTGGCCTATTTATGTCGACCACTTCAGTGCCTGCAGGATATAAGGGGACAACGAGCCTGCATGTGGACACAGGTATATCGGTGAGTTAATGTCTTTAAGGGGTATCATTTGACAGTATCTTGAGGGACTTAGAGTGCGGGTTAAATCGATTAAGCTTACCAATTTCAAGAAATTCAAAGATGAACATTTTGAATTCAACGATGACGTAAATATCTTTGTAGGTGATAACAACGCCGGTAAAAGTACTATTCTGGAAGCCCTGGAAATCGTACTGAATTACAGCTATCGGGGCCGCCCCTTCAACAACGAGTTTACGCCAGACATTTTTAATAAGGATGCAGTGCAGCTTTTTTTGGCTTCTGATAAATCGGCCACGCACCTGC
>NZ_JBXUGO010000032.1:0-20037 GCF_057180565.1 Serratia sp. HNCC26DJ244 | reverse complement strand
GTATCTGAAAGTTTCAAAAAAATCCATAGAAATTCCAGTGCGCAAACCCTTCCTTTTTTGAAATAATACGCCATTATTTTATAATTTATCGATATTTAACTCTGATTTATTGCCAGTGTAAGCAATAAAACGGCTGAAATAGGCTGCTGTAGCGATGCTTTATGATGGGTTACTCATGACCCGCTTAATCGATATACTCTCAATATCTTGTGAATATGGCTTGTGGGGAATTAAAAAGAACGTTGCATTATCATCTTTACCCCACCCAATAATTAATATATTTAATTGATTATCTAAATTATTTATAGATATAGGCTGATTAAGTTATTCAGTTAGTGATTATTTACCAAAAAACGGAGGTTGTATTTAATTTCAATTAGATTAATTAATAATATTTACCTTTGCACCTTAATATAATCTGTTCTCTCTAATAATGGATTTTTTATTAATAATAGCAAATAACAGGAGCTGCTATGAAAAAATTAAAACCGATTGTTGCATTATCTTTATTGTTCATGTCTTCAGCTTATGCAGCAGATGGTACCATTAACTTTACGGGTGAGATTGTTGCCAATACTTGTACCATTAGTACCGGTTCAGGAACGGTTAGCGTCGTTTTACCTACTATCTCGACCAGTAATTTTAACGATATTGGTTCAAGAGCGGGTCAAACTGCCTTTACGATTAATTTGACGGGTTGCACACCAGCCAGTGGCTCGGTTGCGGTGCGCTTTACCGGTACCGGTACGCAAGTCGACCCTACTACAGGTCTTTTCTTGCCCGCTGCAGCAAGTGAGGCAAGAGGTGTTGGCATTGCGGTATATGACTCAACAGACACGCATATTAAAACGGCGGGCAATAACTCCGCTTTCCAAACAATAAATACCACATCAGGTACCGCGTCAATCCCTTTGACTGCATGGTATCAGCAATATCAGGCAAGCATTACAGCTGGGAAGTTGACCGCCACCGGTGCCATCGAGTTGGTCTATAGATAATCTGTAGTTAAGAAAATAATTTGCCTAAAGGTTTACTCTGTAAACCTTTAGGGAAACTTTTCTTATTATCTATCTTACGTTTCAAGGTGAACCAATATATACCCAAAATACTTGGTGTTGCTTGACAAAATCTCGAGTGTTTTGAACAGCGCTTACGCTGGCCCGTTTGACGAGAGGCTCAGGAAAAGCCGAGTATCTGTGCGCAGCTAACAGCCAAGCAGCCTGAAGTATGAAGAGTATAGCTAATTACCTAATAACCGCATCAGTATTCGATTGGTTTTTATTATCAAAAATAAAATTACTGCCTATAAAATGAAAAATTTAACGAAAATAGTCATATCATTGTGCCTTTCTCCAACAATCGCCTTCGCGAGTATCTCTATTACTGGTACACGGGTTATCTACAATGAGTCTGATAGTAGTGTTACAGTGAAAATAAATAATCGAGATAATACCTCGTCAATGGTTCAGGCATGGATTGATAATAAAATAAATAGTAACTTGCCAAGCACTGCGACCTCTCCTTTTATTCTGTATCCAGCCGTATTTAAAATAGAGAGTAACGGTGAGCAGCATTTGAGAATAAAAAAAATAGAAGATGTTGCTAACACTCATCAGGAGTCAATCTACTGGCTAAACATCAAAGATATCCCGGCAGCACCCAAAAAGGGGACTGATAATTACTTGCAATTCTCTATTGTTAATAAAATAAAAATATTCTATCGGCCAGCAGCGTTAAAAAACCAGGTTGATGCCATGCACAAAGATCTCGTTTGGCATTTCACCCATGATGGGCGTGGCAATGTTCTGGCTAAGGTGAGTAATAACAGCCGTTATTATGCCTCGCTGACTGAACTGAATGTCAATGTCAATGGAAAACAAATCAAGAACGAAGTCGATATGGTGGCACCCGGGCAGAGTGAGAATTGGGTTTTAAAAGGGGTTACGTTATCGGATGTTAATAAGGGTAAGGCTGAGTACGGCATGGTTAATGACTATGGTGCTGTAATTTATCGTCCAGTTATAATAAATTAATATCTAATGAGTAAAGTATGAAAAAAGACAGCTTAATAAACAAAGGGATAATAATTATTTCTTTATTGAGCATGCCACTTTATGCGCAAGAAGAAACTGAAGTGGAATATAATCCTGCTTTTTTTGTCGGAACCGGTATCGATATCTCTACTTTTTCAAACGGAAATCAGCTAAAAGAAGGGGAGTATGATGTCGAACTCTATAAAAATGGTGCTTTTATTGGTGCTACGGCAATAACAGTATCAATAAATTCTGAGAGTAAATCTGTTATTTATTTTGATAAATCAGTGTTATTACAGCTGGGGTTTAAAGATGAAATTAATGAGGAATACATTAAAACTATTAATGCTAATGGGAAAATAGCACTGGATAGTAATAATTTCGATATTAAAGTGAAATTTGATATATCGACGTTATCTGTTGATGTCATTGCACCGCAAGTGGCATCCAAGTATACCCCACGGGGTTATGTAGACCCTTCAGCCTGGGACTCTGGGGAAACTGCGGCAATGATAAATTACATCAGTAATTATTATCATTCTAATACTGATACCGGGGATTTTAGCGACAGCTATGACAGTTTTTTCTCCGGTATGAATATCTGGCTTAATGCAGGTAGATGGCAGCTTCGAAGCTACAGTACACTTACGCTTGGCGATCAGCAAAAACTAAGCATGTTGCGTACCTACATTCAGCGAGATATTCCTGGGATTTTTTCTGTGGTGCAAACAGGAGAAATTGATACGCGAGAGAGTTTTTTACCCGCGACACCATTACTTGGTATTTCATTATTCTCTGATGATCGCATGTTGCCTGACTCCAGACGCGGTTATGTGCCGGATATTCGTGGTATAGCGGATACTAATGCCAGAGTAACCGTCAGGCAAAATGGAAATATCATCTATGAAACGACGGTATCACCCGGTGCTTTCTTAATTTCTGACCTTTATCAGGCCAGTTATGGAGGGGACTTTAATGTTACCATTCAAGAAACTACGGGTGAACAAAAAACGTACGTTGTCCCTTATGCATCATTACCCGAATTATTGCGACCAAATCAATCTAAATATTCAGTGGCTGCAGGCAAATTGAATGATAGTAGTTTGCGTAAAAAACCATTTGTTACTTCACTCTCCTATCATCGGGGGTTGAATAACTATTTTACCGGTTTTGGCGGTGTGCAGGTCAGTGAACATTATCAATCTATGCTGACGGGTCTTGCCATAAATACCACGATGGGGGCAGTTTCTGCCAATGTGGCACTGGCAAGGGCAGGTCTTGGGTATGATAAAACCCAAGGTTATAACATAGGGTTATCTTATTCTAATGTTATTGATAAATCAGGGACTAGCATTAATGTCGCAACTTATCATTACTCCTCTTCGGGGTTTACTACACTACAAGATTCTGCAAGGGTTCGAGATAAATATGATCATAGTCAGCAAGTGGATGAATATGATTTACGCTCAATGAACCAGAAGAACTCAGTGCAGTTGAGTATTAACCAACCCCTTGGTAATGCTGGCAGTATCTATATCACTGCCGGTCTTAACAATTATTGGGGCAGGGTGAAAAGTGCTAATAGCTGCCTGCTGGGCTACAGTAATCAATATAAAAGACTAAGATATACGCTTTCTGCTGCAAGGTCATATAATATCAGTAATAATCGTGATGAAATACAGTACCAGTTAGGATTAAGTATCCCTTTGGGTACATCAACCTATTCTCCTGTGATGACCACGGCTTATACTCAATCATCTGCAGGTGACGGATATGCACTGGCTTCTGTAACAGGTTCCTTGCTTGAAGACCGCAGTTTTTCCTATGGGTTAAGCACGACGATGGCCACCGCCGGTGAACATGAAAATGTTTATAGCGGTAATGTATCGAAGTTAACTCCCTATGGTAATCGATCTGCAAGTGCTTCCTATAAAAAGAATACCACCCAGTATGCGCTGGGTATGAATGGTTCTGTTGCGCTGCATAGTGGTGGAATTACATTTGGTCAATATACCGGTGATACCGCAGCGATTATTGAAGCCACTGGCGCTACTGATGCTGTTGTTTCAGGGAATAATAATATTAAAGTGGATAGTCGCGGATATGCTATTTTCCCTTATTTGTCACCTTATCGTGATAACGAAATCTCATTGAATCCCAATACGGCAGCCAGTGATTTGGAGATCAAAAATACATCACAACATATTGCGCCACATGCCGGGGCAATTGTTAAATTGAAGTTTGATACTATCCATGGTGAGCTGCGTATTTTTGAAGTTAAATATCAGGGTGAAAATGTGCCTCTCGGGGCAACTGCTATCAGTAACGGGAAAATGGCGGGTATTGTTGGTGGTGGCGGTATTTTGATGATCAGGGAAAATATAAAATCTCAGCTTAAAGTCACTTGGAATGATGAAAATAAAAGAGAAAAACTGTGTCACTTTAGTGTTGAAAAACGTAAAGAAACCAATCCCAAAAATATTTCTAAGCAGCCGGTTATTTGTATTTGATTAATGAGGTGGGTATGATAAAAATAAAGTTTAAAACGGTCAGTGCAAAATCATTTTTTCTGATTTTACTCTCGCTTCTTTGTATAAACAAGGCATGGTCAGCCTGTAATAAAATTGATTCAGCGTTTTGGGACTATCCCTTACGAGTTAATTTTGGTGCATCGCTCTACATTGACCCGGCAACCCCGGTGGGAACTATTCTTGCGCAGCAAAGTGTCAGCAGCGCTGAATTGTTCGCCGCTAATAATGGTTGGTTGGCAATATGTGATGACGTGAATGATGAAGTGAAATATTGGTGGCTTGAGCAACATTATGCGCAAAGTTCAGGTGGCTATCCGGTTAATGGAGTCACTGCGCCAACGCAAGATGGTCATATTTATGTCATAAGAGATAACGGAAGAAACAACCCTTATGGCGGTTCCGGGTCTGGCAGTGTCGGTTACACCGTAGAACTTCTTTCTGATGGTAATTCATATCCCTTTAGTTGGCTGCGTACGGCACCGAACAAAAATCTGCCACCCATAAGCCCCAGTCCAATAAGAGGTATTCGTTGTGCCGACGCCCAAAGTGGTGCTTCTGGCTACCCGCCTTTTACTGGCCAATGTCGAGACAATCAATATATTGTCAATTGGCGGCAGCTTGGGTCGTTCACGCTTAAGGTCTCACTATACCGATTGGCAGGCACCATTCCTGCGTCGGGGCTGATGATGACAAATAATAACGATGGTGCCTTAGTCCTGTTCAGTTTGATGGATAACAGCTCGACACCGCCATCATGGAATACACGCCTGTTTAACCTGGTGCGTTTAGGCCTGGCTAATGATGTGAAGATCCAAACCGCGCCTTGCCAGGCTTTTAACACGGTTACAGTGAATCTGGGGCGGGTGAATAGCAGTGATTTCAGGGCGCTTGGTCAACCGGCAGATGGGGTCGCTGATAAATTAGTGAATGTGACCGCACGTTGTTCGCAGAATACGGCCATGAGATGGGCCGTCATGGGAACGACCAGCAACTATAATCCTGATGGCACTCAGGGGATTTTAGCGCTAGATAATGTCGCGAACAGTGCTGAGGGGGTGGGTGTGCAACTGACTGATACCTCCGGTAATCCTTTACCCATTACACCTGCTACGGGTGTAGATTATCGCTGGATTGATACCAACCTGGTCTCTAATGCTTCGGGTATTTTATCAATGGAATTTTTAGCCCGCTATGTCCAGGTCGGCACGATTAAACCTGGAATGGCTGACTCCCATGCCCATTTAGTGATTGCCCCTAAATAAACATCTCCTCTCGATACCGCTATACCCTAAATAGCGGCGTCTAATTGTACTACAGATGGGTATGATGCAGGTTAGCTGACCGTTGAGCGCATGGACGCGCGATACGAGCCCCCAAGGACGGGTTTACGGCGTGTCAGCGTTCCGCATCATACCCACCAGCCAGATGCTAATGTGAAGCGGCTTTAGGCACGATTATTTAGGCGCGAATAGCGCCTGGGCGTCATTACCCACCCGTGATCTTGACCCACCAGTTATCCAGCGTAGGGCAAAACTCAGAACCTATCACTGAAATAAAAATCATTATCAATAATGGCTGAAATATCAGCATTTTATTGATTGTGAGCAAAGTGGCGCGCGCTATTTTGGTGGATAGTGCTGCAAAGTACAGATCATAGTGAAAATATTTCATCTGTCTTTTTGTGCCTAGGTTTGTTCAGGTTACCGGTGTGTTGACTGCAGCAGTGACTGACTTATTAGTTTTATTTAAAGTCTCAGCAGGCAGTACTCAAATCTATTGAAGTCACCTTACTGTGATTTTTCTTTTGGCGTTACTCAAACCGGTTATTGACCGATTAGTCCCAGTAGATTTGTCACTTACTCCTATTTTAATTGGGTAAGGACACCATCAAAGCAACGAATCTTTTATTTTTCAGTAAATTAAATGACTCTAGGCATCACCGTTTTATTACCATTTCTACTGAATGATTTTACTAACCCAGAGTGAAACATGATGAATGAATCCGAAAAAAAACTGCTGTCCGGTCTACAATGTTCCAGGCGAAAGTTGGTTAAAAACAGCGCCATTGGCGGGCTTGCCCTGGCCGTTGGTGGTGTCACGTTACCATTTAGCCGCCAGGTAAAGGCAGAAAATGGGGTAACCCCAGGGGCAGCGGTCCCTAAGCCGGAAGAGAAAGTGGTATGGAGTGCCTGCACCGTTAACTGTGGTAGCCGTTGCCCATTGCGGATGCATATTGTTGATGGTGCCATCAAATACGTTGAAACGGACAATACGGGCGATGATGCCTATCAAGGCTTGCATCAGGTTAGAGCCTGTCTGCGTGGGCGTTCTATGCGCCGTCGCGTTTATAACCCTGATCGGCTGCAGTATCCCATGCTGCGTGTCGGTAAGCGGGGAGAGGGCAAATTTAAACGTATCAGTTGGGATGAAGCCTTTACGCTAATTAGCGATAACCTGAAACGCATAATAAAAGATTATGGTAATGAAGCTATTTATCTGAATTATGGTACCGGGACCTTGGGAGGGACCATGACCCGTTCCTGGCCCCCCGGTGCAACGCTGATTGCCCGCTTAATGAATTGCTGCGGCGGCTATTTGAACCACTATGGCGATTACAGTACGGCGCAGATTGCGATGGGGTTGAATTACACCTATGGCGGTTGGGCTGACGGTAATAGCCCGACGGATATCGAAAACAGCAAACTGGTGGTGATGTTCGGTAATAACCCTGGGGAAACACGGATGAGCGGGGGTGGGGTGACCTACCTGCTGGAGCAGGCGCGTGAGCGTTCCAATGCCCGTATGATTGTTATTGATCCTCGCTATACCGATACCGCAGCAGGCCGTGAAGATGAGTGGATCCCCATTCGTCCAGGGACCGATGCCGCTCTGGTCGCTGGGCTGGCACATGTGCTGATTACTGAGAATCTGGTAGACCAACCTTTCCTGGATAAATATTGCGTCGGTTATGATGAAAAAACCTTACCGGCAGGTGCACCAGCGAATAGCCACTATAAGGCGTATATTCTTGGGCAGGGGGAGGACGGTATCGCGAAAACCCCCGCTTGGGCGGCGCAGATTACCGGCATTCCAGCTGATCGCATTATCAAACTGGCCCGTGAAATTGGCAGCATCAAGCCCGCTTATATTTGCCAGGGGTGGGGGCCACAACGCCAGGCCAATGGTGAGCTGACTTCCCGTGCCATTGCCATGTTGCCCATATTGACCGGTAATGTCGGCATTAATGGCGGTAACAGTGGCGCTCGTGAAGGGTCATATTCATTACCCTTTGTACGGATGCCAACGCTAACGAACCCAGTAAAAACCAGTATCTCCATGTTTCTTTGGACCGATGCCATCTTGCGTGGGCCAGAAATGACCGCCAAACGTGATGGTGTGCGTGGTAAGGATAAACTGGATGTTCCTATCAAATTTGTCTGGAATTATGCTGGTAACTGTCTGATTAATCAGCATTCACAGATTAACCGCACCCATGACATTCTGCAGGATGAGAAGAAGTGTGAAATGATCGTGGTGATCGATAACCACATGACCTCATCGGCGAAATATGCCGACCTGGTCCTCCCGGATTGTACGGCCTCGGAACAGCAGGATTTTTGTCTTGATGCCTCCAGCGGGAATATGGGGTATGTCATTTTTGCTGATCAGGCCATCAAGCCGATTGGTGAGTGCAAAAACATCTATGAGATGACCAGCGAGATCGCTCGTCGTATGGGGGTTGAGCAACTCTTTACCGAAGGGCGTACACAGGAAGAGTGGTTGCGCTATCTGTATCAACAATCCCGCCAGGCAATCCCGGCATTACCCGAGTTTGAACAGTTCCTTGAGCAAGGGATCTTTAAACAGCGCGATCCAGAGGGTCACCATGTCGCTTACAAAGCATTCCGCGCTGACCCGCAAGCCAATCCACTAACGACACCTTCTGGCAAAATTGAGATCTACTCTGCTCAGTTAGCCGAAGTGGCGGCGACCTGGGAATTGGAAAAAGAGGATGTTATTCATCCATTACCGATTTATACGGCGGGATTTGAAAGCCCCAGTGATCCATTGAGTAGCCAATATCCACTACAGATGACCGGTTTCCATTATAAGGCCAGGACCCACTCAACCTACGGAAATGTGGATGTTCTGAAAGCGTCTTGCCGCCAGGAAATGTGGATTAACCCGATTGATGCCGAGTCTCGCGGTATCGCCAATGGTGATTTGATCCGCATTTACAATGACCGTGGTGAAGTACGTATTAATGCCAAAGTAACACCGCGTATGCGCCCAGGGGTGGTGGCATTAGGAGAGGGAGCTTGGTACGCACCTGATGGAAACAAAATTGACCATGCAGGCAGCATTAACGTGTTGACGACCCAGCGACCCTCGCCACTAGCCAAAGGCAACCCTTCCCATACCAACCTGGTGCAGGTTGCCAAACTTTAAGGAGTCGTTGATGACTACGCAATATGGATTCTATATCGACTCAAGTCGTTGTACCGGCTGCAAAACCTGTGAGTTGGCATGTAAAGACTATAAAAACCTGACGCCGGAAGTCAGTTTCCGCCGTATCTATGAATACGCGGGGGGTGATTGGCAAGAGGACAATGGGGTCTGGCACCAGAACGTCTTTGCCTACTATTTGTCGATTGCCTGTAACCACTGTGAAGACCCTGCCTGTACCAAGGTATGCCCGAGTGGGGCGATGCATAAGCGGGAAGATGGCTTTGTGGTGGTCAATGAAGAGATTTGTATCGGCTGCCGCTATTGCCATATGGCGTGCCCCTATAGTGCGCCGCAATACAATGAAGCCAAAGGGCATATGACCAAATGTGACGGTTGCTATGAGCGCGTTGCTGAGGGCAAAAAACCTATCTGTGTCGAGTCTTGTCCGCTACGGGCGCTGGACTTCGGCCCGATTGAGGAACTGCGAAAGCAACATGGCACCTTGGCTGAGGTGGCACCCCTACCTGCCGCGCATTTTACCCAGCCCTGTATTGTGCTGAAACCTAATGCCAACAGCCGCCCGAGTGGCGACACTACCGGCCATCTGGCTAATCCGAAGGAGGTTTAAAATGGGAACGGGATGGCATGAATGGCCGCTGATGGTGTTTACCGTCTTGGGGCAGTTTGTCGTGGGGGGCGTAATCGTGATGGGTCTGGCCATCATTGCCGGTAATCTTACCGATCGCCAGAGCAAGGCGGTGCACCGTTCAATGTTTTTCCTCTGGTTGCTGATGGGGATGGCCTTTATCGCCTCGGTGATGCACCTGGGCTCGCCTGTCAGGGCGTTCAATTCTTTAAACCGTGTGGGTGAATCGGCCTTGAGTAACGAGATTGCCAGCGGTTCGCTATTCTTTGCGGTGGGCGGACTGTATTGGCTTTTGACAATACTGAAAAAAATGCCACAGGGGCTGGGGAAAGTCTGGTTGATGCTTACGATGGTACTGGGCCTGTTGTTTGTCTATGCCATGACGCGGGTCTATCAGATTGATACGGTACCGACCTGGCATAACGGCTATACCACACTCAATTTCTTCCTGTCGGTGTTTATCGGTGGGCCCTTACTGGGTGTCTTGTTGTTACGCGTCGCCGGGCTGGAAGTGTCGGGTCGCGGTCAACTGATAATGGTCAGTGTGTTGGCGCTGTTACTCAGCCTCTGCTCAGCGTTGTTACAGGGCAGTGAACTGGCAATGATCAGCAGTTCGGTACAGCAGGCTTCCGCTCTGGTTCCAAACTATGGTCAATTGATGGTATGGCGGTTAGTGCTGCTGGTACTGGGCCTGGGTTGCTGGATTTGCCCGCAGTTGCGTCGTGGTAACGCGGGGGTAATGGGGTTGACCTTGGGCCTGGTATTGGTTTTTGCCAGTGAGATGATCGGTCGCGGTGTGTTCTACGGCCTGCATATGACGGTTGGTATGGCCGTGGCGGGTTAATACTTAATCTAGGCGCAGCGTGCTGCGCCTGGACTCTGTTTTACCATTTTTGAAAAATCTATCAGGTAATAGTGTGCAAGGTTTATCAGGTTTTTATTGACTGTGAACAAAGCACCGCTATGGGTTTGGGCGGATACTACTCCAAGAGTACAAAGCAGAGTGAAAACATGTTGTCTGCCGCTTTATACCCGGGGTTATTCAAGTTGCTAGTGTTATTTGTAGCATAGCGTTAATTCATTAAATTTATTTACTGAGACTACAGGTGACATTCGAATCTATTAAAAGTCATATAGCGGTAAGCGCCTTTCTTATTGCCACCTTGTGATATTGAAATCGACTCTTGATCGATTTGTTCCGATAGATTTATTAATTATTCCAGGCAATTAGGTAAGAACCAAGAAAGCAACCCATTGGTTGACTGCCTGCAACTTGGATCCTTCTGGGTATCGCACGCTGATTGCAATTTTATGGCCATTTTTTTCTGGCTAATTTAAACAACCCAGAGTGAAACATGATGAGTGAATCCGAAAAAAAACCGCAGTCCGTCCTGCAATGTTCCCGACGAACACTGGTCAAGAATAGTGCTATTGGCGGGTTAGCCCTTGCGGTTGGTGGTGTCTCCTTACCCTTTAGCCAGCGAGCGCTGGCAGAAAAAGCAGCAGCCCCGTCTCAACCTACAGAGAAAGTCGTCTGGAGTGCTTGTACCGTTAACTGCGGTAGTCGTTGCCCATTGCGGATGCATATTGTCGATGGTGAGATTAAATACGTTGAAACAGACAATACTGGCGATGATGTTTATGGCGATAAGCATCAGGTTCGGGCTTGTCTACGTGGGCGCTCCATGCGCCGCCGGGTGTATAACCCAGACCGCCTAAAATACCCCATGTTACGGGTTGGCAATCGCGGGGAAGGGAAGTTCAAACCCATCAGTTGGAATGAAGCCTTTGATCTGATTAGCTTAAATTTAAAAAAGATCATCGAAGAGTATGGTAATGAAGCCATTTATCTCAACTATGGTACCGGCACGCTAGGCGGTACGGTGGCGCGTTCCTGGCCGCCGGCTAACTCCCCAATTGCGCGTCTGATGAACTGTGCTGGCGGTTATTTAAACCATTATGGAACTTATAGTACCGCTCAGATTAGCGGTGCCATGCCCTATACCTATGGTAGCGGTGACGGTAACAGTATTTCTGATATTGAAAATGCCAAACTGGTGGTGATGTTTGGTAATAACCCCGCAGAAACGCGCATGAGTGGTGGGGGGATCACCTATCAATTAGAACAAGCGCGTGAACGTGCCAATGTGCGCATGATTATTATCGACCCGCGATATACTGACACGGCGGCTGGAAGGGAAGATGAGTGGATACCTATTCGCCCAGGAACGGATGGCGCATTGGCCGCTGCTTTAGCCTATGTCTTGATCACTGAAAATTCGGTGGACCAGCCTTTCTTGGATAAGTATTGCATTGGGTATGACGAAAAAACCTTACCTCCCAATGCGCCAGCCAATGGTCATTACAAAGCCTATATTTTGGGGCAAGGCAACGATGGAATTGCCAAAACCCCCCAGTGGGCTGCGACGATCACCGGGATACCGGCTGATAGAATCATTAAGCTGGCACGTGAGATCGGTAGTGCCAAACCGGCCTATATTTGCCAAGGCTGGGGGCCACAGCGTCATGCGAACGGTGAGTTAACAGCGCGGGCTATCGCCATGTTGCCCATATTGACCGGCAATGTGGGGATTTCAGGTGGCAACTCAGGCGCACGTGAAGGTAATTATGCGCTGCCTTTTGAGCGGATGCCGACACTGGAAAACCCGGTTAAAACCAGTATATCGGTATTCCTATGGACCGATGCTATCCAACGCGGGCCTGAAATGACCGCGACGGCGGATGGTGTGCGTGGCAAAGATAAGTTAGAGGTTCCAATTAAGTTTATCTGGAATTATGCAGGTAACTGTTTGGTTAACCAGCATTCAGATATCAATAAAACGCATGAAATCCTTCAGGATGAAAAAAAATGTGAAATGATCGTGGTGATCGATAACCACATGACGTCATCAGCGAAATATGCCGATCTGGTATTGCCGGACTGCACCACCTCTGAGCAGATGGATTTCTGCATGGATGGCTATGCCAGCAATTTGGGTTACGCTATTTTTGCCAGCCAAGCCATTAAACCGCTCTTTGAATGCAAAACTGTCTATGAGATGTGTACTGAAATAGCGCGTCGCTTAGGGGTAGAACAACAATTTACTGAAGGTAAAACACAAGAAGAGTGGTTACGCCATTTGTATGCAAAATCGCGGGAAAAACTGCCAGAGCTACCTGAATTTGAAGAGTTTCAGCAGCAAGGTATTTTTAAAAAAATGGATCCCCGTGGTCACTTTGTGGCTTACAAAGAGTTCCGTGATGATCCTGTCAACAATCCATTGAAAACCCCCTCAGGTAAAATCGAAATCTATTCTGCGCGTCTCGCGGAGATTGCTGAAACCTGGACGTTGCCAGCAGGCGACGTCATTGATCCTCTGCCCGTATATTCGTCAGGGTTTGAAAACTATGATGATGTGCTAGCGAAAAAGTATCCGCTGCAGATGACGGGTTTTCATTATAAGGCCAGGACACACTCAACCTACGGCAACGTAGATGTCCTGAAAGGCGCTTGCCCTCAGGAGATGTGGATCAATCCGATTGATGCTCGACGCCGCAACATCAAAAACGGTGATTTAGTGAGAATTTACAATGATCGCGGTGAAGTACAAATCAGTGCCAAGGTCACCCCCCGTATTATTCCCGGTGTTGTGGCTCTGGCTGAAGGGGCATGGTATGCACCTGATGGCAATAAAATTGACCATGGCGGCAGTATGAATGTGCTGACCACGCAGCGTCCTTCTCCTTTAGCGAAGGGTAATCCCCAACACAGTAATCTTGTCGAAGTCGCAAGAGCATAAAGGAGTCGTTGATGACTACGCAATATGGATTCTATATCGACTCAAGTCGTTGCACCGGCTGCAAAACCTGTGAGTTGGCATGTAAAGACTATAAAAACCTGACGCCGGAAGTCAGTTTCCGCCGTATCTATGAATACGCGGGGGGTGATTGGCAAGAGGACAATGGGGTCTGGCACCAGAACGTCTTTGCCTACTATTTGTCGATTGCCTGTAATCACTGTGAAGACCCTGCCTGTACCAAGGTATGCCCGAGTGGGGCGATGCATAAGCGGGAAGATGGCTTTGTAGTGGTCAATGAAGAGATTTGTATCGGCTGCCGCTATTGCCATATGGCGTGCCCCTATAGTGCGCCGCAATACAATGAAGCCAAAGGGCATATGACCAAATGTGACGGTTGCTATGAGCGCGTTGCTGAAGGCAAAAAACCTATCTGTGTCGAGTCTTGTCCGCTACGGGCGCTGGACTTCGGCCCGATTGAGGAACTGCGAAAGCAACATGGCACTTTGGCTGAGGTGGCACCTTTACCTGCCGCGCATTTTACCCAGCCTTGTATTGTGCTGAAACCTAATGCCAACAGCCGCCCGAGTGGCGACACTACCGGCCATCTGGCTAATCCGAAGGAGGTTTAAAATGGGAACGGGATGGCATGAATGGCCGCTGATGGTGTTTACCGTCTTGGGGCAGTTTGTCGTGGGGGGCGTAATCGTGATGGGTCTGGCCATCATTGCCGGTAATCTTACCGATCGCCAGAGCAAGGCGGTGCACCGTTCAATGTTTTTCCTCTGGTTGCTGATGGGGATGGCCTTTATCGCCTCGGTGATGCACCTGGGCTCGCCTGTCAGGGCGTTCAATTCTTTAAACCGTGTGGGTGAATCGGCCTTGAGTAACGAGATTGCCAGCGGTTCGCTATTCTTTGCGGTGGGTGGACTGTATTGGCTTTTGACAATACTGAAAAAAATGCCACAGGGGCTGGGGAAAGTCTGGTTGATGCTTACGATGGTACTGGGCCTGTTGTTTGTCTATGCCATGACGCGGGTCTATCAGATTGATACGGTACCGACCTGGCATAACGGCTATACCACACTCAACTTCTTCCTGTCGGTGTTTATCGGTGGGCCCTTACTGGGTGTCTTGTTGTTACGCGTCGCCGGGCTGGAAGTGTCGGGTCGCGGTCAACTGATAATGGTCAGTGTGTTGGCGCTGTTACTCAGCCTCTGCTCAGCGTTGTTACAGGGCAGTGAACTGGCAATGATCAGCAGTTCGGTACAGCAGGCTTCCGCTCTGGTTCCAAACTATGGTCAGTTGATGGTCTGGCGGTTAGTGCTGCTGGTACTGGGCCTGGGTTGCTGGATTTGCCCGCAGTTGCGTCGTGGTAACGCAGGGGTAATGGGGTTGACCTTGGGCCTGGTATTGGTTTTTGCCGGTGAGATGATCGGTCGCGGTGTGTTTTACGGCCTGCATATGACGGTTGGTATGGCCGTGGCGGGTTAATATTTAATCTAGGCGCAGCGTGCTGCGCCTGTGGAGAAGTTCGATTTTATGATGCTGGAAAAAATAGCGTTAACAGGGCGTGTGCTGGGTATTTTGCTGTATGCGCCACCTGATAGCCCAGAGTGTTCGCCCTTACTGGAATACCTGGCCGATCCACAATGGCTGGCAGAATGGCCTTATCCCGGTGGCCAGCAGGCGGCAGATTTGATTGCCCAAGGGCTGGCGGGGGATCTGCCAGAAACGCTGGAAGAGGCTTATCAACGTCTGTTTGTTGGCCCTTATGCGTTACCGGCTCCACCTTGGGGTTCGGTTTATCTGGATAAAGAGTGCGTCTTATTTGGTGATTCGACACTGCGTTTGCGCCAATGGTTACGGGTGCAGGGCATTGAAGCTCAACGGCAACACAATGAACCGGAAGATCATATTGGCACTTTGCTGATGATGACCGCCTGGTTGGCAGAAGAGCAGCAAGAAAAGCGGATTACTGCTTTGATAGCGCAACATTTGTTGCCTTGGGCCCCGCGTTATCTGGAACTGTTGCAACAACATGCTGGGCATCCTTTCTATCAAGGTGTTGCGCAGTTGGCTCAGGTGACATTGGCAGGGTGGGCAGCGGATTGTCCAGAGCCCATTGCCACATTAGAGCTCTATTACTGATGAAAAGCAGCAGCCAACCACTCTCTCGGCAAGGTGCCAGCCGGCGCAGATTGTTGACCGGTTGGTTGCAACGCAGCCAAGCCCTATCGGAGCCGGTTGCGACGGCTTTACCTTTACCGAGGGTGGCTCGTCCCCCTCAGTCGCTGCCAGAAATATTATTTAATGCCACCTGTAATGGTTGTGGTGAGTGTGTGAATCGTTGTCCGTATGGCTTATTGAGCGTAGAACAAGACCAAGTGGTCCTGAACATCGATTTTACCGAGTGTGACTTCTGCCTGAAATGTACTGCAGCTTGCCAGACTGGAGCGCTACGTAACATTATGCCCTGCGATACGCTACTACGCCCGCAGATCAGCCAAAGTTGTCTGGGGCGTCAGGATAGTTGCCAGATGTGTGTCATTAATTGCCCGCAGCAGGCGCTGGCCTTTCAGCTGGATGACCGTGGTGTTCGCCAATTACAGTATGGTGATGCCTGTTGCAATGGGTGTGGGATGTGTAAATTATCCTGTTTTCATGGCCATATCATGTTGATACCTACGGGCGAAAAATGTTTGCCAGAATAACGATGAACTCCAAAACAACGATGACTGTTGTTATTCAAGTTGCTGTCGGTGTGAAACGTCAAATCAGACTTGTTTTTTTATCACCAGTAGGTTGTCATCCATCAGGCACTGTTACTGATTCTGCTGAAAACCTACCCATTATCACTTGCCGCGCGTAGCCACCTGCGAGCCCCAGTCCATCCAAGGCACAGGGTTATTGCTTACTGAAAAGCCTGTTGTTTTTACTTACAACTTTAGCCACATACTAAGAATGTTCTGAATGTTCCGAATATTGAACTTTCAGAATATTCTTAATTTACTGTGTTGCCTTATTCAGCAACAATAGAAGCTATTTTATCAGTCCTGCGTCTACATTTTGACCAGTTCTCCACATAGCGTGCGATATCTGTTTCCACCAAGGGATGCCGAACCATCACGGAGTCAGGTTAGAACATCATTAAAATATCAAATGGAGTTAAGAAGTTATGGATCAAACGATAGTTTTGGCTGTTAACAATGGCGAAGGGAAAACCCGTTTATTAACCGCGAATGCCAACAATGCAGTAAAAGTTAAATTAATTCGCGGTAATAAATACGTCTTAAAGAATCTAGGCAATGATTTTGCTCCGGAGAACGTGACTTTAGTTCGTGTCGGCAAGGCGTTGCACGTGATCCAGGAAGGGGACACACAAGCCAGTATTATTATTGAAGACTACTTTAATGGTGAAGCCAACAACCCGGTGTTACTGGGAATGGCTGAAGATGGCCAGCTGTATGCCTATGTTCCCTTGTCCGGGGAAGGCTATGAGCACGGCTATCTCTTTACTGATGGTCAGTCATCGCCTGTCGCATTAGGTGGTCCATCTCAAGGCAGTGGTGAAGGCATTTTTGTCGCTTCTGATGATAATCAGGATGCGCTGTTTGGTCTTTTGGGTTGGCTGGCGGCAGCGACAGCGATCGGCGCTGGGGCCGCGGTTGCCTATCATAACCGTAGTAAAGATGATAATAATGACCCTGAACCGACCCCTCCGGCAAAACCGGCGATTGGCGGTGCACTTGACCATACGGGTTCTATTCAGGGCCAAATTAAAAACGGCGGCCAGACAGATGAATCTCATCCGACCTTAAGTGGTACAGGTGTCGCTGGTAACATCATCACCGTGTATGACAACGGTAGTGCCATTGGCAGCGTGGTCATTGATGGCAATGGCAACTGGACATTTACCCCTGATCAAGCAATGGGTGACGGCACTCACCAAATGGTGATCACCGAGACTGATCCGTCTGGTAATGTCAGCTCGCCTTCTGATCCTCTGAACTTCACGGTTGATACCACACCGCCGGATGTCCCTGGTATGCAGCATGTCATGGACAAAACGGGGAACGTTGTCGGTGAAATAAAACCGGGTGATTCCACGGATGATTCACGTCCTGTCCTGACCGGTAGTGGTCAGCCAGGTGACAAAGTGACTATCTATGACAACGGTAATGTGATTGGCGAGACCGTCGTCAATGAAGATGGTCGTTGGTCTTTCCAGCCAGAGACACCGATGACTGATGGAAAGCACAACATCACGGTTTCTGAAACCGACCCTGTGGGTAATGAGAGTAAGCAGAGTGGTGGTTGGGAATTTAACGTCGATACACAAGCCCCTACCAAACCTGCTCTTGGGAGCGTTATCGATGACGTCGGTACCGTTACCGGCCCATTGAACAGTGGCAGCACCACAGATGATACCCAACCTGAACTGAAAGGTGTGGGGCAACCTGGCGATGTCATTATTATCAGTGACAATGGTAAGCCGATTGGCTCGACGGTCGTTAATGGTAAAGGTGAATGGAGCTATCAGGTTGAAGAGCCCCTGGCCGAGGGCAACCATAGCCTGACGGTCAGTGAAGTTGACCCGGCGGGTAATGCCAGCACACCTTCTGATCCTATTGTGATCGTGGTTGATACCACGGCTCCAGCTCAACCTGATGTGTCGAATGCCCAGGATGACGTGGGTGCTATCACCGGCGCAATCAAGAATGGCGGTACAACCGATGATACTCAGCCTGAATTCAGTGGTGGCGGCCAGCCTGGCGATATTATCAATATCTATGATAACGGTGAAAAGATTGGTTCAACGGTAGTTGGGGATAACAACAAGTGGAGCTTTACGCCTGAGACACCACTCGACGAAACCAATCACAGTATTACCATCACGGCAACCGATCCAGCAGGTAACGAAAGCAAGCCCTCTGAGCCGTTGAACTTTACTGTCGACACCACGTCTCCGTTAGATGACCCTGCCCATTTGGCGATTACTTCCGTCGAAGACCGCGTGGGCAATGAGACAGGTAACGTTACATCAGGGAATAGCACCGATGACAGCCAGCCGCTGATCAGCGGTATTGGTACTGCTGGTGATATCATCATTGTGTACACCACTGATGCGACCGGCAATCACCCGATTGGCAGCACCAAGGTACTCGATAATGGCACCTGGTCACTGACGCCAACCACCCCACTGCTGGAAGGTAACAACCAACTGACCATCGTGGCGGTCGATGCGGCGGGTAACAAGACCACCCCAAGCACACCATCCTATGATATCAATCTTGACATCACCATACCGTCAGAACCAGCCATCACCAGCGTGCTGGATGATGTTGAACCGAAAGCTGGCGCTCTGCAGAAAGGGGATGTCACCAACGACAACACCCCAACCCTGAAAGGTAGTGCCGAGGCGGACAGCCTGGTCAAGGTCTATGACAAAGGTCAACTGATCGGTTCAACCACGGCAGACGGCAAGGGCGAGTGGAGCTTTACGCCAGCAGCAGGCGCTGAACTGAAAGATGGCAACCATACCCTGACCATCACCTCAACGGATGCCGCAGGCAACGAGAGTGCTCCTAGCGGCAGTTTTGATATTGTAGTAGACACTAACGTCCCTAACTCGGCTGGCGATATCGTTATCACCGACAACGTGGGTGAGAAGACCGGTGAAGTGAACCCGGGGGATACCACCGATGACCGTTCACCAAACCTGAACGGTACGGGCGAACCCGGCGGCACGGTCACCATCTATGATAACGGTGAAGAAATCGGTACCGCCAAGATTGAAGATGACGGCAAGTGGAGCTTTACCCCGACTGAGCCGCTGGATAATGGCGAGCACACCCTGAATACCACCGTGACTGACCCGGCGGGCAACGTGAGTGAGCCAAGCCCGGATATCAAGATTGTGGTGGATGATACCCCGGTGCTGGTACAACTGGGCTCAATCAATGACAACGTAGGGTCAGTGACCGGTAACCTGCAACCCGGTCAGGTCACCGACGATGCACGTCCAGAACTGAACGGCAGCGGCAAGCCAGGCAGTGTCATCACCGTGAAGGATGGGGATGATGTGCTGGGTACCACCACCGTCAAGCAAGATGGTAGCTGGAGCTTTACGCCAGAGACCGATCTGAGCGAAGGTAACCACAGCCTGACCGTGACGGCAGAAGATGCCGCCGGTAACAGCGTGACCTCTCCCGCCTTTGAACTGAAGGTAGATACCACCGCGCCAGAGCAACCGGTGATTGGTAACGCCATTGATGACGTCGGTGATAACCGTGGTCCATTGACCAGCGGCAGTGTTACCGACGATGCCAACCCAACCTTCAAAGGGACGGCAGAGCCAAATAGCATCATCAATATCTATGATGATGGAAAACTGTTGGGGTCGGTTGCTGCCGACGACGATGGTGCCTGGTCGTTTACCCCAACCACCCCATTGGTGGAAGGTGAGCACAAGATCACCACCACGGCGACGGATAAGGCGGGTAACACCAGTGAACCATCCGACGTCTTTAATCTGACTACCGACTATTCTGCATCGCCAATTGGGCCAGGCTTCCTGG
>NZ_JBXUGO010000031.1:0-23602 GCF_057180565.1 Serratia sp. HNCC26DJ244 | reverse complement strand
CGTACTGGCCCGCCGTTACGAGTGGGAACTGGACACCCTGTGGCAAGAGTTGCTGGTCTGGCTGGATAATCGCCCGCGCTCGGTGCGTAGCCGCCCGCAGTTGGCGCAAACCACCCAGACCCTGCTGCAGGAAGCCTGGTTGCGTGCTTCGCTGGCGGGGGAAGAGTCTATCCGCAGTGTCCACCTGCTGATGGCGTTGGTGGATAAACCCAAACTGATAGCCTGCGATGCGCTGTGGCCATTGCTGACCCTGGGGCAGAGCCAACTGGAGCGGCTGCGCCCACTGTTGGATATGCAGTCGGACGAACGCCCGGAAGTGCAGCAGGAAGCCGAGCTGGCACAAAGCGGCCACTCACCGGAATTGCATACCGACGCCCCCCCTGAAACGGCGCTCAAGGCCGGCGAACTGTCCGCTGCCCTGCAGAACGCGCTGGACAAATTTACCCTGGATGTCACCGCCAAAGCCAAAGCAGGTCAGATTGACCCGGTGTTTGGGCGTGACACCGAAATCCGCCAGATGGTAGATATCCTCTCTCGCCGCCGCAAAAATAACCCGATTCTGGTGGGGGAGCCGGGGGTGGGGAAAACCGCCCTGGTGGAAGGGCTGGCACTGCGCATTGCCGAAGGCAATGTGCCGGAAAGCCTCAAACCGGTGGCGCTGCGTACTTTGGACCTGGGGTTGCTGCAAGCCGGTGCCGGGGTTAAAGGGGAGTTTGAACAGCGGCTGAAAAACGTCATTGATGCGGTACAACAATCACCGACACCGATACTGCTGTTTATTGATGAAGCGCACACCATTATCGGTGCTGGTAATCAGGCCGGTGGCGCCGATGCCGCCAACCTGCTGAAACCGGCGCTGGCACGAGGCGAACTGCGCACCATTGCCGCCACCACCTGGAGTGAATACAAACAGTATTTTGAGCGTGATGCTGCGCTGGAGCGCCGCTTCCAGATGGTGAAAGTAGACGAGCCGGACGATGACACCGCCTGCCTGATGCTGCGTGGCCTGAAATCCCGCTACGCCGAACACCACGGCGTACATATCACCGACGATGCAGTGCGCGCCGCCGTCACCCTGTCCCGCCGCTATCTCACTGGTCGTCAACTGCCGGACAAAGCGGTGGACCTGCTGGACACCGCCGCCGCCCGGGTGCGCATGAGCCTGGAGACGGTGCCGGAAGCCATTGTGCGCCTGAAAGCCCAACTGACAGCCTTGGAGCTGGAGCAGCAAGCCCTGCTGGAAGATATCGCCACTGGCAGCCAGCAACACGGTGAGCGCCTGAGCGCCATTGAAATTCAGCGTGGCGAACTGGAAACCGCACTGGAAACGTTAGACCACCGCTTTAACGCCGAAAAAGAACTGGTGCAACAACTGATGACCTGCCGCCAGGACCTGAGCCGTCAGACTGAAGTGACCACGCTGCAACAGCAGCTTGAGCAGTTGCAACAGCCGGAGCCCCTGATACAGGTGGATGTGGACACCCGCACCGTCGCCAATGTGATTGCCGACTGGACCGGGGTACCGCTTTCCTCACTGATGAAAGATGAACAGACCGAACTGCTGAGCCTGGAAGGGGAGATTGGTCAGCGGGTGGTGGGGCAAGATACTGCCCTGACCGCCATTGCCCAACGTCTGCGCGCCGCCAAAACCGGCTTGACGCCGGAAAACGGTCCGCAGGGGGTATTTTTACTGGTTGGGCCGAGTGGCGTAGGGAAAACCGAAACCGCACTGGCCTTGGCGGATGGCCTGTACGGTGGCGAGAAATCGCTGATTACCATCAACCTGTCGGAATATCAGGAGCCGCACACCGTCTCGCAACTGAAAGGCTCGCCGCCGGGGTATGTGGGTTACGGCCAGGGCGGCATACTGACTGAAGCGGTACGCAAGCGCCCCTACAGCGTGGTGCTGCTCGATGAAGTGGAAAAGGCCCACCGGGACGTGATGAACCTGTTCTATCAGGTGTTTGACCGCGGCTTTATGCGCGATGGCGAAGGGCGCGAAATTGATTTTCGTAACACCGTGATATTGATGACCGCCAACCTCGGCAGTGATTTGCTGATGCAGTTGCTGGACGAACAGCCGGAGGCCAGCGAAGGGGATTTACACGAGCTGCTGCGCCCGGTACTGCGTGACCACTTCCAGCCCGCCTTGTTGGCGCGCTTCCAGACGGTGATTTACCGCCCACTGGACGCCACGGCGATGCGCACCATCGTACAGATGAAACTGAATCAGGTCAGCCAGCGCCTGCAACGCCACTACGGCCTCACCACCCAAATAGGTGACAGCCTGTATGACGCACTGACCGACGCCTGCCTACTGCCAGACACCGGGGCACGCAATGTCGACAGCCTGCTCAACCAGCAGATATTGCCGATACTGAGCCAGCAATTGCTGACCTACATGGCGGCGAAGCAAAAACCCAAGACCCTGACCCTGGGCTGGGATGAGGAAGAAGGGATTGTGCTGGAATTTGATACCGCCAGCGGACACACATCAGGAGAGCAGCCATGAGTATTGCGCCGTTATTAATGTTCAATCACAGTCATCATCTGCTGTCAGTCAAAGGCTGCAACAGCGGGCTGGATGTGCTGGTATTTGAAGGTCAGGAAGCCTTAAGTCAACCTTTTAGCTACCGCATTGAGTTTACCAGTGCCGACCAGGCTATCCGCCGTGAAGCGATGTTGATGAAGGCGGCCTCGCTGACGCTACAGGCCCCGGTGGACCAGGGTTTTGGCATTAAAATCCAGCAGCCGTTGCGGGTGATACAGGGGGTAGTGACCGGCTTTGAACGCCTGAGCACCTCCAAAGATGAAACCCGCTATGCCCTGACCCTGCAACCCCGGCTGGCGCTGCTTGACCGCGCCCACCAGAATGCCATCTACCAGGACATGACGGTGCCCCAGATTGTGGAAAAAATCCTGCGTGAACGCCACAACATGCGCGGGCAGGATTTTCTGTTTTCACTGACGGCGGAGTACCCACGCCGTGAGCAGGTGATGCAGTACGGCGAAGATGACCTGCACTTTATCACCCGCTTGCTGGGCGAAGTGGGGATTTGGTTCCGCTTTACCACCGACACGCGGCTGAATATTGATGTGGTGGAGTTTTACGACAGCCAGCAAGGGTATCAGAAAGGGCTGACACTGCCCTCGGTGCCGCCATCCGGCCAGCATGACCAGGGGGTTGAATCGGTCTGGGGCATGACCAGCCACCATCAGGTGGTGCAACAACAGGTCTCTACCCGGGATTACAACTACCGCCAGGCCACCGAGGCGATGGACACCCAGGTGGATGTCACCCACGGCGATAGCACCACTTATGGGGAAGCCTATCACTATGCCGACAACTACCTGACGGCCGGCAGCAGCCATGAACGCCAACCGGCACCGGAGTCCGGCGCGTTTTATGGCCGTCTTCGCCATGAACGTTACCTGAATCAGCAGACGCAACTGACCGGTATCACCAGCTGTGCCACCCTGTCACCGGGGCAGGTACTGAAGGTCACCGGCGGCCATGAAGTTACCGACACCTTTACCAAAGGGGTATTGATTACCCAAGTCCACAGCCAGGCACGGCGTGACCGCAGTTTTGAAATTCACTTTACTGCCTTGCCGGATAACACCGATTACTGCTTCCGCCCCGAGCCCGGCACACGCCCGGTGATGGCGGGCACCTTGCCGGCACGGGTCACCAGTACCACTGAAAACGACACTTATGGGCACATCGACAAAGAGGGCCGTTACCGCGTCAACATGCTGTTTGACCGCGCCAGTTGGGAAACCGGCTTTGAAAGCCTGTGGGTACGCCAGTCCCGCCCCTATGCCGGGGACACCTATGGCCTGCACCTGCCGCTGCTGGCAGGGACCGAGGTAGCGATAGGGTTTGAGGATGGCAATCCCGACCGCCCGTACATCGTTGGGGTGTTGCATGACTCGGCCCACGGCGACCACGTCACCATCCGCAACTACAAGCGTAATGTCCTCAGGACTCCCTCGAACAACAAGATAAGGTTAGATGATAACCGCGGCCAGGAGCACGTGAAAATCTCAACCGAGTACGGGGGCAAGAGCCAACTGAACCTCGGCCACCTGGTGGACAGTGAGAAACACAAGCGCGGTGAGGGCGGTGAACTGCGTTCCGATGACTGGCTGGCGTTACGTGGTGGTAAAGGGCTTTTATTCACCGCGCAGGCGCAACCACGAGCGGGTGGTGAACAACTGAGCATGGATGAAATCAAGCGCCAGCTATCTGATGCGTTAGCGTTGGCGCAATCCTTGTCAGAGGTACTACAAACAGCGCAAATCGATCCCTTGGATAACAGTAGCCAACAGCAATTTTTACAACAAAATGTCGATCAGTTGCAACAACCAGTTATTGTGGCTGGTGCGCCCGGTGGGATCGCACTCTCTACGCCTCAGCATATTCAGTTAAGTGCCAACCAAAACCAGATTATGACTGCCGGTGGTAATACCGAAATCAGTACATTGAAACGTATGGTTTTGCTGGCGAAAAAAGGATTTGTCGCCTTTGTACATGAATTGGGTATGAAACTGGTTGCGGCAACAGGCAAGGTGGAAATTCAAGCGCAAACGGATGCCATCGATATTATTGCCAACAAGAAATTATCCATCTACAGCACTGAGGACGAAATTATTATTTCTGCTCAGAAAAAAATCACCCTACAGTGCGGTGGTTCTTACATCACCCTTGATCCAGCCAAGATTGAAAATGGTACAGGGGGGGGATTTAAGGTGAAAAGTGCTGATTTTGATTATGCCGGGCCTGCCAAGTTGGATATGCCTTATCCAAAGTTTACCGCTTGTGAGTCGACGGCTTCTCAGGCGGACAGCGAAAGTGAAGCCACTATGCCACTGAGCTAAGGAGCGGTGATGCAGATTAATTATTTACAACCGAGTCTACCACTGGCGGAGCATCAATTTGCCGTGATTGACCGCAGGCGCCACCCTGAACTGTCAAAGGAATGGCCACTGATTGAGCTGGTGTCTCCGATGCTGGCTCCACAGGCACATCTTTATCCTTGGTTGCTGCCCTTACATGACCTGCCTTCCGCAGCATGGAGTCAACTGATGTCTGGGTTGGTGCAGCATTCAGACACGCACACACCGCCACTCTGTTCGCTGTTGTTATCTAGCAAGCGATCACCCGAGGAGTTACGTGGTGCCCTGGCTGATGCATTGTATTTTAAAGATCAACAGCAGCAAGGGCATATTTTGCGTTACTACGACCCTCGAGTGCTGTTTCATTTGCACTGGATGCTAAGCCCCTGGCAATTGTCACACCAACTTCCAACACAGCAAATACCTTGTTGGACCTTCTGGCTCGAGGGGGGCTGGCATTCCTTGGCGTTTCCTGAGCGTATTGCTTTCCAAACGGGTGATTCCCCGCATATGCCTCTGGAACAACTCCAGCGTTGTGGGCAGATCAATCAGGTACTGGCAAAACTGCCCCTATGCGGCGATATGGCACAACGGCAAGCATTGAGCCAGCGTATAGATGCACTATTGCAGCAAGCTACACAGTGCCAACTACCGACCAAGGAAGACAAAATTGAATTTGCTCTTCATGGGTTGCAACAACGAGACGCATTTTGGACTGCTCCGAAGATGGCTGAACTGTTGATAAAGGCTAGAAACTGCCCTGATTATTATCGCGATGAAACCAGCAGTTGGGATAAAGCCCAATGGCAGTATATGGTCAGCATGTAATCCGGTAAATTGATATGGAATAAATGATATGAGCACACAAAAAGGTTGTAAGTTCTGTATTCGCTATGGTTTGCCAATTTTACCACTACGTCCTGCCGTTGTGTCAAAAGTGGATACCCTGCCTCATCTGCCTGAATACATTAAAGTACCAGTAGCAGCACAAGGAGAAACGGCCTGGACCGGACGCTTGCTGCGTGAGGGCTTTTTGTACATCTGGGCGGAATCAGGCAAACGCTGGATAAATTACTTTGTGACGGCTGAAGGATACTATTATCCTTTGCCTGAAAATGGTGATATCCCTGCCGATATTGTTGATGGCAAAGTGAGGCCGTGTGCTGACCAGCCAGAAGAATTAGCAACAGCTTCGCTGGTGACTTTACCCGTTAAACCTCTGGGAATGAAAAACGGTATTTTCTGGTTTGTCTGGTCTGAGGTGTCATGGACTGCAGTGGTACGTCAGCAGCATGAAGAGGAAGGCTACCGTAGCAAGGCGATGCAACGCTTTGATATGGATGCCTGGCTCAATGCGGGTAATGCGGAGCAAGTCATAGCACTGGATAAGTTAGAAGATACGGTCGCGGAATACAGCGTCAAAGCCGCCAGTAGTCAGGCTAAAGAGTGGTCAGTGGCTCATTGGAAGCGGGTGCTACCTGTGGGGGGATTAAACCTGCAATTGGCTGCCAATAAGCTTTACCGTGGTAAAGGGGCGATGATCCTGCTGCAAGATGCGCCAGCGGTACTTCAGGACCTTTCATCACTGATAAATTATGAGTTACAACTCAACGTCTATCAACGGCCTGAATATCAGCGCGAGTTGGCACTGTTATCGGCTATCAAGGGCTTGAAAACGTCATTGATTTGTCAATTTGAGCGCGATTATATTTCAGACAGCATGTTTATGGAAAGCGAGATGTTTTTTCCTAAGAATAAAGTTGCTGCTGGTATATCGCCCAAAAATGCCATGTCAGGGGTTACTCAACCGAGTTCGATTGCTGACCAAGTTTTTAAAAGTGGCAACGTAGACTATGAAAAGTATACGGAGATGGTCGATGCAAAGTCGGATATGAAATCTATTGTAGAGCGTAAATGGGCCGAATATGAACAATATTACGATCCGGCTAAAGTTGATGCATTTCAGCAGAAATTTGATGCCATTCTGAACAGTTACAATGATCGGGTTATTGTACCCCGTGTAAAGATGTATATTGACTGCATGCAAGGCCAGTTTTTATTGGGGTATTTCCAACATAATTTTGATCCTAATGACCTGGGCAGTGGCATTGACTACGTTCAGACACTGAATTACTGCATTGTGGGTATGCAAGATAAAATAGGTGCAACACGCTATTTTCAGTCCTTGATTATCGGTGATACAACCGACCCGGTTAACATCATGGCCCGTGCCATGGTGCTCAATCAGGATAAATTAGCTAAAAAGCTTAATAAAGGGGTGAAAGAGAGTGTTGACCTGTGGACCATGCCTTGGTCAAGTCTTGCGGATGGATTTCAAGAGACTATCAAAAGAATGCGCGAGCAAACTGCCGGGGTGATGGGGACCTGGTTTGGACTAATAGCTGGGCCATTAGTGGCAAAACTACAAAGTACGCTGGAATCAGGCCAGGCATTCCATGCAGTAGTAGCGATGGGGGCATTTACTAATAAAGCCATTGTCACTTTGGAAAAAACCGGGACTTATAAGCAATTTGTTTCTGAAGTGGTTGGGCAGTTGGCGAAAGAGAGTGATTTAACCGGCAGGGTGAATGCCGACCGATTGCGTCACTATGTGCAAAAAGAACTACGGCGCTTAAGGATTGATGGCTTACCCATGGAAGGGCAAGAAACCAAAAGATTTATGGTGATGATTGATATCGAAAAGGTTGAGGAACTAAAAACCTTACCCGCCAAAGAAAGGTCCATCGCCCTTAGTAAACTATTGCGTACTACCGGTGAAGTAGAGGCGGAACAATTCACCCGCTGGCAAGGTGCTGTGCAACGGGGGATGAAGCAGGCGGGCCAAGCAATGCCTTTTACTTTGGGCGTCGTTTCTGGGATTTTGCAAACCGTGGCTATATGGCAAACTGCCAGTTATAAAAAAAATAAATTGACTGCTGACCAGACAGAGGCTGCTTGGCGATTTAGGGGTGGGATTGCGGCACTAGCAAGTACCTCTCTTTTAACTATAGAAATTGGTATCAAAGAGTTTAATTTATTCGCTAATGGAGCATCCAGACTAAATGTTATAAGCTCAGAAAAATTTTTAAAATGGGTAGTGAAAATAGGAAAGATATTTGGTGTTAGTGCTGGCGTGTTGACTGTTTTTTATGATTCATATCATGCTTATGATGAGTTTGAAAATAAAAACTATGGGTTAATGGTTGCATATGGTGCATCAGCACTTTCTGGCGTTTGGCTTACTGTGGCCATATTTGCAAAAATTCCTGTGTTTGGTACCGCTATTGCAGCGATTATTTTAATTGGAACGGCAATTTATTTGGCTATTAATGATAAAGACAATATACAAAAGTGGTTGGAACGTTGTTTATGGCGAAGCATTCCAGCTAAAAAAGGATGGAGTGAGCAGGAAAAACAAGTACATATCAAAGAGCAAGAGGCTAAGTTGCCTATTTGGGCAACTATGCATATGGAAATGAATGAGTTGAAACTGGCCTTGGGGGAAGGGTAGTATAATGAAATACTATTATAGATATATACCGACTAAAGTTCGTGTGCTAGCGTTCACTTTTACTTTGCTATCTCTGGGGGTGGGAGGATTCTTAGGGTGGCTTCTCTTTTTTTATAATAGAAGCGCTGATGTTGGTGAGTTTTTCTTTTGGATCGTTTTTTTAATTATTGTTTTAGTGATTGGTTTTTTGTGGGGGAAGGTTGATAGTTATATTGAAAAAAACAGCCTTCAGGATGAAGTCGTAATTAGTAATGAGGTTTTTTCTTCTAAACGTTATGGTGATATCAAATTTATAGATGTTAAATTGTTTAAAGTTCAAGATCTTAATAAAATATTTGGTTTTAAATTGAAAGGAAAGGAGGCTACTTTAAGATTTTCTTATTTAAATTTCTTAGGCGGTGATGGTGGGAAAGAGTATGAGCAAGATAGAATGGCGATAAGAACAATCGCTTTTGAAATTGAAAAAATTATTAAGGAAAAAGAATTAAACATCAAGATTAGTAAAGAATCCACTTCGTCAATTTTGTTTATATTGCTCTGTCTATGCATGATTATGTTAGTCCCTGGATTTATTTTTGCTCCACAACGGGTGATATTTGTTGTTCCCTTTGTTGTGCCGACTTTTTTCTATTTATTAATAAAAAGGATAAACAGTAATAAAGAGAGTAAAGAAAATTAAAGTTATAAGTAATTATCCGTCTGGACCTGAAATAATTCAATTTTCTTGTAGCTGAGTAATCTGCGAGGAGCCATGAGTACAGCCTTTATGTGACTGGTATTATTGAGATAAATGGCTGTGTATCAAAGAGTGGATGGCAAGTTTTCTTTCTGGCTACAGAGTATGGAAATGACAGAGTTAAAAAACTTTGGGGGAAGGATGATTTTATGAATTATTCATATAGATATACACCCAGGAAAAATCGGATAATAGCTACATCACTTGTTTTTTTATGTTTTGGTGTAGTATTTGTTGCTATAGGTACTTTAATTGATATGAGTTTCTCAATCAAAGATATGGATGACTGGATAATTAATACTTGCTTGATATTATTAGCTCTAGTTATGATACCATTGTTTGGGCTTGTCTCTAGCTATATTAAGAAGAGTTCCCTATGGGATGAGGTGACAATAAGTAACGAGAAGATATCATCTTGCAGATATGGAGATATAAGAGTTAAAGATATAATATCGTTTAAAGTTCAAGATCTCAATAAGATATTTGGTTTTAAAATTAGAACTGAAAAAGATAGGTTTTATTTTTCAGGTTTAGATATTCTAGGTGATAGCGGCGGAAAGGAATATCAAGGGGATATTGTTGCTCTAAAAGCGATGGCAAATGAGATAGAGCGCATCATCAGTGAACAAGGGCTTAATGTTAGATCCAGTAAAGAATCAAGTTCAACAGCCTTATTCGTAGTGCTCTGTTTAGCTATGGTGATGCTGATCCCTGGGCTTATCTTTGCCCCGCAACGGATGATTTTCGTTGTTCCTTTTGTCGTGCCGCTGTTCTTTTATGCATTGAAAAAAAGAAAAGATCAAAAGCAGGTAGATAAAAAATAATATGGATTATTACGGGCTGTTTCCAAAGTTTAAATTCAATCGTCCATTGAATGAGCAAGAAAGACAATATCAACTTAAGCAGCATGAACAGATTGATTTAAAAAATCAATCTCTAGCATCGGAAGCAAGTGTTATTACTTTAAACACTAACTATATGGAGTTGGTAGATAAATACTACTCAGCTAAGGGGGTGGGGACTCTAATAAGCTCGGTTGGCTTTATTGCTACCTTCTCAGTATTATTATATCTGGTGTTGGCAACATTATTTTCTCAATATAGTATATCATGGGAAGCTATTGCATTTCTTTTGTTTATTCTATTGACTGGAGTACCGATGGTAATTTTTATGTTTATTTTACTCAAAACAGAATGGTTTGCCTGGACGCACTACCCAATTCGCTTTGATAGAAAAAACCGTATGGTGCATGCCCACCGTATTGATGGCTCTAGCTACTCGGTGCCTTGGGATAAGGTATTTTTTACTCTCGGTTTGAGCCATGGAAAAGGTGCGAGTAAAGATTACTATATCAGTGGCCATGTATTGGCAGAGGATAATATCACAGTGGTCGATACTTTCTGCCTGCCAGCAACCCACGGTGATCGTGAGCCGTTGAAACGCCATTGGGAATTTGTACGCCGCTATATGGAAGAGGGGCCACAGGCAGTGATATCGGTGGTGGATTTTTGTCTGCCCATTGAACATAAACGGGAAAGCTATAACTTTGGTCTATTGTATTTAATCTCACAATATGATGGTATACCCCTATTCCTATTACCGATTTTGTTCCCGTTTATATTTTTATTAAGTTTTATTTTTAGCATTCCCCGTTATATTGCCATTATCACCAGCAAACGACCTATCTGGTCAGCAGAAATTGAAGCATTATGCCCGGTGGCTGCGGATGATCCTTATAGGGTCACGGCAGAGAATAACCATAAAACACCGTGGCGAGATATTTTTAAGGACAAGCGTAAAGATAAAAAATAAGTCAATACTCAGGTGAAAGAGGGAGAGGAACTTTTGGCTGGTACTAATAAATATCATATCCAGAAATGGTTGGCGTAGAACCTATGGTATAGGTTGTCGATTAATAAAAAGGATGGTGTATTGGATCAATAAGATAAAATTAGCCAGGGAGCGGCAGAACGGTTGATTTGCCCAAATGTGCAAATGGAAATAAGTGAGTTTAAATTGGCATTGGGCGAAGGATAATTTTATGGTTTATTCATATAGATATATTCCAAGAAAAAAAGAATAATTGCGAATTCGTTTGTAATTCTAATGCTATTAATGACAGCAATTAGCCTGAGTTATTTTATTTTTTTATGGATGAAGATAATTTTTTCTCTCAGTGGCTTGGTAAATGGAGGGGGGTGTTTTTTATGGTATTGTTGTTATTTATTTTCACGCCATTATCTTTCCTTGTTTCTAATTATATTGAAAAAAATCCTTATGGGATGAAGTGACAATAGATAATGAGAAAATATTGTCTTGCAGATATGGGTGTATAAGAGTTAAAGATATAGTATCGTTTAAAATTCAAGATCTTAACAAGATATTTGGTTTTAAAATTAGAACTGAAAAAGATAGGTTTTATTTTTCAGCTTTAGATATTCTAGGTGATAGCGGCGGAAAGGAATATGAAGGGGATATTATTGCTCTAAAAGCGATGGCAAATGAGATAGAGCGTATCATCAATGAACAGAGGCTTAATGTTAGAACCAGTAAAGAATCAAGTTCAACAGCCTTATTCGTAGTGCTCTGTTTAGCTATGGTGATGCTGATCCCTGGGCTTATCTTTGCCCCGCAACGGATGATTTTTGTTATTCCTTTTATAGTGCCGCTGTTCTTTTATGCATTGAAAAAAAGAAAAGAGCAAAATCAGGTAGATAAAAAATAATATGGATTATTACGGTTTGTTTCCAAAGTTTAAATTCAATCGCTCATTGAATGCGCAAGAAAGACAATATCAACTTAAGCAATATGAAAAGATTGATTTAAAAAATCAATCTTTGGCACCGGAAGTGAGTGTTATTACTTTAAACTCTAACTATATGGAGTTGGTAGATAAATACTATTCACCTAAGGGAATAGGTAGTCTTGTGAGTTTTGTTGGTTTTTCTATGTTTTCTATTTTTTTAATATCGGTGATTTTTATATTCCTTAATCGAAACTTTAATTGGACTGCCTTTTTTACCATTATATTTTTTACAGTAGTGTCAGTACCAGCAATTTACTGGGCGTTAAAGTTGCTTAAAACCGAATGGTTTGCCTGGACGCACTACCCAATTCGTTTTGATAGAAAAAACCGTATGGTGCATGCCCACCGTATTGATGGCTCTAGCTACTCAGTGCCTTGGGATAAGGTATTTTTTACTCTCGGCTTGAGCCATGGAAAAGGCGCGAGTAAAGATTACTATATCAGTGGCCATGTATTGGCAGAGGATAATATCACAGTGGTCGATACTTTCTGCCTGCCAGCAACCCACGGTGATCGTGAGCCGCTGAAACGCCATTGGGAATTTGTGCGCCGCTATATGGAAGAGGGGCCACAGGCAGTGATATCGGTGGTGGATTTTTGTCTGCCGATTGAACATAAACGGGAAAGCTATAACTTTGGTCTATTGTATTTAATCTCACAATATGATGGTATACCGCTATTCCTGTTACCGATATTGTTCCCGTTTATATTTTTATTAAGTTTTATTTTTAGCATTCCCCGTTATATTGCCATTATCACCAGCAAACGACCTATCTGGCCAGCAGAAATTGAAGCATTATGCCCGGTGGCTGCGGATGATCCTTATAGGGTCACGGCAGAGAATAACCATAAAACACCGTGGCGAGATATTTTTAAGGACAAGCGTAAAGATAAAAAATAAGTCAATACTCAGGTGAAAGAGGGAGAGGAATTTTTGGCTGGTACTAATAAATATCATATCCAGAAATGGTTGGTGCAGAACCTAAGTTGTAAATTGCTGATTCATAGAAATTAATGAGTTAAAATTGGCATTAGGGGAAGGATGATGTCATGAATTATTCGTATAGATATTCAGCGAAGAAAAATAGATTGATAGCATTATTATTGATGCTTTTTTTTATCGGAATGATGTTGATTTTTGCGAGTTACTTCATATTCTTAACTATGAGGGGGGAGCCTAATTTTATTATCGAATGGTTGGGTGATTGGTTTATTCCTTCTTTTTTATTTTTTTTGATTTTTATTATCGCAGCATTAATGGTATGTGTTTCAAATTATATTGAAAAAAACACACTGTGGGATAAGGTGAGTTTAGATAATGAAAAGATTTCATCGATTAGATATGGTGATATGAACTTTAAGGATGTAGTGTTATTTAAAGTTGATGATTTAAGTAAGATATTTGGTTTTTCTGTATGTACTGAAGAAAAAAAATTTAAGTTTACAGCATTGAATATTTTAGGTGATAGTGGCGGAAAGGAGTATCAAGGGGATATCGTTGCTCTAAAAGCGATGGCGAATGAGATAGAACGGATCATCAATGCACAAGGGCTGAATGTTAGAACCAGTAAAGAATCAAGTTCAACAGCCTTATTCGTAGTGCTCTGTTTAGCTATGGTGATGCTGATCCCTGGGCTTATATTTGCCCCGCAACGGATGATTTTTGTTATTCCTTTTATAGTGCCGCTGTTCTTTTATGCATTAAAAAAAAGGAAATATAGTAACAAAAAGAGCAACGGGATTGGTAATTGAAATCAATCGCTAAAGCCTGGGGGTATTTACAGTATATCGGTGTTTGTTATTATGTTAGCCTTCCATAAAATAAATATGAATTTTATTAGATCTGGTTATTTTTACAAAAAATAAATTATTAAAAGGATAAGATAGTTGAGTGATAATCTATTATGTTTGTGGCGAAAATTCCAAAAATCATCAAATGAAGATGAGTTATTGCTTTTTAATTTTATTAATAAATTAAGGGGATCTACGTTATGGCTTGAAGGTGAGAGGCAAGAAGGGGAAATTAAAGCAACATTATTCTCTGTGCCAGAAGAGTATGGTGAACCTTGTTTATTAGCTTATGTAGGTGAAGAAGGCCCACCTAAAATACTTGATAAAGCTATCGCGAATGGTGTTGTATACCAAAAGATTGCAGGAGATGCATTTTTTTTAAATGCTAATTCACAAAGCTATGATGTGATACTTGTGGAGAATTCTGATAGTCTTGAAATTTTCCCCAAGAAAATGGTTGAGTTAATTTGTTTGCTGCTATTAAACCTTGATGATGAGCTTTCCACAAGCAATACAGTATCAAAGAGTAAAAAAATATCGCTAAAGAAAAGTCACTTCATGAACGCATTTTTCATATTGTTTATTGCTATTATGATATATGCTCCTTTCTCTGATTTTGGTAGGGGTATATTAGATATCAATAAGCAAGCCAATGATGAAGTATCATCAAGGCCAAGACATCTTGTTCAGGAAGAGTTTTTAAATGGTCAATTTACAATTGGCATCCCTTACCAATATGAGGTGGATAATCGGAAAAAGGAACTTATCAGTGAGTTAGAATCTGGAGCGGTATTTCGTATTTATGAAAATAAAAAATCCAAGAGCCACATTATTAATATTGGTATTTTACCCTCACTGAGCTATACACGGGGCATCCCTGATAGGCTGATGAAAATGGGGCGTGAAATTGCTTTATCAACAAACGCTATTGGCAAAATTAAAAATGCAACTGTAATCGATAAAGAGCATGTTAATATTAATGGTGCTGATATGGTTACAGTTAAAACTCGTGGGGATGTTGATGGTCATGAGGTTGTTATTACGACTCTTTTAACAGAGATTGAAACAGTGATTAATAAAAAAGTGGTTTTTGTTCAGGTTGTTTCTATTAAAGACCAAATTAATACCCATGATATTTTTGCCAAAAAAATCTTTAACAGTATCACTGTGAAAGAGTCAAAGTAAATTTTGATTACTTATTATAAAACCCTATGCTAGTCATTTTGATAGGGTGAGTGTCTTTAAAAGAGATATCATCTTTACTGTTAAATGAATAAGCGTTATCGGATATTTATAATAGAGAGTAGAAGATATGAAAGGTATAATCCGTATCGGAGATAAAACCACAGGAGGCGGCCAAGTGCTTTCTGGTTCTGGAAAAATGACGTTTCAGGGGATTGGGGTCGCTCGGCTGAATGATCCCGTCAGTTGCCCGATAACTGGGCATAGCCCTTCTTATATTGCCGAAGGGCACCCAACGATGAAAGATAATGGGGTACCGGTGGCTTTTGATGGGTATAAATGTAGTTGCGGTTGTACATTAATATCCTCCTTGACCAATGCGACGACGAGTAAATAATGCCAGTTGATCTCTCCACTATTCCTCCGGTTGCTAAACGAAAGCAACGGCCCTCTGTAAAACGTTGGTTACTCTTGTTGCTGATTTTTCTACTCGGTGGCGGGTTTACTACGCTTAAATTATGGCCAGCGGAAAGTGCAACACGCGGGGCGCTTTTTTGGCACTGTTTGATCAGTATTCCTTGTGTGCTATGGCTATTTGCATTTACTACCCGCTGGGTAAGTTGGCTGGTTTCAGAGTGGTTAGCTGATGGTTGGGATGCCGAGCGGGAGCGCGATTTGATGGCTGAGATCCAACATGGGCAAAATTTTCTCCTGCTGGGGGCTGAATGTGTGCATTTGCCGCATGTCGCCAGCGCTAATACGTTAACAGAACAATTTATGCTGCCTGAAGGGGTAGTATTGCCCGCAGTGGTCGATGAAGCCACACAGGAAGTCCGCTATCAGGCTCAATTTAATGATGCCACAATGCAGCTTTCCGATAGAGTTACCCGCAGACTGAGCTCGCTTTTGCAAGATGTTGCTCTGCAGGCTGCATTGACTCGACTTAAATTACCCCATTCATTGGCAGTGGTTATACAAGTGGACAGTGATGCCCCATTGAGTGTTGAAGAGAGTGCGGCTATCCAGCAAAATCTTATGCCGTGGCTACCCGCATCCGCTGTCGTACAATTCTTTCCGCAGTTTGCACTGGTGGATATTGACCATTGGTTGGATAAACCCGATATGATGGATTCACTGCTTATTCTGTCGGTCAGGTTAATGTCAAATTTAGCAGATGGCGAAAGCGAGATAGCCGTTGCACTCCTTCTACATGCCAAAAATACCGTTGCAGACAGCGCTATGGCTCATGTTCATCGGCCCGAACTTTCGCAGGAAACTGCAATGATCCATGCATCGGCGATGCAGTCTTTACAGTGGGGAAATACTCAGGTGGAAGATGTCGCTTACTTATGGCTTGCAGGAATGGGAACCGAAAATAAAGCACAGGCTCTGCTGATGAATCATCACCTCAATTTTCCTTGTGTTGAGGCTAAAGGGCAGTTTACAGATATAGATATCAAGAGTGGCTATACCGGTGGGGTGTCCCCCTGGCTTGCCATTGCTTTGGCAGCAGGGAATTCCCGGCAGCCGCTTGCTGCGCAATTAATCATGAGTACCACAGGGGCGGCTGGCTTGCCGTGGTGGTTGGTTGTCTATCCAACCGCAGAGTCATAAGGGCAGGGTGTGTCCCCGACCATTCAAAAGTCAGAAATCTGGCAGGGTAACCGTGGCATATAGTTTGGCTAGCCGGGTACTACTGCAAGCAGTGTTCAAATCGTTTTTAGCCGATTTGTCCCTAAATAGTTTTCTGACTGCCACTTCAATAAAGTTGATTATATTATCCATATCGCATTGAATTCATCAGCGATTACTGGCACTAGCGTGTCCAGCCGTTTTGTGTTGGGAGATACAGGTGAAAGGCATATTACAGGGGTTAAGAAATACCACGTTTCAGTTATGGTCTATTTTGTTTATTTTTCTATTTCTGGGGATTGCTGTTTGCTTGATACTCAGAAATGACCCCGCTCAATTGGGGGTTTCACCAGATTCTGTCTGGCAGGAGCGGCTATTCTTCTTATCTCTGGTCTTAACAGGAGGGTTGTTGCTATTTATTGTGCTCTTTTTCGTTTCGACCTATCTGTTCGGTAAGAAAGCCTATCGTAACGCGAAGTCTATCTCTGGTGGGAATAAGCCTGTCACTGAGCATACCCGTTCAGAAATAGAGTCATCGGCCTTGATGAGTATCACCCAACTCAAAAACCACCTCGCCCGCCGTTATGGCCTGTTCTGGCGGCGTAAAGTGCGCCTGCTGCTGGTCACTGGGGATGAGAGTGAACTGGCACTGTTGGCACCGGGTCTGAAAGAGAACCAGTGGCAGGAAGGCAGCCGCACGGTGCTGATTTACGGCGGCAGCCTGACCACCCAGGTTGATAGCGAACAATACACCGCGCTGCGCAAGTTGCGCCGGGGTCGCCCGCTGGATGGCATTATCCGGGTACTGGGCCCGCAGCAGAATCTGACACCGCAAGTCAGTGACAACGACTTGCGCGGGCTGGAGAAAATCGGCGAACTGTTGCGTTACCAACCCCCGGTGTGGTTATGGCAACTGTGTGACAGCCCCTGGTCACAAGCCGGGCGTATCGAACAGACCGTGGGGGCCTCCTTCCCCTGGCGTGCCATGTCTGATGATGTCGCACGCCAGCTGAATAAACTGCTGCCGCAACTGCGCCAGCAGGGGGTAGAGCAGGTGCTGGAGCATCAGCAGCATGACTTTCTGTTACGTCTGGGGCAGCAACTGCAAGCCGGTGGTATCGAGCGCTGGCAAGTTCAACTCACCCCCTGGCTGTTTGCAACGCAGCAACGGGTGCCGTTACGTGGCCTGATGTTCAGCCTGCCGCAGCCCAACAGTGCCGAGCGCGCAGGATTGGGCACGCCGAACGCCGTTCCCCATGCACTGACCCTGCCGGCCATCTGGCAAGGGGTGATTGACGAGTGTGGCAAGGTGCGTGGTCGCCGGGTGGGGATGGCCTGGGAGCGCACCCTGGCCTGGTCGCTGATGACCGTGATAGGGCTCTGGTGGGCGGGTCTGTTGCTGTCGTTTGTGCTTAACCGCCAACAGATGATCACTATTGCCGAGAAAGCCCATACCCTGGTGGCGCAACCGGCGGTCACTGATGAGCAATTGACCGCATTGCATGATCTGCGTAACGACGCGGGGCGGCTGCAGTACCGTGTTCAGCAAGGGACGCCGTGGTACTTGCGCTTCGGCCTGGACCACAATGCCTCGCTGCTGGCGGCGATGATGCCCTGGTACGGTGAAGCCAATAATCGCCTGATCCGTGACCCCGCCAGCCTGGCCCTTAAACAGCAACTGACCACCCTGGCCAACTCGGCCCCCAACACGCCAGAGCGTGCGGAGCTGGCCAAATCCGGTTATGACGCGTTGAAAGCCTGGTTGATGATGGCGCGCCCCGATAAGGTGGATGCCAGCTTCTATGCCGACACCCTGAAAACGGTGCAACCTACCCGCCAGGGGCTCTCCCCCGGGTTATGGCAGAGCCTGGCACCGGATTTATGGGCATTTTATATTGTCGAGCTGCCCCACCAACCGGGGTGGAAAATCACCCCGGAGGCACCGCTGGTGAATCAGAGCCGCCAGGTGTTGTTGCAACAGATTGGTCGGCGTAATGCCGAAGGGACCCTGTATGAAAACATGCTTAAATCGGTACGTCGCAATTTTGCCGATGTGACGCTCGAGGACATGACCAGCGGTACCGACGCTCGCCGCCTGTTCAACACTGATGAAGTGGTGCCGGGCATGTTTACCCGTCAGGCCTGGGAAGGGGGCATTCAACCGGCAATTGAGAAGGCCGCCAATTCCCGCCGCGATGAAATCGACTGGGTGCTCAGCGACAGTGGTCATAACATCACGGCCGAAATTTCCCCCGAGGCGCTGAAAGCCCGCCTGACCCAACGCTATTTTGCCGATTTTGCCGGTAGCTGGCTCAGTTTCCTCAACAGCTTGCGCCTTAACCCCACCAATAATATTGCCGATGTCACCGACCAATTGACGCTGATGAGTGATGTCCGCCAGTCACCGATGATTGCGTTGATGAATACCCTGTCCTGGCAGGGGCAGACCGGGCAGCAGAGTGAAGGGTTGTCGGATTCCCTTATCAAGTCCGCCAAGGACCTGATCAATAACAAGGAGAAACCCACCATCGATCAGAATGCCGCCGGGCCTCAGGGCCCACTGGATGACACCTTCGGCCCGTTGTTGACCCTGATGGGGAAAAACAAGGCCGGTAACGTGATGTCGGCGGATAACAGCCTCAGCCTGCAAACCTACCTGACGCGCATCACCCGTGTGCGCCTGCGCTTGCAGCAGGTGGCCAGCAGTTCAGATCCGCAGGAGATGATGCAGACCCTGGCCCAGACGGTGTTTCAGGGCAAAAGTGTCGACCTGACCGACACCCAGCAATACGGCAGCCTGGTGGCCGCCAGCCTGGGGGAAGAGTGGAGCAGCTTTGGCCGCACCCTGTTTGTGCAACCGCTGGCCCAAGCGTGGCAAACCGTATTGCAACCCTCGGCCGCCAGCCTTAATGACCGCTGGAGCCGGGCGGTGGTGGCCAATTGGCATACCGCCTTTGATGGGCGTTATCCGTTTGCCGCCAGCAAGAGTGATGCCTCGCTGCCGATGCTGGCAGAGTTTATCCGCAAGGACAGTGGCCGCCTTGAGCGCTTCCTCACCAGCGAACTGGGCGGGGTGCTGCATAAGGAAGGCAGTGTCTGGGTCGTGGACACGGCGCACAGCCAGGGGTTGACCTTTAACCCGGCGTTCCTTAAGTCTATCAACCAGTTAAGTCAGTTGTCCGATATTTTGTTTACTGATGGTAGCCAGGGGATCAGCTTTGAACTGCAGGCCCGCCCGGCACCGCAGGTCACGGAAACCCAACTGACCATTGATGGGCAGAAACTGCACTACTTTAACCAGATGGCAGACTGGCAGAGCTTCCGCTGGCCGGGTGATACCTATAAACCGGGCACCATGCTGACCTGGACCACCACCAATGCCGGGGCGCGGCTGTTTGGTGATTACAGCGGCACCTGGGGCTTTATCCGCTGGTTGGAGCAAGGTAAACGCCAGCAACTGGACCACAGCCAGTGGATGATGAGCTTTACCACCCCAGACGGCCAGACTCTGCAATGGGCACTGCGCTCACAACTGGGCAATGGCCCGCTGGCGTTGTTGCAGTTACGCAACTTTACCCTGCCGGATCAAATTTTCAGTGTCGAGGCCGGGGTAGCGGAGAACGCCCTATCTGGAAACAGTAGCAGCAATAGCAGCGGCAGTAATAATCTTCCGCTAGAGGGGGAACAATAATGGCCGACCTGCAAAGTTTAATGGCGGGTAGCTAGGCGGGGAACCAGACCCTGGCGCAGCAGGAACAAGTCACGATTGCCTAATGGAACAACTGGTTAACCCCTTTGAGCGAGAGCCAGCCCACCAGTGAAGAGCTGAGTTATGACGAAGATCTTCAGCGTATTCGTGAAGAGGTGAACAAACTCTCGGGGATGGATATCGAACTTATCTGCACACTGGCAGAGTTCGACGGCAGTGTGCATACACGCACCCTGCTGAAATTATAAATAAAGGAAGCTATTGTGAGCATTGTTGAGTATTGTTTTTTGAGTGGCAGAGAGAAGACATTAAAATATTCACTATTAGTCGTGCTGTTACTTTTTTCTGTTATAGATGTTCATGCTGAAGAAACTCCTTGGGTACCATTATGTATTAAAGATTTACGTGAACATTGTGGCATTATGAGCTTAGAAGGGGATTGGGTGCTACCACCAAGCTATTCTAAAATTACCTTTGCTGATAATGTATGGCTTGCCGAGAAAAGGACGCATGCAGGATTTGAAGTTAATGTTGATATTTTCAATCAACAAGGTGTTAAAACTGCTTCATTTACAGAAGTAACAAAGATTGCAGATAATGTATTAAGTGAAAAGAATGATAAATTCTCATCTTTTAGATTGTACGATTATAATGGTAAGCTTATTTCTTCATCGGGTTTTAAACTAGTTCAGCCACTCTCTGAAGGACTGGCTGGAGCTAGAGCTGATTCAGGTAAAATGGGTTATATCAATACGCAAGGTCAATGGGTAATTAAGCCAAAATACGAATCCATTCAGCCATTCTATAATGGGTTGGCTGAGGTTAATACCACCGAAATGAAAGAAAACTCCGGTGAGAATATGGTGATTAATAAAAGTGGCAATGTAGTAATGCCTTATAAATCAAACTATAAGTATTCTAGGGTAAATGATGATTATTGGCAAAGGAGACATTGGACACCTTCTCAGTACTATGAGTTTAATAAAGTGTATGACAAAATGGATGTGTTGAACAACGCAGGGGGAATAGTAAAAAAGAATATAGAAATAGTCGGAGGGTTAGAGGGTGGTGTTGCAATATATAATCAGTTGAATAATGGTAAGGAAAACTATGGGGTTATTAATCTAAAGCTTTCAAAAATTATTGTGCCGGCGGGCTCTCGTCATTGGGAAAGAGCCTATGGGTTTACCAATGGCACTGCCTCTGTGATGATAAATAATAATTGGGAAGCTATCGATGTCAGTGGGAAAATAGTTCCTGAACCCATTGCAGGTAAACAGAATCTTAAGGGAAGGTTAATAGATAAATTTAATGAAAAAAATGCAATGGCATTAGATAAAGAAAAGGTATCGTTGTATTCGATGAATGTTTCTGATGGTACATCATTTATTGATCCAAATGATAAGGAACTACCACCACTAATGTGGCTGATGGACTCTTCGAATAAAACGGAATTCCTTATTGATAAGGAGGGTGATGTTTTTTTAAAAAAACAAGATGTTTCTCAAGTTGGAGAGATGAAGTGCCTGAAAAATATCACATTGGCCTATAATAAGAACGGAGAGTTAAAATGGCCTGATGACTCTGCAGTAGTCTGTGAGGCTACGGATGTGAGTAAGAAAAGCTACAGTCCAGCGGCACAAAAATACTTATTAAGCTATGAAGACAGTGTCAGAGAAGAAGGACAAAAAGATAAAGAGACAAATGATTTACCTTGGCAGCATGGCCCTAAGATTATTTCATTGTCAAATATAGCAAAATTGAACTTGCCACAAGGATACCGATTCCTACCAGTAGATTATGCCAACGCGTTATCTGATCAAGAAATGATGATTGCTAAGTTGTCAAAAGATGATAGTCGCAAAGTTATTGGTTTTATCAGTCCTGAGAAAGGTTGGTGGCGAGCGGCACTCTGGCTTGATAAACATCCGCCAATTGATATTAATTCTTTGGAAAGATTGGATGCAGATGATTTGTTATTTACACTTAAAGAACATTTTCAGGATCAAACCCAGTCTTTTATTGACCTGCAGTGGGATGTAATTCCGCACTGGGATAAAAAAATGCAGCGATTAAGTTGGAGTGTTAGTCCGAAATATGGTTCCCAGTCTAGCGCATTTCTGAAAAGCATCAAGGTCGGTAACCAGTGGTTAGTTCAACTCTTGCTGACTGACTCTAAAGGTTTTATCGATTCTCAGCCGCATGCAAGACCGGAGCTGGTCACTGAAGAGCTCAACCAGTTGCAAGATGTTATACAATTTGAGCAGCCTCAGGAATATGAGTTAAAAGCATCAGAGGGTGGTGTAGATGCTAGACAGTTGATCACTGGGGCACCAACCAAAAAGGATGTTGCTATGCAGCAGTTTGTTGGAAGAGAAATGCAGCAACGTACAGAAAGACAAAATCAAGCATTAAAGGACGTTCTATTACGCATATTACCGCTCTTACTGCTGGCTTTTTTAGGAGGGGGAGCTGTACTTGCCAAGAAAAGAAACCAATCCTCTAAAGACACGCAGGATGATAATTGATATTTACTCTAGAACCTAAATAATTCGAATTGCTTGACAGGGCGCTGAGCATTTTTGAACAGCAGCGCTCCTTTAGCGCAAGGATCAGGTCTGTCTCTAGCCAGCCCCAAGCAATTAGTAATATGACGAATATGTATGGGGCTATGCCTAACTGCGACTATTACATTATGAGCTTTCAACTGTCCCAATTAGCGGCTTATCAAGGCTGAATGATGAAATTTATGTTACGCTTGATTACGTGGCTTACCCCGGCGTATGTATTTTCTACTGTAATGACCGTGGTGCTTACTCTTGCTTTAGTAGATGTTAAGTATGCCTTTGAGCCTAATCTAATGGATAAGAATGAAATTTTCCTGATTCAGGGGATATATGGCATCGGATATATATTATACTGGGCGTCAATTATCTCATTTATTATTCTCGCGACTATTTTTTTCAATCAGGAAGATCAATAAATTAAAGACTAAGATAGCTGAACTGCAGAGAGAAGTGAGGAGTAAACAATTAAGACCGGTTTACGAACAAAAACAGACGGTTATTTGAGCGTAAGAGAGTCCCTCCCGTTACTGCCTGCGAGGCGAGTTTTCAAAGTATTATTTTCAATAAAATCAAATAATTATTAATAGGTTAGCTTAACTCGATTATTCCTGTATGGTGTAGGGATTTTGCTTCTCTACATTCTCATTTTTTCATTGGTATTATACCCCTATGGACGACTTAACCCTGCGTTATTACGACGCTGAAATGCGCTACCTGCTTGAAGCCGGTGAAGAATTTGCCCAGGCCCACCCGGACCGTGCGGCGATGC